>JBHJOH010000013.1:0-65282 GCA_050329955.1 Acidimicrobiia bacterium | reverse complement strand
TTGCGGCCGCCGCACTCCGAGCAGGCCCACACCGAAGGCACCCGGGTGCCTTCCACCACGAGCGAGCGGTACGTGTGTCCACAGTCAGGGCATTCGATCATCAGTACCGCCATCGGCGCCTCCTCTCCACATTCGTGTTGCCGTCTCGACGATCCTGTGCTCGGCCTGGGCCGCCTCGGCCCTCGCCCGATCGGCCCAGGTGCCCGACGCCTCGATCCGCCGGGTGACGTCCGCGCACAGCGCCTCCACCCGGGAGGGTGCCGAGCCACCGGCAACATCGCGACCGTAGGCGAGCGCAGCGGGATCGTTGACCGCCGCCAGCACGCCGTCGAGGTCGTCGATTCCGCCGAGACCGAGAGCGGCGGCGGCACGGTCGAGCGACCCAGGTTCGAGGTGGGAGCCGCCGGACCCAACCGCATCGGCCACGGCCCGACCGACCACGCGGTAGGCCGTGCGGTAGTCGAGACCCCGGTCGAGCACCAGCCGTTCGGTGAGGTCGGCCGAGATCGAGAAGTTGGCGCCGGCCGACGCTGTCAGCGCTCTCACATCGACTTCGAGACCTTCGACCACATCAGTCGCCAGGATCAGGAGGCGTCGGGCCAGGTCGACGGAGCGAAGCACCTCGCCATAGGCGTGAAGCCAGTTGTCGGTGCGAGCCGATGGGGTCCGCTGCGTGACCATGACCCCGGTGGTTCGACCGATCAAGGTCCCGGCACCACCTCGGATGACCGCCAGGGCATAAGGGTTCCGCTTCTGAGGAAGCAGCACCGAAGCCCGGGTGGCCGAGCCCGAGAGCACCACGTAGCCGAACTGGGGACTGGCGAATATCTCCAGGTCCTCTGCCAGCCGATCGGCGGTGATGACGGCCTGAGTGGCGGCCACCATCACGTCGGTGAGCCAGTCGACCGACCACATGGCATCGCGGGTGTGCGCGGCGGGCTCATCGAACCCGAGGGCGGTGGAAAGCCGATGGCGGTCGAGGGGAATGGACGAACCGGCGACTCCGCCGACACCGGCTGGGGACCGATTCACAAGCCGGTGGGCGACGGTGATTCGTTCCAGATCGCGGGTCACCTGCTCGGCGAAGCCCGACAGGTAATGGCCGAAGGTGGACGGCTGGGCGGGTTGGAGATACGTGGTGTCGTTCCACGGCGCCGTGGCCTGCGCCCGGGCCAAGGTGGTCAATGAGGAGCCGAAGCGAGCCACCGCATCGTGAAGATCGAGCAGCGAGGATCTCGTGGCGATCCGAAAAGCGATTCGGCCGGCTTCGCGTCGGGTTCGCCCGGTGTGTAACCACCCTGCCAACGCTCCGAGTCGCCGTTCCAGCTCACGTTCCCGACTGTTGTAGGCATCGCCGTAGACGGCGTCGTAGGGGAACCGGTCGGCGGGCGTCTCGTGAATGACGAGCAATTCCGACCCGAGGGCGGCGGCGGCGGCGGGCGGGACCACACCAATTCCCTCCAACTCGTGGAGGTGGGCCAGGTCGGCCAGTCCCAACCCCCGATGGAGCAGTCCGGCATCCTCGATCTCGAGGCGATAGCCGGTGTCGACCAATGAAGCAGCCGGGCCCGATGCGACGCGTCCCGCAGCGCCCAGGTACCCGGGGGGCGGGGTGGTCATGCGAACGCCCCCTCGGTCAGCAGGGTGGGACCGCCCCCGGAGACCAGGAACAGCACCGGGCCCTCGACTTCCGCCGCCCGGGCGACGAGCTCGGCCATCGCCGGGGCGGCAAACTCGGGGTCGAGGAACACTCCTTCGGTCCTCGCCACCAGCCGTGCCGCCTCTTCCACCCGACGCTCGGCGGCCGGGTCGCGTCCCAGTTGGCCTCCGAGCACCTCCCAATCCGGATGAGGGGCAGCGGAGGCGCCGTACAACTCGAGCGTTCCCCGGGCGATCGCCCCGATGCGCTCCACACATTCCTCGACCGGTCGGTGCACCGACACCCCCACCACGCGGCGGCGATGAGTTGAGACGGCGTGTCCTGCCACCAGCCCGGCCTGGGTCCCACACGACCCAGTGGCGGTCCAGACCGTTGCGAATCCGGTTTGTTCGGCCTGCCGGTCGATCTCGAGTGTGGCGTGGAGATACCCCAGCCCGCCGATGGGCCCGGCGCCGCCTCTCCCGATGAGGAATGGGTGGTGGCCGGCCGAGGACAGGCGACCGGCCACGGCGTCGAGGACGGGATCGACCGAGGCGCGCACCGGGTCGCCCGTGAAGGTGATCTCGATGCCTGGAAGGCTGCGCAGGAGTTGAAGGTTCCCGGTGGATTCCACCTCCGGTCCGAAGTAGACGACATGAGCGTCGAGTCCCCGGGTGATGGCGGCCAGCGCGGCGAGCATCACCCAGTTCGATTGCGGGCCGCCGCCGGTGATGAGGCAATCCGAACCGGCGGCTTCGGCGGCACCGATGAGAAACTCCAGCGCACGGACCTTGTTGCCCCCGAGCCCGAGACCGGTCAGGTCGTCGCGCTTGAACCACACCTCCACGCCGATCTCGGCCGAGAGACGAGGAGCGGGCACCAAAGGAGTGGGGAGCAGCGCCAGAGAGATCCGGGGCGCGGTGCCTGCTCTCATCTGAGGGCCTCGGCAACCCGGTCAACGAAGGCGGGCGCCGACCCGGTCGCCTTCCCGACATCGAGAAGGGCCTCGATCTGATCTCTGCCGAGATGGCCGGACACCCGGGGATCGGCCTGGAGGGCGTCGACCAGTGACACGCCCGCTTCGAATCCGTTCATGGCCGCGGCGTAGACGACGTCGTGCGCGGTGTGTTTGCCGATGATGTCGGCGAGGGCCCGCATGACAGGCTCCGAGAAGATGTACCCGTTCTGGGCATCGATGTTGTGGGCCATCCGTTCGAACATCACTTCCAGACCCTCGAGCAGCGTCACGGCGAAGCCGGTGGCGGCGAGGGTCATGGCGCACGCCTCAGGCACCGCGATCCATTCGGCCTTCCATGCCCGCCCGTCGCGCTCGTGGAGCTGAACCATGCCTTCTGTCACAACGGCGGCGTTGGAACGGACCAGACGCGCCAGCGTGTCGAGGTGCTCGGAGATCTCGGGGTTCCGTTTGTGGGGCATGGTGATGCTGCCCACGGTCCCGGCGATGAACCCCTCCCGGAGCTCGCCCATCTCGAGCCGCTGCAACTCCATGATCTCGTTGCCGATCTTGGCGATCGTGCTGGCCGCCATCGCCAACAGGTGAGTGAACTCGGCCACTCCGTCCCGGGAGGTGATCCAGGCGATGGTGGGGACGCCGAGCCCGCTGCGCCGACCGAACGCCTCCAGCATCGGTATCGCCTGGGATCCCCAGAACTCCATCGTGCCCAGGGCCCCGCCCAGTTGGACCAGCTCCCACCGGACCCGGCCCTCCGCCAGCCGTCGGCGGTGACGGCGGACCTCGGCTGCCCACACCGACACCTTGAACCCGAAGGTGATCGGCAGCCCGGGCTGGGCGTGGGTCCGCCCCAACATCGGGGTATCCCGGTGGACCTGTCCCAGCAGCAGACAGGCTGCCTCGATTCGGGCCAGGTCCCGTTCGAGCAGATCGCCAACCCGGCGCATGACCAGTGACGTCCAGGTGTCGGTGAGGTCCTGGACGGTGGCGCCGTAATAGACCCACTCGCGAGCGTCTTCCGGGAGGACAGATCGAAGCACCCGAATCAACCCGAGAGTGGAGTGTCCGCTGGCACGGGTCTCGGCGGCGACGCGATCGAGGTCGATCAAGGAGAGGTCGGCGTGGGCACGAATGCCGGCGGCGGCTTCGGACGGGACCAGGCCGACCTCCGCCTGGGCCTCGGCGAGCATGGCGAGCACATCGAGCCAGGCACCGAACCGCGCCTCCTCGCCGAGGATGGCACGCGCCTCATCGGTGGCCCACAGGTGTCCGTACACCCGGGAGTCGGCGAGGTGGATGCTCACGTCCAGGCGAACGAATCAGCCGGCTGGTCGATGCCGGTGAGCAACCTGAGAGCCGACCGCACTTCGTCGAGGTTCGAACCCCACGGCACCACGGCTCTCCCCCGCTCGTACTCGATGCCCCGCTCGATCAGGCAGCACTTGACCAGCCACAGACCTTCCGGATCCTCCCCGGCCACCCGGACCTTGGGGCAGATGTCCACCTGACGCGGCTCGTCGCCGTAGAAGTGACGATGGAACTGCATCGAGCGTTCACATCCGATCAGGGTCCAGTCGAGGCGATCTGCCGGACGGGTGTCGAGGAACGCCACCTCTCCCGGGAGATCGGCCCCGGAACCCCGGCAGGGAAGCAGATAGGCGTCGGATGGTGGAGCCGAGTCGGCCAGATCCGGGAAGGTGACGGCCTCGACCACCAAGTCGATCGGTTGGAGATCTTCATCGAAGGCAACCACCTGCGTTGCCTGCACGAACAGTTTGGGCGGATCCGGGGGCGTGACCTCGGTGACATGGATGCGGATCGGCGCCGGCTCCCAGATGAAGTTGATGTGCTCGAACTGGCCCTTGATGAGATATCCCGATACGCCAGGTCGCGCATTGGCCAATGCAGTTCGGGCGAGTGCGGTGGCGTTGCCGACG
The DNA here is from genome assembly GCA_050329955.1 of Acidimicrobiia bacterium. Classification (GTDB taxonomy): domain Bacteria; phylum Actinomycetota; class Acidimicrobiia; order Spongiisociales; family ZC4RG35; genus JAOUGY01. Next base: position 60,733 of record JBHJOH010000013.1, on the reverse strand, counting down.
TCGCAGCTCGGATCCTCGACCATCAGCATGCGATCCGGCCCGGCCCACACCTCCACCTCGGTCACGGGCGAGAACAGCGGTTCGGTGGACTCTTTCGACACGGTGGCCAAACCGACATCGTCACCATGGATGAGGGCGATGTAGTCGGACCGCCGGTAGACCTCCCGTCCGAGCAGGTAGGAGCGCATGAAGTCGGGATCGGGGGTCTGATCGACATGCTGAACCGACAACCCTCGGTAGGGGTGTGACCGTGCGTTCGGAGTCGGTAGGTCAGCCACGTCCGTATCGATCCCAGTGTACGGCGAATAGCTCGGACTCGTCGATCGCCTTGGGCGGAATGGTACGGGACACCCAGGTGAGGTTCACGAAGTGGCGGGCGTTGACGTTTTCGGTGGTGACGTTCCCGCCCCAGGTCCCGCACGAGAGCGACAGCGTGAATGGCAATCCGTTGCGAGCGCTGCCGGCGCCCTCGTTGAGGTTCTGATTCACCATCACCCGGGCGGTGCGGGTGCCGGTGGCGAGTGCGTCGACGTTGGAATCACTCGAGGTGTGGATCCCACAGGTGTGGCCGAGTCCCTGGTAGTCGGTGATGGCGTTGACGATCTCGACCGCACCTCCGATGCCACCGCGGTAGGTGTAGAAGGCCAGGACCACCGACAGCTTCTCACCGGAGAACGGATGGTCGGGGCCGGCGCCGTCCTCATCGACGATCAGGAAGGTGCGGTCGGCGGGGATGTCGAAACCGGCCAATGATGCGATGTGTGCGGCGGGCTTGGCGATGACGTCGATGGTGGGGATGTGCCCTCCGTCGGGCCACATGGCCTTCTGGAGGAGCGCCTTCTCGTGATCGTCGCACCGGTGCCCGCCCCGGGCGACGAGTCCCTCCATGAGCTGGTCGGCGATCGCGGCCTCGGCCACCACGGCATTGTCGGCCAGGCAGCTGGTGGCGAGGTCGAATGTCTTGGCGGCGGCGATCATGGCGGCGGCATCGTCGATGTCGGCGGTTTCGTCGACCACATGCACCGAGTTGCCCACCCCGACCCCATAGGCGGGGGTCCCCGACGAGTAGGCGGCCTTCACCATGGCGGCACCGCCAGTGGCGACCACCAGATCGACCTGGGCCATGAGGGCCTGGGTCTTGGCGATCGACGGTCGTTCGACGATCTGGATCAGATCGGCCGGGGCGCCTACCTGTTCGCAGGCCGCCCGCATCACGTCGACCACCGCTCGAGAGCTCCCCTGAGTGCGCGGGTGCGCTGCGATCACGATGGCGTTGCGGCCTTTCAACGCGAACATGGCCTTCATGGGGGGTGTGGCGTCCGGGCCGGTGGTGGGGATGAGCGCTGCCACCACGCCAACCGGTTTGGCGATCTTCACCAGTCCCCGTTCCGGGTCCTCCTCGACGACGCCGACGGTCCTGACGTGGCGCATGTCGGCGAGGGCACCGAACACCCGGCGCTTGATCTTCGTCACTTTGTCGTCGTAGGTACCGAACCCGCCCTCGTCGACGGCGGTCCGGGCGAGCGACTCGGCCCGGTCGTCGCGACCAACCGACCAGGCGACGGCGGTGACGAGCTCGTCGACCTGCGCCTGGCTGTAGTCGGCAACGGCGGCCTGAGCCCGCCGGGCGCGCCCGACGATCTCAGCGATCTCAGCGGCGGCGTCGGGTTTCGTGTCGGTGACCATACGAACGCTCTCCTCTCGAACACCAAGGGTGGTGGGGCCGAGCTACCGGCCTCCACCACCCCCGATGCTGTGTCAGACGCCGAGCTCGCGCCGGACGATCTTGGTTCCCTCGACCAGGGCGTGGAGCTTGTCGACGGCGATGTACCGCTGCAGGAGGATGAGGCCGCAGTCGGTGGTCACGCCGAGGCGATCCGCCGGCACGAACTCGAGGAGTCTGCGGATGCGATCCGCCACCTCCTCGGCGGTCTCGGTGATGGTCGACTTCACATCGATCACACCCGCCCAGAACTGGACGTTCTCGGGCAACGGGTGGGTCTTGATGACGTCGAGCCCGCTGAGGTCGTCAGCGCGCCGGCCGCAGTTCTCTAGGTTCAACACGTTGATGTTGGCCTCGTAGGACTTCGGAATCACCGAGGCGGTCGCCGACGGCGCTTCGCCCTTGCGCTGGGTGAGGTCGAAGATCTCACCGGCCTCGGCGGTCTCATCCGGGTAGTAAGCGGGGGTGCCGCCCCAGTTGCCCCAGCAGATGTGGACGATGATCTTGGCGTTCTTGACACCCTGCACGGCGCGGTTGAAGGCCTCGATCGCCCAGTCCTCGTAGAAGTACGGCCAGGTGAATTCGTCGAGCTGGATGAAGTCGATCCCCATGGCATCGACCTCGAGGATGTCCTCGTTGATGGCGGCGGCGATGGCCATGGCCCGGTCGCGTCCCGACTCGTAGAAAAGGTCGTTGGTGGCCTGTCCGAGCACCTGGATACCCGTGTACTGAACCTTGGTGGCTTTGTTGGTCGCCCGCTTCAGCGCTCTGGCCTGCTCGACCATGATCGCCCCACGGCGCTTGACTTCCTGGGTGGCGCTGGCGGCATGCAGACGGCTGTAAATGGGGAAGCCCAGGAATCCGCCCTTGAGGTCGTACCCGAGTCGCTTGTAGTAGTAGTACAACGCTTGGTCGGCGTAGTTGTCACCATGGAGACGACCATCTGTGATGATGTCGAGCCCGGCCTGTTCCTGGTCGGTCACCAGTGCGGCCATGGCGTCCTGCAACGCCTCCCGGTTGAACGCGTCCGGCGGCTCCTGGTCACCGGTCCAGTCCCGTACACAGTGGGCGTCCCACCACCGGGGGTTCGGATAGTTGCCCACCATCGAGGTCGGAATCGTTACCTCTTCACCACGAATCTGCATATCTCTCCTCCGAAATCGAACGACTCGGGCCGCCTTTCTGGCGTGTCCCGGGGTTCAGGCCTTCCGTCAGCGCTGCCTCCACCTCCTCGAACCGACTCGGCGATGAGGCGACGCTATGTCGAGGACCGGTCAACGGCGACGTGATGGGAGGGCGAACCCGGCCGGGAAACCTGTCCTGACAGGACCGGGCCGCACCCACTGACGGTGCAAGTTGCCGGACGTCACCTGGCGGTCCACCCACCGTCCACCACCAGGGCATGCCCGGTCATATAGGACAAGTGGCCAGAAGCGAGAACTGCGACAGCGTCGGCGATGTCCTCGGGCTGGGCAACCCTGCCCAGTGGCACCTGCGACTCGACTGCGGCCCTCAGATCCGGCTGGTCGAGTCGCCACTGGGTCATCGGCGTCTCCACCATGCCGGGACACACCGCGTTGGCGCGGATGCCATCAGCGGCATAGTCGATGGCTATCGACTTTGCCATGATCAAGGCAGCGCCCTTCGATGTGGAATAGGCGGACCGGCCCGGAAACGGATTGAGGCCGGCTACCGACGCAATGATGATGATGTGGCCCGAGCGGCGCTCGACCATCGAGGGCAGCACGGCCCGTGAGCAGAGGTATGGACCCCGAATGTTGACGGCGGTGACCAGGTCCCAATCGATCAAAGGCGTCTCGTGCAGGCGGGTCGCCTGCTGCGAACCGGTGATGCCGGCATTGTTGACGAGCACGTCCACCGGCCCCACCTCCTCGGCGATCCGTCGGAAGGCCGCCTCTACCGATCCCGGATCGGAGACATCGGTCTCGATTCCCAATCCATCCCCGGCGGCCCGTCCGGCCGCGGCACCGTCGAGGTCGAGCACAACCACTATGAACCCATCGGCCCTGAGACGTTCGGAGGTGGCGAAACCGATCCCCGATCCCCCACCGGTCACGACCGCTGTCCGACGTTCCATGGCAAACCTCCTGGGAGACATCCGGCCCGGTCTGAGCCGGTCGGTGATCCGGCCACCGGCACCTGCTGGGGTGTCCTGGAACGCTACGGAGTCACCCGCGAGCAGACCCTGTCCTCCAAGGTCAGGATTCTCGACGGAAGTAATCCTGCTGTGACGAGCCGTAGATATCCAGCCGTTGATACGCTTCGCCACCCAACGCAAGCTCGGGAGCGGAGCAATGCGACTGTCTGTATCGACGGGTCTGCCCGGCGTGGAGATGCACGTCGGAGACCACATCTGCGCGTTCTATCGCGGCGACGACCAGCGGGATCAGATCCTGTTCCCGTACCTCCGGGCAGGACTCGAAGCGGGCGACCGCTGCGTGTGCGTGCTCGACCGGGGCGACCCTGAACACGCCAAGATGATCGTGGGCGAAGCCCGCCGAGTCCGCGGCCAGCTCTCGGTCCTTCGTTCGGAGGATTCCTACCTCTTTGGTGGATTCTTCTGCCCGGATCAGATGCTCTCGTTCTGGGCGGAAGCAGCACGAGCAGCATTCGACGACGACGGATACGAGTTCATGCGCGCCGCCGGCGAAATGACCTGGGCCCTCAAAGACCTCCCCGGGGTCGAGTTGCTCGTCGCCTATGAAGCCGAGCTCAACCGATTCCTCCCCAAGTACCCCCAGACCATCCTCTGTCTCTATGACCTCGAGCAGTTCACCGACGGCCAAGTGCTCATCGACATCCTCCACACCCACCCGAAGGTGCTGATGTCGGGCATGGTCGTCGACAACCCCTGGTACGTCGAACCCGACCAGTTCCTGGCCCGATCATCGTGATCGACGCGGGCGCATCGATGGAGAGCGGTGCCGCCCACAGAGACTCGCTGTCCCGCCTCCGCAGCCTGCTGGTCCTGGCCCAGCTGATGATGGAGAGCACCAACGAGGAGCAGATCCTGCAGCTGGCCGCCGGGGCCGCTCGATCGCTCGCCCCATGCACGTGGGCCCGCTTCGAACTCGACGACGACCCGGTCCCCGTGGGTGAGCTCACGGTCTCGGACATTCTCGATCATGCCGGTGCGGCCGGAGGGCACGTGAGCATGTCCGATGGGGCGATGGCCTGGGCCTACCCGGTGCACTCGGGCCACGGACACGCCGGATGGCTCGTGGCACATTGCGTGCCTGATCCCTCCGATGAGGAACACTTCCTGCTGCGAGCGCTGGCGCAGCATGCCGGCGCCGCCATCGCCAACCGGCGACTCCACGAACAGGAACAGCGGGCCGTCGCCGAGGCGGAGCGGGCGAACGGACAACTCCATCACACCCTCGGCGTGTTGCAGCGCAGCATGGAGATCCATGCCCGTTTGACGGCGGTGGCAGCATCCGGCGAGGGCCGCGACGGCATAGCCCGGGCCGTCCACGACCTCACAGGCCTGCCGGTGGCGATCGAGGATCGCTTCGGCAACCTCCGGGCCTGGGCGGGACCCGGACGCCCGGACCCCTATCCAAAACAAGCGGCCGCCCGGCGCGAACAGCTCCTGCGACGGGCACTCAAGGAATCCCGGCCGATCCGGGTGGAGGACCGCTGGATGGGGGTGACCGAGCCACAACCCGACGTCATCGCCGCACTGGTGTTGATCGACCCGGAGGGTACGGCCACCGACCAGCAGCTCACCGCCCTCGAGCACGGGCTCACCGTGCTCGCCATGGAGACCGCCCGACTACGGAGCCTCGCCGAGAGCGAACTCCGGGTACGGCGCGACCTGGTGGAGGAGCTCCTCGCCGGGACGGACGAGGAGAGTGCCCTGCGTCGGGCGCAGGCCCTCCGATACGACCTAGAACGGCCGCATCGCGTGGTGATCGTCGAAGGCGCCACCGGTGCCGATGACGGCGAAGCATTCCTCCACACCGTGAGGAGGGTTGCACGCGACATGCCGGTGGGCTCGCTCTTGATCCGCCGCGGAGCCCAAGTGGTGGTGTTGGCCGATCGCGATACCGACTGGAACCAGTTCAGGACCGCGATCCTCGCCGAGCTACGTGGGGGACGCTGCCGCGTGGGCGTCGGCCAGAGCTGCGAGTCCGTATCGGAGCTTCCCCGCTCGCTCCGCCAGGCCGAGTCGGCTCTCAAGGTTCAACGGGCGGCTGCCTGGGAGGACCAAGCGACGTGTTACGACGATCTCGGGGTATTCCAGCTCCTCGCCGAAGTCGAAGACCCCTCGGCCACGGAGGGATACGTTCGGCGCTGGCTCGGCTCCCTGCTCGAGTACGACACGAAACGAAACGCCGGCCTCGTCGACACGTTGTCTCGTTACCTCGAGTGCGGCGGCAACTATGACGAGACGTCGGCGACGCTGTTCATCCACCGATCGACGCTCAAGTACCGATTGCAACGCATCCGCGAGATCAGCGGATACGACCTCAACCATCCTGACACCCGCTTCAACCTTCAGCTCGCCTGCCGTGCCTGGGAGACCTTGCGAGCGCTCCGGCAGAACTGAGACCGTCAGCCGTTCATCCTCCCGAGCCAAGGTACCAAGGCGGCTTTCACCCCGACAGGACGGTCTTCGACTCCGACCGCGACCACAGGAGGCGTGGGGGAGCAGCCGTACCTATCGTCACGAAACGTGCCCGACGGACGGGACACGTGGTTCGAAACCGGAGGTGCGCATGGAGATCCGCGGTGAGGACGTACTACTCCCCAGCTCGGCGGTTTCTGCCTTCCCTAGGCCCCACTGGCTCCAGGGGCGGGTGTTCGGCAGCCGTACCGAGCCCACCTATCGCAGCCACAATCTGCGGGTGGCCTATGAAGATGCCGTCAAACTCTGCGCTGTCGAGCAGGAGGAGGCGGGCCTCGACGTCCTGTGCGATGGTGCCCAGTACTACGAATGGGAGGCGCCGGGTTTCCAGCTCGAGCCGATCTTCCACTACATCCCTGAAATGCTCGGTGGCATCGCTCCCTACGGACCTCCCGGCGACGGGGCGAAGTATGCGCCCTTCTACAAGGGTGTCGTGCACGACAAGGTCGAGTGGGTTCGGTCCATCTTCGAGGGCGTGGTCTACGCCATGAAGCGTGCCACCGACCAGCCCTTCAAGGTGGCCATGCTCGGTCCCGCCCAGCAGAGCGTGATCCTGCACAACGAATTCTACGAGGACAACATCGCGCTGGCACGCGACATTGCGGTGGCCCTCAACAGGGAGCTCAAGTACCTGGTGGATCAGGGACTCGAGGCCATCCAGTTGATTGACGTGCTCCCGCCATATACCAACGACCTGTGGCAAATCGAAGTACAGCACACGATGTTCGAAGGTGTCGAAGCACTGAAGTTCTGGCATGTGTGTTACGGAAGCGTCGACGGTCAGCGAGATGTCTACGACGACCATGCCGCCAGCATGCTCGGCCTGTTCAGAGAGTCGCCAGTCGACGTGATCCACATCGAGACCTGCAACAAGGACTTCAGCGAGCTGGAGGCACTCCGCGGATTCCCAGCCGACAAGGTACTCGGCATCGGCGTGGTCGACGCAAAGAACACGATGGTCGAGCCACCCGAGCAGATCGCCGAGCGGATCCGGAAGGGGCTCGACATCGTTCCGCCCGACCGGTTGCTGATTTCCCCCGACTGCGGGCTCGGATACTTCAGCCGAACGGTCGCTTATGGCAAGCTCCGCAACATGGGCAAGGCCGTCGAACTGGTGCGATCCGAAATCTGAGCACCGGCCGCTCCGAGCGCCCATCATGTGGCCTCACAGGACCACTCCCGGGGGGAACTTCCCCCCGGGAGGCCATGGGTTAGGCGACGACCCCGACCGTACGCTTCGCAGCGTTCTCGATGGAGGAGCCGGAGTCCGTGACGGATCGTCTCGTTGTGATCGGAGGTGGCGCCGCCGGCATGTCCGCCGCGTCCTCGGCGCGGCGGTTCGACGGCGACCTCGAGATCGTAGTGGCCGAGGCCTCCGGGTTTGCCGCCTGGGGTCTGTGCGGGATCCCGTACTACGTGGCGGGGTTGGTCTCCGATCCACTCGACCTCGTCAGCGTTCCTCCCGATGACTTCCGCACCAAGCGGGGTATAGATCTCCGGCTCCACACCCGGGTCGTCTCCATCGATGCGAGCGACCAGCGAGTGACCCTTCGCTCCGCAGCGGGCGACGACGCCATCACGTACACCACGCTGATCGTCGCCGCCGGGGCCTCACCGGCGCTGCCTCCGATACCGGGCGTCGACGGGCCGGGCGTGCACACCGTGCGAACACTCGAGGGCGCCATCACCCTCCGTGAGGACGTCATCTCCGGCGCCGTTCGTTCGGTCCTGGTGGTTGGCGGCGGCTACATCGGGCTCGAGATGGCCGATGCCCTCACCGAAGCGGGGTGCAGGGTCACCGTGGTCGAAGCAGCCGACCGGGTGATGCCCAACCTCGACCCCGACGCTGCTGCCCGGGTCGAGGCTGAGGTCTCCTCGCACTGCGAGCTGCTGACGGGTATCGGGCTCACCGGGTGGGATGGCTCCACCGCCGCCCTCTCGGATGGCAGCGTGCGGACCTTCGACGCCGTGGTGATGGCGGTCGGTATCCGCCCCGGGGGTGGGCTCGCCGCCAATGCGGGGGCGTCCACGCATTCGAACGGCGCTCTCGAGGTCGACGACCGGATGCGGACCTCGCTTCCCAACGTCTTCGCCGCCGGAGACTGTGCCGCAGTCCACCATCTGGTGCTGGGGGCCCCGGCCCACATCGCGCTGGGGCCAACCGCCAACAAGACCGGGCGGGTGGCGGGCATCGTTGCTGCCGGTGGTGACGCCCGTTTCGGGGGAATGGTGGGGACGGCCGTCGCCAAGATCTTCGATCTGACCGTTGCGCGCACCGGCCTCACGCTGTCGGAATCGAGGGTTGCCGGGCTCGAGGCGATGGCGTCGGACTCCACTGCCGGATCCCGTGCGAAGTACTACCCGGGCGCGGCACCGACCTGGACCCGGCTGGTACACGAGCCGGGCGGACGACTTCTCGGTGCCCAGATGATCTCGACCGACCCTGCCACTGCCAAACGCATCGACGTGGTGGCCACCGCCCTCCATGCAGGTTTCGACGTCGACGATCTCGGCGCCCTCGATCTCTCCTACGCCCCTCCCTATGCACCGGTCTACGACCCGATCCTGCGCGCCGCACAGGCCGCGACCAAACAACCGGCATGACCAAGAAAGGAATCGCATGAGACTGGAAGGCAAGGCTGCACTCATCACCGGGGGCGGATCGGGAATCGGACGAGCGGCCGCCGAGTTGTTCGCGTCCGAGGGTGCGTCGGTTGCGGTGGTCGACATCGATCTGGCGGCCGCTCAGGAAACGGCGGCGATCGTCAGCCGCGCCGGAGGAACCGCCATTGCCGTGTCCGGCAACGTGGCCGACGCCACCGACATCTCCCGAGCGGTGAACGAAGCCGCCGCCGGCCTCGGCAGGCTCGACATCGTCTACAACAACGCCGGGGTCAACTCCAAGGGAAGCGTCGCCGATGCCGACGAGAGCGACTGGGACCGCTGCTTCGATGTGAACGTCAAGGGCACGTTCCTCACCTCCAAGGCCGCCATTCCCCACCTGGACGCTTCCGGAGGCGGCGCCATCGTCAATCAGGCGTCGGTGGCGGCACTGGTGGCCGTGGCCGGTTTCGCCGCCTATTGCGCCGCCAAGGGAGCGGTCGTGTCACTGACCAAATCGATGGCGATCGACCTCGCCCCCCGCAAGATCCGTGTGAACGCTCTCTGTCCCGGGACGGTGTACACCCCCCTGATGGAGCCCCTCATGCGGATGCGCGGCGACGGCGACCTCGAGGCAGGACTCGCCAAGACCGCCCTCAAGTACCCGATCGGCCGGATCGGTGTGCCGATGGAGATCGCCCAGGCTGCGCTCTATCTCGCTTCCGACGACGCCAGCTTCGTGACCGGCTCGATATTCGCGGTCGACGGCGGCATGACCGCACAGTGAGGTTCTGATGCCGTTCCATCTGGGCACCGACAAACTCATCGACCTCGCCTCGGCCGCTCGCCTGGTCTCTCCAGGCTCGGTGGTTGCGTTGGGAGGCGGCCTCTCCGCCAGGCTGCCGATGGCGCTGGTCCGACAGCTGATCCGCTCCGGAATCGGCGGCCTCCACGCGGTTGGCTCGGCCCATTCCATCGATGTCGACCTCCTCATCGCCGCCGGACTGTTGGCGGTGAGCGAGGAGAGCTACGTCGGGTTCGAACAGGATCACGGGCTGGCCCCGGCCTTCCGGCGAGCGGCAGAGTCCCAGTCGCTGGAGATCCGCGAGAGCTGTTGTGACACCATGCTCAACCAGTTGCGGGCAGCCGAGATGGGCATCCCGTTCATCCCGGTGCGAGGTGTTCGAGGGACCGACATCCGCGCCCTCCACCCCGAATACGCCGAGGTGGAGTGCCCCTTCACCGGTGAGACACTCACCGTGGTCCCGGCGATTCGGCCCGACGTGGCGCTGCTCCACGCCCCGATCGGCGACGCCGCCGGCAACCTGCACCTCGAGCAGCCCTACGTCCTCGACGAACGCTTCGCCATGGCATCGGCGGCGGTGATCGCCACCGTCGACCGGATCGTCACAACCGAAGAGGTGGCGAGTGCCGGCATCACCGTTCCCGGCTACCGGGTGGCGGCGATCGTGGAAGCACCGTTCGGTGCACATCCGACGTCGTGCTACCCCGGGTACGCCTACGACCGCACCCACATCGCCGAGTACGTGAGGGCGGCGGCCACCGCCGAGGGAGCATCCACCTATCTGGCCCGCTACGTGCTCGGCACCGATGAAGACGAGTACCGGCGGATGATCGGCGAGAGCCGACTCGAGGCCATCACCGGCTATCACGAGTCGACCGACCGTTGGATGGAGGTGTTCGCATGAGCTGGACCCTCGATGAATGGTTCGTGGTGGCCCTCGCCGGCACGATCGCCGACGGCGAAGTGGTGTTCCACGGCTTCGGCAGCCCCTGCGCCCAGGTGGCCATGCACCTCGCCAAACAAACACACGCCCCTTCGATGATGCTGGTCGAAGGCGCCATGTACGCCATCGATCCGACGCCCGATTTCATCCCCCCCTCCGGCAACGATCTCGCCCTCAAGAAGGGATCGGCCTACTCGATGCGGTTCGAGGAGTTCTTCGACTCGGCGGTGCGGGGCGACGTCGATCGCATGTTCCTCTCGGGTGGACAGATCGACCGCCACGGCAACACCAACGTCACCGCCATCGGCGGAATGCCTGGGCCCAAGGTCAAGCTCGGCGGCGGCGGTGGTGGCTGCAACCTGTCCGCCACCATCCGCAACCTGACCGTGTGGACTACCAACCACCGCAGCGGCCGCTGTCTGGTGGAGACCTGCGACTTCATCACAGATCTCGGTCATCGCACCCCGGCCGGCACCCGCGCCGAACTCGGCTACACCGGCGGCGGCCCTCAGTGGCTGGTGACAGAACTGGGCGTGTTCGACTACCCGGAGGGCGAGATCCGGCTACGTCGGATGTTTCCTGATGTGTCACTCGACGAGGTGGTGGCAGCCACAGGCTTCGACTTCGTCGTCGCCGAAGATCTGAGCAGCGTGCCCGATCCGGACCCCGACCACATCGCCTTGGTTCGCCGAATCGATCCGCTCGGTGTACGACGTGGCGAGTTCAAGCCATCCGACCTGGCAAGGACGTTCACATGACCCTCGATGCCGTCTTCGCTCCCCGACGGGTCGCCCTGGTGGGTGCCTCGGACCAACCTGGGAAGGTCGGGACACTGCTGTGGGAGAACCTCTCGACCTTCACGGGCGAGGTGATTCCCATCACCTCGTCGGCGACGGAAGTAGGCGGGGTCAGGGCGTATCCGACCATCGGAGACGTGGAAGGCCCGATCGATCTGGTGGTTCTGGCAGTTCCTGCTGCCGCGGTCCCCGAGGTGGCGCGGCAGGCGGCACGAGCCGGGGTCGGGGGGATGGTCGTCCTGTCCGGCGGATTCGCCGAAACGGGTCCTGAAGGGGAGGCGCTTCAAGCGGCGCTCGCCAAGGCGGCCGGTGATGTCCGGGTGGTCGGACCGAACTGTTTCGGGATCCAGAACGCCGCACTCGGCCTCAATGCCTCGATCGCCGCCGGATCCGGTGCCGAGCCGGGTGGGATCTCGTTGATCACCCAGTCAGGTGCATACGGCATGGCCATCCATGCAATGGGCCGCGACGAGCACGTCCGCTTCGGCAAGGTGTACGCCTCGGGCAACAAGGTCGACATCGACGACCACGAAGTGATCGACTTTCTCCGCTCCGACCCCGAGACACGCATCGTGTGCGTATTCGCCGAGTCGGTCGGAGACGGTGCCGCCCTGGCCGCTGCGATCAGGGCCACCACCCCGGACAAGCCGGTGATCATCGCCAAGACCGGCCGCTCCGAGGCCGGGTCGCGGGCAGCCCGGTCGCACACGGGATCACTCGGGACCAGCGACGTGGTGTTCCGGGCGGCAATGCGCCAATCCGGCGCGGTGCTGGTCCGCTCAGGGCTCGAGATGCTCGACACCGCCCGCGCCCTCGACGGCCAGCCCCTTCCCGGCGGGCGCCGGGCGGCCATCATCACCAACTCGGGTGGAACCGGGGTCGAACTGGTCGACATGCTGGCCGACGAGGGCGTCGACGTGCCTGAGTTGTCTGCGGAACTCCAGGCCCGGATCGCCGAACGACTGCCCGCATTCGCCAGCCCGCGTAACCCGGTCGACATGACCCCGGTATGGTCCCGATTCGCCGAGCTGTACCCATGGCTCATCGAGACCCTCGCCCGCTCCGGCGAAGTCGACATCGTCATCCCCATCCTGCTGCAACGCTCGGCGATGGACCCTTCGACGGTTGCGGCGGTGGGTGAGGCGGTAGCACGACTCAGAGACGATGGAGTGGCGGTGCCGGTCTATGTATGTTGGGTCGCCCCGCGATCGGCGCGGGTCAACGCCGACCTGATCCAGCCGGCCGGCGTTCCCTGCTTCGAGTGGCCCGACCGAACCGCCCGAGCCGTCGGGCATGCCGTCCGCTATGCCCTGGGACGGCGACTTCCTGATCCGGCCGACCCGGGCCAACCGGCCGAAGCCATCCTCACCCCGGGACCGATGCAGCCGACCGTGGCCGCCGCACTGCTCGACGATTTCGGAATCTCCACCACGCCGTCGACCGTGTGCTCCGATCTGGACGCCGCTCTCGCCGCGACCGCCGCCATCGACGGCCCGGTGGTGATGAAGTCGGCGGACCCCAACCTGGCGCACCGAACCGAAGCCGGTGGTGTGAGGCTGGGAATCGAGGGCACGGCGGAAGCCGCCGAGGCATACCGGCATCTGTCCTCCCTCGGTTCCGAGGTGCTGGTACAGCCTCAGATCGGCGGCGTCGAGATGGCGGTCGGGGCGGTCCGCGACGACACCTTCGGGCCGCTGGTGATGGTCGGCTCGGGTGGGACGACCCTCGAGTTGTTCGGGGATGTCCGCTTCGCTCTCGCCCCGGCCTCGCTGGAGGAGGCCGAGGGACTGATCGCCGGCCTGCAGGGTGCGGCTCTCCTCACCGGGTATCGCGGGTCCGACCCGGCCGATGTGGGAGCACTGGCGAGGTGCGTCGTGGGACTGGCTCGCTTGATGACATCGCATCCGGAGATCGCAGAGGTCGACCTCAACCCGGTGATGGTGACTCCAGGTGGAGCCGTCGCCGTGGACTGGAAAGTGAACGTGGACGAACGGAAGGTATGACATGACCACCAAGTGGGACATCTACGGCACGTACGTGGGAATCCACGACTGGGAGCCGGAGATCGACTCGATGTTGGAGAGCCCCGACGACGACCGGGTGGTCTTCAACATCGACGAGACCGACACCCGCGAGTACGACGCCATCTTCGTTGGTGGCGGCGCCGCCGGGCGGTTCGGCTCCTCCTACATGCGCGCCATGGGAGGCCGCCCGCTCATCATCGAGCGCTGGCCTTTCCTGGGTGGATCGTGCCCGCACAACGCCTGCGTGCCGCACCATCTGTTCAGCGAGTGCGCCGCCGAGCTGATGCTGGCCCGAACCTTCTCGGGCCGGTTCTGGTTCCCCGACATGGAAGGAAAGATCACCTCGATCAAGGAGATGGTCGATCTGTTCCGAGCCGGTCGGGTGGCTCCCCACGCCATCATGAACTTCCAGACCAAAGAACAACTGGAAGTGGAGTACATCCTCAACGCCGAGGGCACCATCATCGACTCGCACACCGTCGAGGTGGCCGGAAGGCGCTTCACGGCCAAGAACCTGGTCCTCGGTCTCGGCGCACGTTCCCGTCCGCTCGAGTGCCCGGGAGCCGAGCTTCACGGCGTGTACAGCTACGAGACCCTGGTCGAGGACTTGGACTACGAACCGGGTAACACCGTCATCGTGATCGGTGGTTCGAAGACCGCAGTCGAATACGGATGCTTCTTCCAGGCGACCGGACGACGCACAATCATGGTGATCCGTTCCGAACTGCTGAAGAATCTCCCCGACCGTGAGACCCGCGACTACGTGCTGCTCATGATGAAAGAGCAGGGCATGGAGATCTGGGAAGGATCGGTGGTCGAGTCGATCGAGGACGACGGCAACGGGAAGGTGGGGGCGGTGGTTATCCGTACCCCCGACGGCACCCAGCGGGTCGAGACTGACTTTGTGTTCGAGGCTCTCGGCGAGATCCCCAACTCGGAAATGGCGGCTCAGGTGCTGGGGGTGGAAGTCGGCGACAAGAACCAGGTCATCGTCAATCCGCAACTGCAGACATCGGTGCCGAATGTCTACGCCGTCGGCGATCTGATCGGTGGCCCGATGGAGATGTTCAAGGCACGGAAGTCGGGTATGTACGCCTCCCGTCACATCATGGGCGAAGAGGTCCGCTACGTGGTCGACGAGTTCCCGGACTTCCTCCACACCCACTATGAGGTCTCGTGGTTCGGGATGGGCGAGGAGCAGGCACGAGCCACCCATGACGCGGTAACGGTCATCAAGATGCCGCCCGAGACCGAGGACGGGCTGGAGATTGCGTTGCCTGCGACCGACCGGGTGATGCTCTACGCCTTCGCCAAGCCCCGGATGTCGGGTTTCCAGAAGCTGCTGATCGACTCGGACACCCGCCGGGTCCTGGGGGCCCACCACGTGGGGTACGGCGCCAAGGATGCTTTCCAGTACCTGTTCCAGTTGTACCGAAAGGGTCTGACCATCGACGACCTCGCCGAGATGGACGAGCTTTTCCTCAACCCGACCCATTTCATCCAGCTCTCCCGTCTGCGTGCCGGGTCCAAGAGCCTGCGCGACCTGTGATCAGCGGGTGGGGTGAGCTCGCACTGACCGATGAGGTCCGCGCCGAGCGGACCTCGTCGCCGCGCTCGCTCGGAGTCACCATGGTGATCGACACGGGCCTCGGGCTCGCCGCAACCCGTGACACCCTCGAGATGTCCGGAGCGTGGATCGACCACTGGAAACTCAGCTTCGGAACTTCGGTGTTCGTCCCCGAGCCGGTGCTGCGCGAGAAGTTGGAGGCGATCGCTCAGCGGGACATCCTCACATTCCCCGGAGGAACCCTGTTCGAGGCGGCGATCGTCCGGCACCACTGCCGCGTGTTCATGGCCAAGGTCCGCGAGCTTGGATTCACGGCGGTCGAAGTGTCCGACGGCACCATCGACCTCCCGGCCGATCGGCGGAAACGGGTCATCGAGTGCGCCCGCGACGCCGGCCTGACCGTGATCAGCGAGGTCGGGAAGAAGGACCCCGACCAGCAGCCCCCGGCTGACGCGCTGGCCGAACAGGCGTGCCTCGATCTGGAGTGGGGCTCGTCGTGGGTGGTCGTCGAAGGACGGGAGTCCGGTAAGGGTGTGGGTGTGTTCGACGCGGGTGGTGGCATCGACATGTCGGCGGTGGACACCATCGCCGGATGTGCGGGGCATGCCTCGGACCGTCTCGTGTGGGAGGCGCCGATCAAGGATCAGCAGGTGGCTTTGATCGGGCGGTTCGGGCTCAACGTCAGCCTCGGCAACATCGACCCGACCCGGGTGTTGGCGCTGGAGGCACTCCGATCGGGACTTCGCTTCGAGACGCTCAAGCCGATCGCCGATGCACTGCGCATCAGCGGCGACTGGCAACCCGACCAGCCTGAGCCGCCTTCGCCTCTGCTCAGCTGACGGCCAGTCGGGCGAGGAGCGACTGGGTGGCGTCGGTGCCGTTTCCGGTGTCGAAGGGGATCGCCCACACATCGGTGGCGCCCGCCGCGAACAACGCCCCGAGCCCGGCCGTCACCGTCTCCTCCGACCCCACGACGGCGAGCTGGGAGGGCCTGTCGACGCCTTCGCGTTCGAACAAGCGCTGGTAATTGGCGAGGGTTCCGTAGAGCGCGAACACCCGGTCGGCGGCCTCCGCCGCCCGGGCGGCGTCGCTGTCCACGGCTACTGGCACCGCAGCCACGACGCGCGGATCCCGGCGGCCCGCTCGGACAGCACCGTCGGTGACGGCGGGTACCACCACCTGTTCGAGGGAACGGGGCCCGGCCAGCCAGGTCGTGACACCATCGGCGAACTCGCCCGCCACCCGACTCATCCCCTCTGCCAACGCACCGACCACCACCGGCACCGCGCTGGCAGCAGGAATGTGAATCGAGGCATCGACGCGGTAGTGCGTACCCTGGAAGCTGATGGCACCGTCGGTGAGAAGACCGCCGAGCACGGTCAGATACTCGCGCATGTGCCCGAGTTGATCGGAGTAATCGAGTCCGTGCATGGCCTCGATGACCGGGCGATGCGACACACCCACTCCGAGCACCAGTCGGCCACCCGAGAGCGACTGGACGGTGGCAGCCGACTGGGCGAGCGCCACCGGGTGGCGGGGGAAGGTCGGGATCACGCCGACCCCGAGCTCGATGGACGTTGTGGCGGTGGCGGCCGCGGCCAAAACGGTGAGTGAGTCGATCCCCCGGCTGAAGTGCGTGCACCAGGCGGATCGAAAACCCTGACGCTCCGCCGCCGCCGCCGCCTCGACAACCGCCGACGGCGATGACGGGATCCCGACCGACTCGGTTCCGATGGTTGAGGTGACTCGCATCGGCGCAGGCTACGTCACGTCAGGCTGATGCGAATCGGCCTGTGGGGGCGAAAAGGGAGGATGTCGTCGGCGCCGCCACACCCCCACAGCAGTCGGCTGGCGCATAGGCTCGGCCGAAAGGAGGTGACCGGTGCCCGGTGGCACATATCTCTTGCTCGGCGGGGCGGGCCTGGTGGGATTCCAGGTGGCCTACCGGGTCGGGACCGAGCTCGAGCCGGATCGGATCGTGGTGGCGGCGCTCACCGAACCGTTGGTGTCGCGTGCCCTCGACGACCTGCGGCGCCTGCTTCCGGGTGTCGAGCTGGTGGGCGAGTGGGGCGACGTGTTCGTGCGGGAGGAGTACGCATCCACCCCGCGGTCGCAGCTGCTGGCAGAGGCCGGTACCCGGGAAGGCGTGTTCGAGGACATCCTCGGCCCCTTCGACGCCGCCTACGAGCGGGCGATGCTCACCGCCCTGGTTCGTCGCTACCGGCCCGAAGTGGTGGTCGACTCGATCAACACCGCCACCGCCATCAGCTATCAGGACGTGTACACCGCCTCGGTGATCGCAAAGCACCAGTTGGAAGCGTCCGAGGAGTCGGGCGACCATTCCGGGCTGGCCAGCTCGGTCGAGACCCTAATCCTGTCGCAGGCGACGCCCCAGCTGATCCGCCACGTTCGGATCCTGCACCGCGCCCTGACCGAGGTGGGCACCCGGCTCTACATCAAGATCGGCACCACCGGCACCGGCGGGATGGGACTCGACATCCCCTACACCCACTCCGAGGACCGCCCGTCGGCCCAACTCATGACCAAGACCGCCGTAGCTTTCGCCCACACCGGGCTGCTCTTCCTGGCGGCCCGCACCGCGGGTGGGCCGCTCATCAAGGAGGTGAAGCCGGCCGCCCTCATCGGTTACGCAGGGGTCGACAACCGGCCCGTGAAGTACAAAGGCGAACCCGTCCATCGCTTCCGTGCGATGACCGAGCACCTCGGGCCCGAACTGGTGCTGCGCCGCCATGGCCTGGAGCAGATCGGCGAGTTGGTGATGCCGGTGGTCGACACCGGCGAGAACGGCGTGTTCACCAAGGGTGAGTTCGAAGCGATCACCGCCATCGGCCAGATGGAGATGGTGACCCCGGAGGAGATCGCCGCCCTGTGCGTTATCGAGATACGAGGCGGCGCAACCGGCAACGACGTCATCGCCGCCATCGACTCGGCGGTGCTCCCACCCTCCTACCGGGGCGGAGTGGTGCGTTTGCGCGCTCTCGAACAGCTGGGACGTCTCGAAGTCGAGACCGGCACCCACTCGGTGGCCCTCGGACAGCTCGGTCCCCCCGAGCTGTCGAAGCTGCTGTGGGAGGCCGAGCTGATCCGGCTGGCGGTGGGAACGGTGACCGGCGTACTGGCGGCCGACCCCGGCGAATTGGCGGCGGCGTGGACAGCGATGCTCGACAGCCGACCGGAGATGGTCGACACGATCACCTCACTGGGCCTCCCCATTCTGTGGCGGGACGGGACGACGCTCGTGCGGGGGCCGTTCATACGGATACCCGAGGTGGCCGACGCCGACCGGGTGGCTCTCGACGACAACGCTCGCGACCGGTGGGCGGACAAAGGCTGGGTCGATCTGCGGGATTCGAACGCACGCCGCTGGCAGGACCGCTTCCTCCGGATGCGCCGCGCCGCGCTCGGGGCCGCCCAACCGGGGTCAGCGGGTGTGACGATCGACAGCTACCTGCCCGAGGGGATCGAGATCGGGACCGTGGCCGCCTGGGTGTTGGCCAACGAGATCGGCGGGACCCGGATCAAGTGAGTCTGCGCAGCGGAGTGGCCGAGGTGTCACTGGCAGGATCTGGAGCAGTCCCGGAACCCTCGGGGCTTAGACCGGCTAGAGACGACCCCCGAGCCCTCGATCAGTCATCCGACCCTGGTTCGTCGGTCCTGCCACCGCTGTTTGCCGAGACCGACTTCGACGCGCTACCGACCAAAGTCGCCATCAGGTCGTTCCGGGCGGCTTCGAGGTGGGCACGCACGATCGCAGCAGCCGTCTCCGCATCCCGTGTCCTGATACAAGCTCTCAATGCCTCGTGCCCATGAGGCTCGTCAACACTCTCGCCGAGGAGGTGATAGCGCTGGACCAACGCTCGCAACTGGTTGATCATGGCCCACATGCGCGGCCGTTCTGCGTAGCGGTAGAACTCCGCATAGAACTGCTGCCGAGCCTGGGCTCCCACATTCGGGTCGGCCGCTGTGCGGTCCATGTCGAGCGAAAGCTCGATCAGGCGTTCTGCGGCTTCGTCATCGAGAGCCTTGATCGCCCTCAATGCACACTCGGGCTCGAGCATCATCCGCATCTCGTAGGTCTCGTTCACGTCATCAGCGCTGAGTGACGACACCCTTGCTCCGCGACGCCCGATTTCGACGAGCCCTTCCGCCTCCAAGCGGCGAAGGGCGTCCCGCAACGGGACGCGGGATACCCCGAGCTCTGCTGCGAACTCTACCTGCGCGAGCCTTTGGCCCGGCTGCAGGTCGCCTCGCAGGATCGCGTCCCGCAAGGTATCGGTCACCGATTCTTCGACGCTCCGAGGGTTCACCATGCCGTCGCGGAGCCGCGGCGACATCTGGTCATCCGTTGTCTGAGGAGAAACCACGTCGTCATGCTATCCGGATGGCGAGACATGTGGGCGTCGGCGTCGGATGTGGCCTTGCCTGAGAAGGCCTTCGCCCGCCGATCTTGCGCTCCCCAGATCGCTAGCGCTAGGGGGCTTCGTAGACTGACGAGCAGGTCTGCGCCGGCGTGGCGAAAGACTGAGAACTGAGGTGGGGCGCCCTCGCTAATGGGCTTCGCCACCACCGAAGCGATATCGGGCCAGCTCTGGCATCAGACGTGCGATTGCCAGTGCTCCAACCACGCATGCGAGCCCTCCTGAGACAACCGAGAATTGAACGGAGGTCAGCGAGCCGACGACACCCGCCTCGAGATCTCCAAGCCTCGGCGCCCCGCGGACACGACCGCGTTGTTCCCACCAGACAGGCGCCCTCGCAATGAGTCCGGTACCGATAGCTGCAAGATCGTCGTGCGAAACACAGCAGAGACAACATCGGCCAGGCTCGCGACCGGTGAGCTCGTACTTGGTACGGCACTGCCACGACCGTCATCTGGCGACCGAAGCGAGGCAAAGCCCGAGTAGAGTCAACGGTACTCCCGTGAGCGCCGGAGCGGTGTCACGTCCACGATCATCGGCCGTCCCAGGCGATGCCACCACGATCTCTTCACTCCCATGGCAACGGAAGTTCTGGCCGAAGGACGGCGACGACCGAAGGGAAGCACAGCGCTCCCGGATCGGGACAAGAGTCTTCAAGCCGACAGCGGCCGCCAAGAGCCGGATCTCAACTGGGAGAACCGTCGTGACTCCGCTCCGCCATCGCCCACATGGCGAGCCGCCTCAAGTGAGCGGCGAGCCACGCTGCTGCCAAGTCGGCATCGTCCAAGGCGAGAGCGTCGAGGAGTTCCCGGTGGGTGTCCTTTCCATAGGGGGCCGTCGACCCATGGCGGTTGACTTCCGAACGAAGCTGCATGACCAGAGCGACAACCCGACCCGAGTTGCCCAATCCATAGAGCCGACGATAGAAATCATCCGTCAATGCGCCGCGTTCCGCATCAGTCGAGGCACCATCAATTCGCTCGGCAATGTCGTCGAGCCGCCGAATATCGTCTTCACTTGCGCCGTGCGCCACGCGTCGGATCGCGAATGACTCGACAATGATCCTGAGCTCGTAGAGATCCCGGATCTCGTCTTCCAGGACAACCCGTACCATTGCGCCGCGGTGGGGCTCGAGCGTTACGAGTCCTTCCGAGTCCAACTGCCGCAACGCCGCCCGGACAGGCATTCGGCTCGTACCGATCAGAGACGCGAGCTGATCCTGCCTCAGCCATTCGCCGGGTTGAAACAACCCGATCTCGATTGCTGACCTCAGCACATGAAGTGCTTGATCCTCAGCCGTCCGGTACCGTTCTCGTGCTGCTTCGGTCAAACGGTCGATCGTCTTGCGGTGGTCGGGAGGGGAGTCCTCCCCTCTGGTTTCGATCTCGTCACTTCGCGCCAATTCAGCTTCTCCTCGGTGAGGGCTCACTCAGCTTCTTCTCAAGTGGCGAGAGCCAAGCAGCGTCGCCTGACCCGGCACCGGCCAGCACCCCCAGCGCCAGGAACTTGGCCAGGTTCCGAAGGGCACCCGTGGCGGCAACAAAGGTCGCCCTCAGGTCGCCGGTGCATGCAACGGCCACGAGGGAATTCGACAGAATACCGGTGATGCCGTCAGCGGCGCCATGGAGAACGGCGAACACAAGGATCACCCACGGTTCGGTCGCCGTCACGGAGACCACCAGGGTGGCCGCAACCACAGGCATGCTGGCGCCGATCCACACCGGCAAAGATCCACGCCGAGTGATCCGGGAAGCGAAGGTGGCCACCACGACCCCTGTTGCCGCCGCCAGCCCAATCACCAAGCCCGCGGACTCGGGGCTGAACCCGCGTGTGCCGACCAGATACACCGGAAGGAACGCCAGCAGGGCGAACTTCACGAACATTCGCTGGACCCCCACCCATTGAAGGGCGGCGATGAAGGGCGAGCGGAGGAGAACCACAAGATCGCGGCCGACTCCACCAACCTGCTTGGAAGCGCTCAAGGGCACGTCCGTCATCAGCACGAGCACGATGAGGCCCACGGGGATCGCGAGACTCTGCACCACCCAGGCTATCTCCCAAGCGATCGATGCCAGTATCCCGCCGATGATCGGCCAGGCGGCTTCGCCGATTCCGAGCGAAACGGTGCGGAACCCCTGAGCCCGAACGAGCTCGGCGCCGCGATAGCTGTCTCCCAGGATCGTGATGGTGAGCGGAAGAATCGCAGCGAAGGCGAGTCCCTGAACGAGTCGCACGGCCAAAGAGGCTGGGAACGAGGCAGTGACCGCGCTGTATAGGACGCCACATATACCGAACACGAGGAGAGAGAACCCGAGTACGAGTCGACGCCCCCATCGATCAGCCGGGAAGCCAGCAGGCAGTGCGAAAACGGCAGCAGGCAGCAGGTACACGCTCGATACCAGCGCCAGCTGCGAGTTCGATAGCCCCAGGTCCGCCTGCATCAGCGGCAGCGTCGGAGCGATCAGCTGGACCCCCGTGAATGCGAGTGGTCCCACCAGGTAGACCAACCACGCATTCACGTGGGGCTTGGACCTCACATCGCCTAACCAGCCCTTCACATCACTCTTCGGTCCGCAAACGGCTTCAGAACCTGCCTGCTCATCCATGTCCGAACCTGCCCCTCGCGAGTGCCCGTTCGACATGAGCGGCAGTCAGCTCACTATCGATGGGCCCTTCACGGGTGACGATCGCTTCGAGCACGAGCTTGCGGATGTCGCGCCCGGAGCGGCCCAGGAGCGTGCCAGCGAGGTCCCGGTACTCCGCCTCGCTGATCCCGGCTGCAGGGAGCTCCGCCATGGTGTCCCGTAGGATCGACTCGATCTCCGGCACTGGCGGGGGTTGAATCTCTACAGCCAAGTCCATGCGATCGAGCATCGCTTCGTCGATCGTCGCAACGAAGTTGGATGTCCCTAGGACGAACCCTCGGCAGTGGTATCGGTCTCGGCCTCACCCGAGCCACACGCCGCCGCCAACAAGCCCAACACAACAAGCAATGTCACAGGATTTCGGAATCCTCATTTGATGTCCTTCCCGTAGTAGAGGGTTACTTCGCTGGGGACGTGCGGGGGACGCTAGAGACCAACACCCCTCCGCTCACCACAAATCGACAACTTTCTGTAGCACTGTATACCGACAACGTTATTCCTATGGGTCTATGCTTCTGCCAGGTGTGCAGGCGAGGCCGCCAAGCGAAGGCGTCGGACCCCCGACGCGGCCGGCGGCACCTCGCAGCCGGGGCTCGGGTCGACCACCGGAGGCGGCTGCACCTGATACCCAACGGGAGGTGCCGGTGAAGTTGCCATGAGAGAGATTCAGGTCGAGTTCTTCTCGGAAGGAACACGGGTGGCGGGGCTGATGCGCCTGCCGGATACCGAAGGCCCCTGGCCCGGGATCGTGCAGGGCCCCGGATGGTTGGGCCTCAAGGACGCCAAGTTCTACGTCCCCTATCACCAGGCGCTCACCGACGCCGGGTTCGCCCTGCTCGTCTTCGACTACCGCGGCTTCGGGGACTCCGACGGGGACCGCAACACCCTGTCTCCGAAGATCCAGCTCGAGGACCTCATCAACGCCGTCACCTATCTGGAGACCAGGGACGACATCATGTCGCACCGCCTCGGGGTGTTCGGCTCGGGCGGCACCGGCGGCGGCAACGCCGTCCTGCTCGCCGCCCTCGACAAGCGCATCAAATGCGCCGTCAGCCAGAACCCCGTGTCCGACGGCGAAGACTGGTTGCGCCGGATGCGGCGGGAGTACGAGTGGTACGAGTTCCTCGCCCGCCTCGACGTCGACCGCAAGAAGCGGGTCAGCGGCGGGACCGGAGAGATGGTGCATCCCCGGGAAGAGATCATGGTGCCCACTCCCGAGCGCAAGACCACGAACCTGAAGAAGGACGTCGACGGCCGGGTCCCCGACTCGGTTCCGCTTGCCGCCGCCGACGAGATCATCGCCTACAAACCGATCGACGTCGCCCACCGTGCCCGCAACCTGCTGTTGATCGGAGTAGAGGAGGACGCCACCACACCCACCGACCACTCGTTCGCCCTCTACGAGGCCGCACCCGAGCCCAAGAAGCTCATCATGCAGCGGATGACCACCCACTACGCCGCATACGAGCAACACGGCGAAGCCGTTCGTCCGACCATCGTCGACTGGTTCAAGACATACCTCTCGACCGGATCGGTCGAAGCGATCACCCCATCCGGCATCGAAGTGCTGAAGGAGACACCATGAAGCGAGTGATCACAGGCGCCGACGTCTTCTCCGAAGGAGACCTGCGCCCCCTCGACATCGTCATCGAAGGCGAGACCATCGCCGGGCTGGTCGCCCGGGGAACCGGCCCCTCGGATGCCGAGGTCATCGACGCCTCCGGTCTGGTGGCGATCCCCGGCGGTGTCGACCCCCACGTCCACACCCGCGATCCCGGCTACACCCACAAAGAGGACCTCATCACCTGCACCCGGGCGGCGGCGGCCGGTGGCTACACCACCATCTTCGGCATGCCCAACCTCGATCCGCCCACGATGACGGCGGAGTCGCTCGACGAGGTCATGGAGCTCTACGCCACCAAGAGCATCATCGACTACAACCACAACCCGGCGGCCAAGCTCGTCGACGAGATCGTGCCGATGGCCGAGCGTGGCATCGCCGCCTACAAGATCTACATGGTGGTGGACACCGGTCGCTCCTATCCGCACCCATCGGCGATCGGGGTGCACGATCACGGGGACCTCTACAAGCTGATGAAGGCGATCGCCCCCACCGGCAAGCGGCTCATGGTCCACCCCCACGACCAGTCGCTCATGGACGTGGTGGAGCAGTCGTACTGGGCCAAGGGAGACCGCTCACCTCGTGCCTACGGCGAGACGCTGGCGATGGACGAGGGCATCATCTGGGACACCGCCACCGCCACCCTCATCAGGATGTCGGAGGCAACCGGCTGCCCGCTGCACATCGTTCACGTCCAGACCATCCGCCAGATCGAGATGCTGCTCCAAGCAAGGGAGCGCGGCATCGACGTCAGCGGCGAGGTCAACCACTGGGCGCTGTTCCTCGGCCGGATGTCCGACATCGAGGAGCAGGGCTCCTATGTGCTGTCCTACTACGTCCCCGACCACCACCGCGAGGCTCTGTGGGAAGCACTGCAGTCGGGTGCGGTCGAGATGATCGCCTCCGACCACGCCCCCCACACCCGGGAGGAGAAGGAACTGGGCTGGACCGACGCCTGGGCCGCCCACACCGGCACCCCCGGCATCCAGTATCAGCTGCCCCTGATGATCGATGCGGTCCACAACGGCCACATCACCTTCGACCGGATGGTGGACCTGGTCTCCACCGCTCCCGCCGACGTATTCGGGCTCGAGCAGAAGGGCCGCATCGCAGTGGGCTGTGACGCCGACATCGCGTTGCTCGACGTGGACCGCGAGTGGGAGATCACCAACGAATCGGTGCTCTCGAAGATCGGCTGGACGCCGTATCACGGTCGCACCATCAAAGGCGCAGTCGTCCGCACCCTGGTGCGTGGCACCGACGTGTGGGTGGACGGAGAGGTGACCGGACAGCCCGGTCACGGCAAGTTGGCGATCCCAACAATGGAAGGTTGAAACCCATGGCAATGAAATTCGGACTACTTCTCCCGCACTTCGGAGAGTTCGCCGATCGGGACTTGATCCTCAAAGGCGCCCGGCAGGCAGAGGAGCTCGGATTCGACTCGTTGTGGGTTCGCGATCACCTGCTCTTCGAGCCGCACGGCGAGTTCGAGTCGGCGGCGAAGGACTTCTTCGAGCCGCTCACAGTGCTCACCGCCGTCGGGGCGGTCACCGAGAGCATCACGCTCGGCACCGCCACGCTGATCCCCTACCGGCATCCGCTGGTGACGGCGTTCACGTTGGCCTCGATGACGCACATGTTCGGGCCGCGCGTCATCGCCGGTTGGGGTGCGGGCACCTTCGACCACGAGTTCGACGCCGTCGGCATGAGCGGGATCTTCCGACCCGACCTGGTCGAGTCCAACGCCCGCATCTCCGAGCTGGTGTGGAACAACGATCACGCCGACTACCAAGACGACCACTACTCGTTCACCGACGTGAACCTGTACCCGAAGCCGACCGGCAAGATCCCCTTCTGGTACGGCGGCGCCACTCCTGCGTCGGCCCGCCGGGCGGCGGAGTACTGCGACGGTTGGATGCCGGGGCGGATCACGCTCAAGACCATCGAGAGGCGGGTCGCGGCCATGAAGGGCATCGTTGCCGAGAACGGTCGGCCGATGCCGACGGTAGGTGTGGTGCCGCCCACCACCATCGCCCTCACCGAGGATGAGGCCTGGGCCGGTACCAGCCTCGAAGGCCTGCTCAAGTGGGCCAACGATCGCGGTAAGTGGTGGGTCAAGCCCGAATCGGGAGTATTCGAGACCGCCGCCGACATCGAGGGTTCGCTGATCGCCGGGACCCCCGACCAGGTGATCCCCCAGACGCTCAAGTTCGCCGATGTCGGTGTCGACCACCTCGTGTTCGACACCCGGCTGAGTTACGACCGCTGGTTCGAGACGATCGAACTGCTCGGCAAGGAAGTGATTCCGAACCTGCGCTGATCGCGCGTCTCAGCAGCAAAGAGAAGCGGGGTGGCGAATGCCACCCCGCTTCTCTTTGTCCTTGCGCAGACCGGGCTACGCCGGACGCACGCTGGCTACTCCGAATGTCGCCCTTCCCGCCGGCGTCCGAACGCGAGCAGGGCGAAGCCCGCCAGCAGGACGGCCAGTCCGAACGCCACATACGTGGTCAGGTCGAACCCGGTGAACGGCAACCTTGGATCGGCTTCGTCGAGACCGAAGTTGGCGATGAGGATGGTTTGGCCGCCGCCCACGGTCACGGTGGTCTCGAGGTCGAGGGTGCCGTCGGGATCGCTGACCTGGACCAGACCCTCGGGGAGCGAATCCGGGACGATGCGCACGGTGTAGGTGCCGGGCACCAGACCCTCGAACAGATAGGCTCCATTGGCGTCGGTGACCATCGAAGCGACCACGTCCCCGTTCTCGTCGTACAAGGTCACCCACACGCCGGGGATGCCGGGCTCACCCGGGTCCTGGACTCCGTCACGATCACGGTCGATCCACACCAGCGAACCGATCGAGGCGGGCTCGGTGACTCCGTGTTCGACGAATCCGGCGCCGCCGATCGGCACCGTGACCGACACCGACAATGGGGTCGAAGCCACCAACCCGGCGGGTACGGTGGAGATGTCGAGCACGGCGGTGTAGTCCCCGGCCGGGATGTTGTCGAGAGCCCAGCGACCGTCGGGGCCGGTGACGACCTCGATGGTGATGGGGCCTTCCGGCCCGTCCCAGGTGATGATCACGGTGGCACCAGCGATCGGATCCTCACCGTTCTCCCTGACGCCGTCGCCGTCGGGATCGAACCAGACGATGCCCGACAGCGAGGCCGTGCCGATGACGGGGTAGTCGACGTCACGCCGGTCCTCGTCGGTGGCGAGAGTCACGGTGGAGCTCACAGGGCTCCCTCCGTCGACATCGCCCGAGGGGCTGAGCCCGGCCGGGAGGTCGTCGCGGTCGTAGGAGACCCTTGTCTCGCCCGCTGGAAGCCCGGAAACGTGATAGCCGCCATCGGCGTCGGTGTCGACGCTGATGGTGATGTCGTCGGCGGTCCCGATGACACCGTCGACGCCGGCCGAGGTAACGGTGACGGTCACTCCGGGCAGGCCCGGCTCACCGGCATCCTGGACACCATCGTCGTCGAAGTCGAGCCACACCAGATCACCGACCGCGGCCGACCCCACGTAGCCGAAGTCCTGCTCGAGGTCGTCGCCGCCGGCGGCCAGGGTGAGCTCGGATCTCGAATCCGCCCCACCGTCGGGGTCGGCCGTCTGGGTGACACCTGCCGGAAGTCCATCGAGCGACACGTCGAAGAGACCGGCCGGGAGCAGCTCGAAGAGGTAGCGGCCGGACCCGTTGGTGGTGTCCTCATAGGTGATGTCGTCGCCGGTCCCCAGCACACCGTCGAAGCCCGCCCACGTCAGGGTCACACCGACACCGGGTATGCCGGGCTCTCCCGGCGTGAGGGCATGGTCGGCGTTGAGGTCGAGCCACACGGTGTCGCCGATGGAACCGGTGCCGGTGTAGCCGAAGTCCACGTCGGTGCGATCCTGGCCATCGGTGAGCGGCACCTCCGCCGCACCATCACCGTTGTCGTCGAGGTCGTAGGAGTTGGTGAGACCCGGGGGCAGGGTCGAAGCATCGACCGCCACCAGGAAGGTCCCGGCCGGCAGACCCTCGAAGAGGTACCCGCCGGTGGCGTCGGTCTCGGTGATCAACTCGATGTCGTCGCCACCACCGGCCACCCCGTCGGAACCAAACCAGGTGAGGATCACGGTGACACCGGCCAGTCCGGCCTCACCGGCGTCGTCGACGCCGTCGCCGTCGACGTCGAACCAGAGCCGGTCGCCGATCGACCCCGATCCCACGTACCCGAAGTCGGCGGTCAGGTGGGCGGCACCGATCAATCCCGAGACGAGCGTCGCCGCATCAGGCGAGACGATGCCGTCGTCCTCGTCGTAGGTGTTGACGAACCCGGCCGCCATCCCGCCGGTCACCTCGACCCGATAGTCACCGTCCGCCAATCCCGACACCAGATAGTCGCCGTCGGAGTCGGTGACCCGCACGAACACCTCGTCGTCGATGGTCCCGAAGGTGTCGTCGGCCCCGGCGAAGGTCACCGTGACCTCCACCCCTGCCAGACCGGGTTCACCCGCATCCTGGACACCGTCAGCATCGAGGTCCCACCACACCCGGTCACCGAGCGAGGTGGTCCCGAAGTAGCCGAAGTCGGCGGTGAGATGATCCTCGCCGTTGCCGAGAGTCACCGGGGTGGTGGAGTCTCCGTCGAGGTCCTCGTCGTAGCTGTTGGTGACACCGTCCGGCAGCCCGCCGGTGACGGTCACCTGATAGGAGCCGGCCGGGAGGAAGTCGACCAGATAGTCGCCGTCGAGGTCGGTCTCGACCGTGAAGGTGACATCGTCACCGCCACCGGCGCTTCCGTCGGGGCCGTGCCACACCACGTCCACGAACACGCCCTCGATGCCGGGCTCGCCGGCATCGCGGTCGCCGTCGCCGTTGATGTCGAGCCACACCAGGTCCCCGATTGAGCCCGTCCCGCGGTAGCCGAAGTCGGCATCGACATGGTCCTCGCCATCGCCCAGAGTGACGGCGGTTGCATCATCCATAGTCGAGTCGGGGTCGAACACCTGGGTGAACCCGACCGGCAGATCGTCGGTATCGACCGTCACGGTGTACTCACCGGCAGGGAGGTTGTCGGCCAGGTACAAGCCGGATCCGTTGGTGGTCGCCGGGTATTCGATGTCGTCGCCGCCTCCCGGCAGGCCATCGAACCCGAGCCAGGTGACCGTGACGGTCACGTCTGCGATACCCACCTCGGGACCGTTGACGGTGCCGTCGCCGTCGTGGTCGAACCACACCGTGTCTCCGATCGAGCTGGTTCCGGTGTAGCCGAAGTCGACGTCGCGTTTGGCCTCGTCCTGGCCCAGAGTCCCGTTCCAGATGCCGTCTGGGCCGACCAGACCGTCATCGAGATCGAAGCTGGGTTCCAGTCCCCCGGGGATGTCGGTGGCGTCGACCACCACCCGGTACAACCCACCGGGGAGGTCCTCGATCAGGTACAGGCCCGAGGCGTCGGTGGTGTCGGTGAACACCTCGTCGTCGGCGGTGCCGAAGGTGTTGTCGGCCCCGAGATAGGTGACGGTGACATCGACCCCGGCCAGGTCCGGCTCGCCCACGTCCTGGACGCCGTCGCCGTCGACGTCGAACCAGACCCGGTTGCCGATCGAAGCGAGGTCGAGCTCGATCGTGACGGTGTCGGGCGTCACGTCGTCGTACTCGCGGTAGGGAAGGGACGGGTCATGGCTACCCGACGGGACCCCCCAGTACGAGGGGATGTCGGCGGTGTCGGTGATCTCGGGACCCACCACCTCATCGGTCTCGTCGAGGGTGACAGGGACCACCAGGTCATAGGTGATGGTGAGCGTGCCGGCCGGCGCGATCGGCCCGTCGATCGACCATTCCAGGGTGCCGTCGCTCGGGTTTCCGTCGATCACGGTGTATCCGGTGCCGGCGTTCACCGCGCCGAGCTGCATACGAGCGTCAGGAGTGTCGACCACCTCGATGTCGTAGGCCGGCGCAGAACCGGTGTTGGCGATCACCAGGGTGTAGGTGAGGGTCTCACCGGGCACGGCCCGGCGGGTGTCGGAGTCGCCGACCTGGCCCACAACGTCCTTGTCGATGGTGAGCGTCGGCTCCACCACGTCGAGGTCGGCATCATCGGGGGTGCCGTCGACATCGAAGTCGCCGGCGTCGGGAATCGTCCCGGGTGTCCCGGCCACGAGGTTGGTCTGATTGCCGTACACATTGGCGGTGTTGGTGAGCGTGGCGCCGTCGACCACAGCGACTGCGTCGTCGAGGTAAGCCTCGTAGACGATGGTCACCACCCGGTCCTGTGCCGCCGCGGTCGCCAGATCCCCGAGGAACCAGGCCGCAAAATCGCCGTTGCTTCCCAGATCGGCAACCGTGATGGCGGGCGAACAGGCCCCGCCGCCCTGCAGACACGACGTCGAAACGGTGTCGATGTAGACCAGGCCGGCAGGCAGGTCATCGAGCACGGTGGTGTCGTAGAGGATGACGTCGGCGGGAATGGTGACGTCGAGGGTGTAGGTGGCGACCTCGCCCACCGTGGCCGACGCCGGAGTGACGGCCTTGGTCACCCGCATCGTCGGAGCGATGAGCATGTTGTCGACCGATGCCTGGTAGCCCGTCCCGGGTCCTCCGTGGGGGGAGCCGGCATCACGTTCGCCGGCGACGGTGCCCGCCAGCGACGAGCCCTCCACCGCCGCGGTGTTGACGAGTTGGCTCGCTCCAACCAGCGGGTCGCTGGCGGTGGCCTGGTAGGTCCGCACCGTCGAAGAGCCGGGGGCGAGACTGGCCACGGTCCAGGTGATGGTGCGGCTGGGTAGATCCCAGGTCCCGCCGTCAGCGATCGGCTCGACGGGAGTCAACGACTCGGGGACCACGTCTGTGATCTCGAGGTCGTTGGCAACCGAGACCCGGGTACCGGCGGTGTTGGTGGCGGTGACCGTGTAGGTGACGGTTTGTCCGGGGTCGACCACGCCGTCGGCGTCGTTGTCGGCTTTGGTGATGGTGAGGTTGGGTTCCACCACCTGGGTGGTGACGGAGGCGCTGCGACTCGACGGCGACCCGGCCGAGTCGTCCCAGGCCACGGTCGCCGAGTTCGGGATCGACGACGACGTCCTGGTGTTGGCGGCCTCGTCGTCGACGGTGGCGGTGAACACGATCACCAGGGTGTCATCGCCCGAATCGGGCAGGTTCACGTAGGGGTCGGGGAAGGTCACCGTGATGCTGCCTGCGAGATCGCTCACCGTGAAGCCACCGGGCAGGGCGGCGCCGTTGAGGGTGACCGTGGCGGTCCCCGCCGTGTGGGTCGTGCGCGTCGAGATCGAGTCGGTCACGGTGGCTCCACCGTGCAGGGTGCTGCCTTCGGGGATGACCGCCGTCACCGTGTAGGTGATGGTCTCCCCGATGGTGGCCTGGCCATTGGTGTTCCCCGACTCGGTCACCGAGGTCGACCGCACCTTGGCGATCGAGGCGTCCGCCACGAACACGTCCGACGGATCCTCGATCGGGCCGACGTTGGCGTCGACCTCGAGGGACGGATCGATGTTGGACGACGGCACATAGGTGAAGACGTTGTCGGGCGCCGACCGGTTGGTGTCGGATCGGTAGCTGCGTACGCCGGCGGTGTTGTCGAAATCTTCGCCGGGGGCGATGTCGGTGGGATAGGTGATGTCATAGGTGAGGTTCACCGAACCGGCGGCGGCCACGGTCAGGCCGTCCCACTGAATCCAGTTGTTGCCGACCGAGCAGGCACCCCCGTTGTCGATGTTCGACACCTCTGCGCAGGTGATCCCTGCCGGCAGCACGTCACGAACACTGGTGGCGTCGGCATCGAGCGATCCCCCGTTGGCGACCGACACCCGGTAGGTGACCACATCGCCGGCCTGGATCTCGACGCCGTCGGCGGGAGCGCCGGCCACGGCGGCTCCGTCGACCTCGATGACGCCCTTGGTGAGCACGGGCTCGGGCTCGATCCAGGTGGCATCGGCCTGGTCCCGCAGTTGGAACACGTTCCCGGCGGTGTTCTCGTAGGTGACCTTCATGAGGTTGGCGAGGATGTCGCCGTCGCCGGCCGCCTCGGGGTCGGCGATGACGGTCGAGACGATGGCCTCGAAGGTCTGACCGCCGATGTCGACACCGGGGTTGGTCCAGGTGGGGAGGGCGGCGCCGGCGTCGAAGGCGAACCCGACGGCGTCGTGGTTGGCCCCGAAGGTGGTGGACTCGAACTCGAATCCGGCCGGGAGGAAGTCGGTGACTGCGACGTCGACGGTGTCGAGCAGGCCGGGGAAGTTCATAACCAGTCTCCAGCACACCCGATCACCTGGTCGGAAGTCGCCGGCCTGGGCGGGATCCCAGGTGACGGTGGAGCCATCGCCGCAGGTGAGGGTGCCGACCACCGGCTCGGAGATGGACTTCTGGATGGTGATGCCCCCGGCGCTCTGCCCGGCAGAGGAGGCGTCGGGGATCGGAAGCGAAGTGGTGGAGCCGTCGTTGGCGGTGATGACGTCCGACGTGGACGTGAGCTCAACGGTGTTGGTCCACGAGTCGTTGGCCGCCACCGGCTCGCCGTTCTCGTAGGCGGCCTCGGCCACCGACCGGAAGGTCACGGTCGAGGTCGAGTTCGGCGCCGGCAGGTCGGCCAGGTTCCAGACGAGTGTCCAGGTCCCGTCGCCGTTCCCGGTGACCGATGCGGCGGCCGGGCTGGGTGCAGCCGCGGATCCGGAACAGGGGGTGCCGGGCACAACCGGACACAGGCCGTCCGGCAGGGTATCGGTGACCACGATGTCGGTGGTGCTGGTGGCGTACTCCGAGGTCTCCACCAGCAACGTCCAGGTGCTCACACCGGTCTGCTCGATCTCGGCCGTGTCCACCGACTTGTGGATCGACACGTCCTCGGCGCTGACCACGAAGGTGTCGGAGTCGGCGTAGACGGTCCCCGAGTAGGTGCCCTCGGCGGTAGCGAGGTTCTCGAGGCTCTGCTCGTCAGCAGTGAGCGAACCGGTGTTGTTGTCGAGGTTCGATCCCTGGGTCCCGTCGGTGGGCGTCCCCCCGGGGAACATCACGTTCTCACGGAGTGGGATGGCGGCGACGTAGTCGATCGAGAAGGTTCCCGACGCAGCAAGGTTGGCGGAGCCGAGCGCCGCGGTCAGGTCTGCTGCGGTCCACACCACGCGGGTGTAGACGTCGTTCGGCATCGGACCGGCACCGTCCGGGTCGGTGGTGACCGTCTCGACCGTGGAGGGGGTGGGGCAGGGGTGGGTGAGGGTGGGGGCGTTGCCCGGGTTGATCACGCCTGCGCCGGGATACTCCTCGCCGGAAGTGGTGTTGTCGGTGGTCCCGCATCCCAGGAACTCGAGCCCGGGCGGCAGGAAGTCCTCGATCTCGAAGGCGGTGGTCGGACCGACCAGGTTGTTGGTGACCGTCAGCGTGTACACGGTCTGATGGTCGTGCACACCCCGCAGCAGCTCCGCCTCGGCGTTCGGCTCGGACTTCTCGAGCATGAACGGCACCAGCTCGGTGGTGGCGGTGTCAGTGGCCCACCCGTCGAAGTCGTCGATGGCCGCACCGGTGGCAGGGTCGAAGTCGGGAACGAACCGGGGGTCGGCGCTGACAAAGGCACCGGCGGTGTTGGCGACGGTGTCGCCCACGTCGTAGGTACCGGAGCCGGCCGTGAACTCGTAGGAGACCGAGTAGGTGGTCCCGGCCTGCAAGTCGGCGACGTTCTCCCAGATGAGCACCAGGTTGCCCGATCCGTCGGTGAAGGAGCTCGACGGGGTGGGCGACGACGAGGCGAGGGTGACACCCGGAGGAAGCACGTCGTTGAAGCTCAGGTTGTACCCGTCGGTGCCGGTGGCGTTGGATGCCGTGAGCGTGACGGCAGTGGTGTCGCCGTACAGCGTTTCCGCCGGCATGCTCTTTTGGAGCGTGATGTCCGGCGTCCCGCCGGCCGAGACCGGCTCGACACCGAACAGCGACACCAGCGACACACCGACTGCGAAGGCGGCAAAGGCCGCCACGATCTTCCGTTTCACAACACATCCCCTCGACGCCACGAGGGTTCCTATCGACCTGTCCGCCCCGCGAAAAAGTGGTCTTCCATGAACGGGTCCATCGGCCCAGGCGAAGCCATGGGGTCAAGCGGAGGCGTAGGGCATCTCCGTCGCGAGCTGATCGGGCGTTCTCGCACGGGCTTTCGAACCCCCCACCCCACGTCGATGAGAACAAGGCCGCCAGTCGGCGTAGGGTGGGCCGGAATCCACAAAAGTCAGGCACAGGAACATGGCCAGCACGGTTCAAGTGACCGATCACGATTTTGGGCGCCTCCGACGGGCCAACTGGGTGATGGGTGCGCTCCACGCCGCCCAGGGGTTGGGGGTTGTGGCCCTCGCCACCGATTTCACGCTACCGGTGACGATCTCCAACATCGAGGGCCCGCCCGGCACGCCGGCCTCGGACCCGACGGTGCTCTTCGACCTGTCGGTGGCGTGGGGGGTGGCGGGGTTCCTGTTCCTGTCGGCGCTGTTCCATTTTCTGATCGCAGGCGTGTTCCCCGCCCGCTACCGCGACCAGCTGTCGCGGGGCCAGAACCAGTTCCGCTGGATCGAGTACTCGCTTTCGTCGTCGATCATGATCGTGCTCATCGCGGCACTCCCCGGGATCACCGACATCGCCGCGTTGGTGGCGTTGTTCGGCGTCAACGCCGGCATGATCTTCTTCGGGTCGGTACAGGAACGCTACGAGGCGCCGGGCGGCTCGTTGTGGCCGTTCTGGATGGGGTGCGTCCTCGGGGTGGTGCCGTGGATCGCCATCGGGGTGTATCTGGCCTCGCCCGGTAGCGACGCCCAGGCGCCCGGCTTCGTGTACGGCATCTTCTTTTCGCTGTTCCTGTTCTTCAACAGCTTCGCCCTCACCCAGTGGCTTCAGTACCGGCAGGTGGGACGTTGGAAGAGCTATCTGACCGGCGAGCGCACCTACATCGTGCTCAGCCTGGCGGCCAAGTCCGCCCTCGCCTGGCAGGTGTTCGCCGGCACCCTCGTGCCGGCCTGAGACAGCGTACCGCGAACCGCTCAGGCGAAGATGACGTAGACCTTGCGCAGGGTTTCGTGGATGGTCCACGTGCCCGCCCAGCCCTTGGGGAACACCACGGTCGACCCGGGTGTGACCTCGGTCACGGTGCCGTCGTCCTCGACGCAGGTCATCGAACCCGACAGCACGTGGATGAACTCGGCGTTGTCGGTGAAGCCCCAGCGGCTCTCACCCGGGCCGCACTGCCAGGTGCCGGTCATGAGGGCGCCGTCGACTGTTTCGTAGAGCGACAGTCCGTGGGTTGGCATGGGCTCGCCAAGTGCGGAGGCCAACGGCAGCTCCAGAGGACCCCAGTCCTCCATCTCGGTGGTGGCGAGCTCGCCGGCGCGCATGTGCAGGGTGGCCATGAGATCGATCCTCTCGTGTGTGCTCCGACGAGACGATAGGCGTCGGTCACACCAACCGCTTACGAGCCTCGATCTCACCGTCGACGATGGTGCCGGTCGGCTCGAATCCCCGCGCCAGGTAGAAGCGATCGGGGGAGCCCTTACCTTCCACCCAGCTCACCAGGACGGTGGTGTCCCCCATCGCCCGCAACTCGTTCGCGAGCAGATCGAGCGTCCGGGAGGCGATACCCCGGCGCTGGTGCACCCGATCGATCAGCAGCCTCCACAGATACGGCTCGGGATGGTGCTCGGTGGTGAGGGCCACCATCATGAACCCCACGGTCTCGCCATCGGCCTCGATCGCCCGCATCCACGGCACCACCGCAGCGCCGTCCACCACCTCGGGGAAGAGGGCGTCGGCAAACGAATCGAGCATGGGGGCGACAAAGGCCTCCTGGGTCTTGTGCGTCGACAGCCCCAGCACCGCACCCGAGCTGTCGGCGGCGACCGGGACGAGGCGCAGCTCGGATGGTGGCGTGCGGGGACGGTTTCGCCAGGCTTCCCAGTCCGGTCGGATCATCCCGTAGATGTGATCGTCGGAGTTCTCGTCCCCCAGCCAGAACGAGAGCCGCGTGTGCCCCTCGAACAGGAATCCGACCCGCTCCAGCACCATCGCCGACGACCGGTTGTCGGGGTGGAGCATCCCGAACACCCTCGTTACGCCCACCACTTCGAACAGGTGGTCGACCAGGCCTTGCACGGCCTCGGCGGCGTACCCCTTTCCCCAGTGCGCCGCCGCGAAGGTGTATCCCACCTCGGCGATGCGGCCCTGCGAACCCAGGTGCAGCGCCACGTCGCCGTACACCTCACCGGTGATGGCGTCGGCGACGACAGCCATCCACCACTCATCGTTGGTAGGCCCGTCCATGGCGATCAGCTCGGCCACCAGCGTGTCGACCTCATCCCTCGGGAACGGCACGGTCCAGTTCTGATGGCGGGCCACCTCGGGATCGTTGCGCCGTTCCCACAAGCCCTGGGCGTCGTCGGCGGCGAACGCTCTGATCAAAAGACGATCGGTGGGGATGGGAGTGAACATGCCCCGAATGTAGGGCACGGAGCGGGTGGCGACCGGGGAGTTTCCGCGCGACGCCCTGTTCCAAGTCGGCGGCCGCGGCGAGCGCCGGCTCCGGGCGGTCGGCGCTTCACACCGGCCGGGTCCCGAGCCGCGGGATCGTCGGTAGGCTCGTGCTGCAGAGAGGGTCTTGGCGTACGAGTAGGTTCACCACAAGGGCCATGCACACCACACAGCTCGCTTCAGTTCTCGAAGTCCTCGAGGCTCTGGAAGGTACCGATACCGCCGCCTGGGTGTGGGATCTCGGAACCGGGTCGATCCGCTGGTCGGCCAACACCGGACCTCTGTTCGGCCATGAGCGCGGGTACCAGCCCGCTTCCTATGCGGTCGTGCTGGAGTCTGTCCACCCCGACGACCGGGTCGCCGTGCAGGAGGCACTCGATCTAGCCCTGGCGAGCAAGGGCGACTTCGAAACCGAGTTCCGGGTGCCCTGGGCGGACGGCTCGATCCACTGGATCTCGAGCCGGGGTCACGTGGTGGTCGACGACCAGGGCACCGCCCATCGCATGGTGGGTGTCATGTCGGACATAACCGGTCGCAAGCGCCGACACGAACAGGACCGATTCCTCGTCATCGCCGGTGAGATCCTGGCCCAGGGACTCACCGTCGATGAGACCGTCGAGCGGATCACCCGTCTGCTGGTGGCGGACCTCTCCGACTGGTGCGTGGTGGAAGTCTTCGACATGGACCGTCCGCCCACAGTGGCGCACCACGACCCGGCCCGGGAGGACCTCGCCAGGCGGCTACAGCACGAGTACCCGGCACCGGTGGAACCCGCCGGGGTCGGCGCCGAAGCAGTGGCCACCCGACGTCCGGTGCTGATCGCGCATGTGACCGACGAGATGGTTCGGGCCGGAGCCGTCGATGACCACCACTACGAAGTGATGCGATCGCTCGGGTTGCGCTCGGCGATCGTGGCACCCCTGCTCGGAAGGGGTCGGGTGGTAGGGCTGATGACGCTGATCTGCGCCGAAACCCCCTACCGCTTCGGACCCGAGGACGTGAGCTTCGCCGAGGACCTCGGCCGACGGGCAGGGATGGCGATCGAGACCGCCCGGTTGTGGGAGGAAGCCGAGTCCGCCCGAAGGCGGGCGGAGCGCACCTCATCGCAACTCGCCAACCTGCAGGAGGTGATCTCAGGGCTGTCCAAGGCATCGACGATCCGGGAGGTCGCCCAGACCGCCATCGAACGGGCCATCGCAGCCACCACCGCCGACCGGGGAGCGGTGGTCCTCAGCACAGAGGACGGCCCTCGAATCGTGGCCAGCGCCGGTTATGACCCCGGGCGCCTGACGGCGATGGCCCCCACCCTCCGCCAGCCCGGCCCGTTCAACGAGGCCATTCTGGGAGGGGAGCCGGTGTACTACGAAACGGTGGGCGAGTTGGTGAACCGGTTTCCGAACCTGGCCGAGGTGATGACCACGGTGCCATCCGGGTCGTTCGCCGCCGTTCCGCTGTACGGAGCCCGGGGCCTCCTGGGGGCGATCGGGTTCGTGGGGGCGACCGACCATGCGTTCCCGGCCGGGGAGCGACGACTCCTCGACTCCATCGCCCAGCATGTCGGCGTGGCCTTGGAACGCAGCAGCCTGTTCGATCGTATCAACACCGTGGCCGAGACCCTGCAGGCGGCGTTGGCCCCACCGGTCGAGGTCAGCTGTGACCGGGTGGATGCAGCCGCCTTCTACCGGCCGGCCGGAGAGGGCTCGGTCGGGGGCGACTGGTATGACGTGGTCGCCACGCCCCGGGGCACCGCCATGTATGTCATCGGCGACGTGGTGGGCCGAGGCCTGGAGGCGGTGGCGACGATGGCGCAACTCCGCCAGTCGGCTCGATTGCTCATCTCCGAGGGGCGCAGCCCAACCGAGGTCCTGACAGCGTTGAGCGTCTTCGCCTCCAACGATCGCAGCGCACTCGCCTCGACGATGCTGTGCGCCGAAGTCGACCCCGAACGCGGCACCGTGACCCTGGCATCGGCCGGTCACCTCCCCCCGGTCATGGTGGGCCACGGACTGGTGAAGACCATCGACGTTCCGCTCGCTCCCCCGCTCGGCGTGGGCGAGCTCGGCGGGGGTGACCACGTCATCACCCTCGAGCCCGAGCACTGTCTGGTCATGTACACCGACGGAGTCGTGGAACGGCGCGATCGGGATATCGACGCTTCGTTGCAGGCGCTGCGCAGCCGTCTGGAGACGCTGCCGTGCAATGTCGCCGTGATCACCGACGACCTGGTCAAACTAGCGGACGAGGCCGACGACGACGCCACCATCCTGGTTATCAGTCTCACCTCCGGGCAGGGGCGGTGACCCCACGACCACGCCGCTGGAGTTGTTGTGAAGGCTTGGTCACCCAGGTCTCTTCGCTCGAACTCAGACTGATCGTTCGCCTCCGGGCGTCCTCAGCCCGAGACTTCGAACCAGACCAGCAGGTCCGCGTCGTCTTCGACGCCCCACCGATCGGTCACCGCCTCGACGATCGACAGCCCGCGACCGTGCGGATCGGTGGCCAGGTGCTGCACACGGTCGAACTGGCCACCGCGCTGGCGGACCCCCACCGTCACCGAGCCGTCGAGGTGATCCAGCGTGAGCTCGGCATGAGTCAGCTCTCGGCCATGACGCACCACGTTGGTGACCAGCTCACTGGTGGCGAGGAGGATGTCGTCGATCCGAGGGTGGTGTGCCAGTGCCTCGGCGACCAACCTTCGCGCCCGGCCCGGCGCCGAAGGATCTACCTCGAGTCGGTGGGTGATCACCTTGTGTACCGGCGACGATGCCATGGCTCCAACGTTCCTTGGACCCCTCCGATCACGGTAGCGCGATCCCCGCAGATACAAGGCAAACCTCATCCGGTCGTACATCGGGACCTGCTTCCGCAATGGGACCGGCTGGGAACGTGACCGGCCACACCCCCGTGTGCGGGGTGGCGGCCCACCAGGCGGACCCCTCACGCACCACCAGGTTGGGGGTGGTCGGCCCGGGCGTGCTCGAGGACCCGCTCAGGACCACGGCACTCGATCGCATGTTCACGGTGGTCTCTTCGGTCTCCGAGGCCGCAACCTGAGTGCTCATTCGACGGTCGCCCGGAGTTTGTCGAGTGCCCGTGCCAGCAGGCGGGACACGTGCATCTGCGATATCCCCACCGCGTCGGCGATCTCGGTCTGGGTCAGGTCCTCGACGAACCGTAGATAGAGGATGTGGCGCTCACGTTCGGGGAGCGCGGCCATGGCGGGGGCCAATCCCTGCCGACGGTCGGTGAGGGCCAACTCCATGTCCTCGACTCCGAGGGCATCACCCACCGTCCATCCGGTGTCCTCGTCGGGCGTGTCCAGCGAGATCGACGAATAGGCACGGGAAGCCCCCATGGCCTCGAGAACATCTTCGGCGGCAACGTCGAGGACGGCTGCTATCTCGGCGGGGGTTGGAACCCTGCCCAGTCGCTGGCTCAGCTCCTGGCCGACCCGGGCGACATCGAGCACCCGCTCCTGGAGGGCCCGGGGTACCCGCACCGACCAGGCTCGATCCCGGAAATGCCGCTTCAGCTCGCCCGATATGGTTCGTGAGGCGAAGGGATCGAAAGCCCCGAACTCCGGGTCGTAGCGATCCAACGCCCTCAGCATGCCGAGCAGCGCGACCTGCTCCAGGTCTCCCTCCGAGATCCCCTTGCCGCGATAGCGACGGGCCTGGGACAGGGCCAACGGCTTGAACCGCCGGATCACCTCGTCGCGGGCGTCCGGGTCACCGGGTGCCCGGGCCAAGACTTCTTCGGTCGACAGCGCCGACAGCGCCGGCTCCAGCGTGCCGGGGCGTCGCACCTCGAACCAGACCAGCCGGCCATCGGGGTGTTCCTCCGACCCCCAGCGCCGTGCCACCTGGTCGAGCAGCCGTTCCATCAGGTCGTCGACCACCGGTCCCTCCGACCCCTTCACCGAGAACACCACACCGGTGGGCCCGGGCCGTACCGAGATCACAACCGCAGCCCCGGTGATCGGCTCGGAGGGAGCCACCACCAGAGTCACCAGATCGGAGAGCAGCAGCGCCGCTTCGGCCCGACGGATCGGATCGAGGCTCACGTTGGCGGTCATCCACTTCCTGGCCCGCTGCGGAGCACGCCGATCGGCCTCGAGAACGAGCCGGTCACTCATGACCGGAACACACGGAGAGGGACCCGCCAGCAGCCATCTGCCACGTCGAGGCCCACCCCGAGAGAAGCTTCCACGATCCGGCCCGCCGGCGCCGTCAAGCTGGGCAACGTCCCGTCGGAGCCGATGCGCAGGGCCGGTTGGTCACCATCGATGACCTCGATCAACACCCGGTCGGCACCATCGGTGATGAGCGCCGTGACCAGCTCGGACACGATCAGTCGAACGCCTTCGACATCGTCGTCAGGCACCCCCAGCACGTGGAGCGTCGCCGCCGCGAAGGCCCGCGCCAACACGACGTTCTCGGCGGCCCCGTCGAGAACGATCCGTGCCACGTTCACGCCGGAGGCAGATCGCCTGCCACAGTCACGATCTCGAGCGTGTCGACCACACCTGCCACCTCGAGGAGTCGCCTGATGGGCCCTGAACCCGGTATCACGGCGAGCGTCCCCCCGACGTCGCCCAGTCGCCGATGAGCGACGATCAGGGTCCGGAGACCGGTCGAGTCCATGAATGAAACCCCCTCGAGGTCGACCGCAATCCGGGTCCGACCATCCGTCACGGCCTGCTCGATCGCCTCATCCAGTATCCCGGCTGTGGCGATGTCGATTTCGCCCTTGACCGAGAGCATGGTCCACCCACGCTCGTTCTCGGTCCGAGTCACATTCAGCAGCATGACACCTCCACCTCCATCGATCGTATCATCAGCTCATGACCTCTTTCAGAGTCGATGTCCCCGCCGACCCCCGTTGGCTCCACGTACCCCGCAC
The DNA here is from genome assembly GCA_050329955.1 of Acidimicrobiia bacterium. Lineage (GTDB taxonomy): Bacteria > Actinomycetota > Acidimicrobiia > Spongiisociales > ZC4RG35 > JAOUGY01. The sequence goes on along the minus strand of JBHJOH010000013.1, from coordinate 19,525 downwards.
CGTCGTGGTGACGGCGGCCGGACGTCTCGAGAACGCCAGCGACCTGGCGGATCTGAGCCTGGTGCTCGACGAGGCCACCCTGGCGGTGGCCACGGCTCCCGGCGTGACGGGCGTCTCCGTGAACGGCACCACCGGCCCCGAGTCCATCGCAGTCGACGTGGTGGGCACGGGTAGGGACATCGACCACCAGGACGACGGGATCGACCTGCTCACGGTAGCGCTCGACACGTTGGCACCGGGACATACCGTCGTACGGTCGAGTCACGAGTACCGCATCAGTCTGCGTTTCGGGGATCGGTAGCCTCAACCGTGAACCAGACCCGGACGTTTCGTCCGTGCTGCTCAACGCCCCAGGCCGAGGCGATCTCGTCGACGATCCCCAGTCCGAAACCTCCTGGGCCTTCACGCTGATGCTTCCCCGGGGCGAACCTCCCGCGTCCCACCACTTCCACCGACACAGCCCCAGACTGCTGACTCACGGTGGCCTTCACCAGATCGGGCGAGTCCGGCTCTCCGTACTTCACGGCGTTGGTGGTGATCTCGCTGGCGGCGAGCATCACGGGGCCGACCGCCCAGCCGGCGACGACCATCGCCACCAGACGGCGCACGGCGGAAGGCGCCCGCTCGTCGCGCCTGAACAGCCGCGTCTCCACTCGATCCCTCGACGGCTCTTCTGGTCGAACCTGTTCCTCTTGTCCGATTCTCTCGGGCGACCTTCCCACGGCCCACCCCCGCTTCCAGGTCGCTTTCACCTCGCCGTCTACCCGGATACACCCAGGCCCGAAACATCCGCTCCCCGCCGATCCCACATGGGCACGAAGTGTCATCTGTGACGGAAGGCCACCATCGGGAGGTAGAACCAGGCCCACGCCGTGACCAGCGCCAGGACCCCGGCGGCGACGGCCCCGGCCCGGTCCCCGAACACCAACGACGTCACCAGGTAGACCGACGCCGACAGGGCCACCGCTGCGATCACGGTCCCGGCATTTGCGATCCGAATCGCCACGAACACGTGACGGGCGGTCCGTCTTCGCAGACCCGAGATCGGAGCCCGGATACGTTGGTGCACGCTCGGAGTGATGAGGAGGACCGAGGCCAGGGCGGACGAGGCGAACGCCAGGTAGAACACATCCCGGTCGAGGCTGTCCAGCTCGGCGAACCCGGGTTGCAGGGGCATGGTGAGCAGGAATGCGAACAGCACCTGCACTCCGGGGAGGGTGGTACGCAGTCCCTCCATCACTGCCCGAAAGGCATCGTCGAGTTCGTTGTCGTCGTCCTGGTTGTCGGCTTGCTTCCCGGCTCCCCCGGCACGATACGCCGTCATCGGAGGGTCACTCCGCCAACGCTCCCGGAGCCGCTTGTCCAGTGTCCGGCTAACGACTCCCCGAGCACGGACCAGAGCAGGAGCCTCATGAGCCGCTGCCGACCCAGGTGGCCATGGATCTCAGACCATCGCGCACCTGAGCTCCCGTGAGCCGCAGCTGCTCCTTCACCATCGGCGGCAGGTCCCCGCCCTGAGCGGCATCGAGGCGAACCACCAACCGGTCATCTCTCGCCAGGAGGACTTCGATCACCACCGAGTCGTCTCCCGTCGGCAATCCGAGGGTGGACTGGTCCATGACGCCACCGGCTGAGCCGGTGGCGTCATTGCGGACCACAACACCGGCATCGGCTGCCAGGGCGATCACCGTGTCGGAGGCCGTCCGACGCATCTGCCCCATCTCGCCGAGCGAGCGAGCGGTCGCTGCGTTCACGACCAGGTCGGAGGCGGCGGCCAATCGTTCGGCGGAGTCGACCAGCAATCGCGCCATCTCCCGTACCTCGCGGGCGGGATCGGGGCGGCTGGACGTGTGGGCCGAAACACCAGAAGAACCGGGGGCGGGATCGAACGACATCTCAACTTCCTTGGCGTCGGGAGGTCACATCAGACGTAGACACATCAGACGTAGACGTCGTTGGCTGGTTGATCGACCTCGAGCTCGGTCGGCGCCGGGGTGACCAGCTCACCTGCCGCGTTCTCGAGGTGGGCACGAACGAACCATTGGAACTGCTCGAGCACACCGAGCTGGCCGAGCAGCAGATCCTCGGTGACGGGGTCGAGTCCGGCGGCCGTCTCCTGCGCCCGGCGATGGTCCAGGATCAACCCGCTGTATACGAGATCGAGAGCGGCGAGATGCACCGGCACCGTCGCCTTGCCGACGGAGTAGTCGTCCCAGGATCGGCTCGCCACCAGATGACCCGGTGTCCCGACGGGGGTCCCGCCGAGTGTGGCGATCCGTTCCGCCACGGCGTCGGACATCCGGCGGGCTGCGTCGACCTGCCGATCGAGCAACTCGTGTACCGCGATGAACTGGGGGCCCACCACGTTCCAGTGGATGTGTTTGAGGGCGAGCGAGAGGTCGATGAGCGAGACGAGCCGATCGGCGAGGGTGTCGATGAGGGTGCCGGCATCCTCGTGGGTGATACCCGGTACGGTGAACTTGGGCGATTCCATGGAGAGATCCTTCCTTCGGACGGGCGCCACCTACCCACCGATGGCGGTTCACCAAACCCCGGCTTGCTCCCCGGCCCTGAGCCGGTGCTCAGCTCTAGGGTGTCGCTCATGCATGTCGGCCTCATCGCCAACCCGGCGTCGTCCAAGGACATTCGACGCCTCACCGGTCTCGCCCGGGTAATGGACATCGAGGAGAAGGCAAACCTGGTCGCTCGGCTCCTGGTCGGACTCGGCTCGATCACCGACATCGAGGTCATCGCCCTCGACGATGCCGCCGGACTGGTGAGACGGGCCGCCCGCCTGGCCGGGTCGGCCGGGGCGAGCCTCGGGTTTCTCGACGTGGTGGCCGAGGGAGTCGAGGCCGACACCCGCACGGCGGCCCGACTACTCCAAGCCACTGGCGCCGCTGCCCTCGTCACCGTGGGCGGAGACGGCACCGTCAGGGCCGCAGCTGAAGGCTGGCCGGAAGCGCCGCTGGTGCCGCTCGCCGCCGGGACCAACAACGCCTTCGCCCTCACCCACGAACCAACCGTGATCGGGTTTGCCACCGCCCGTGCCCTGGTGGGCGGCCTCGATGCGTTCGTGCCCACCACTGCCGTGGAAGTCGACACCACTGTCGGAAGGGCACTGGCGGTGATCGACGCCGTCGCCGTACGCGACCGCTGGGTGGGTGCCGGTGCCATCCTCGACCCGGCGTCGCTGGTCGAAGGCTTGGTGACGTCGGCTCGACGCACAGCCGTGGGCATCGCCTCGATCGCCGCCGCCCTCGGTCCCCTTCAGCCGGGCAATGCCCGGTGGATCCGCTTCGGCGGGACGGGGACCGTGTCTGCGGTGTTCGGCCCCGGCGTGGTGCTCGACATTCCCGTCGCCGGACACGAGGACCTTTCCCTCGGCAGTGTGCTCCAGATCGACCCCGCCGCCGGATTGGTAGCGCTGGACGGCGAGCGCCGCCTCCCGGCCGCGGGCGGTCAGGCTCGGGTGGTGAAAGGCCCCAGGGTGATCGATCTCGACCGTGCACTTCCGTGAGCTGGGTCCGACACCCCGCTGTCGGTAGGGGTAGGTTCCGAATCGGATGGCCGATGCCGCCCGGGTGCCGGCCCTGAAGAGAGGAGGGCCGTTCGTGGACATCCCCCGTGAACACCTGGTCGACATGTATTCCACGATGGTGAAGATCCGTCGCTTCGAGGAGCGGATCCGGGAGCTCTACTTCGCCGACAAGCTCCCTGCCTTCGACATCGCAGCCGGGCTCATTCCCGGAGAGATGCATCTCGCCGCCGGACAGGAACCGGTGGCCGTCGGTATGCGACCGCATCTGAAGCCCGGCGATGCCATCACCGCCACCCACCGGCCGCACCACGTCGCCATCGCCCAGGGCGTCGACCTCAACCGGATGGCAGCCGAGATCTTCGGCCGCGAGACCGGATTGGGTCGGGGCAAGGGCGGGCACATGCACCTGTTCTCCATCCAGCCCAACTTCGGATGCTCGGGCATCATCGGCGAGGGCATGCCGGTGGCGGTGGGGGCGGCCATGGCCTTCAAGTACCGCAAGACCGACAACGTGGCGCTTTCGTTCTTCGGTGAGGGCGCCGCCAACCAGGGCGCATTCCACGAGTCGCTCAACCTCGCCGCCCTGTGGACCCTCCCGGTGGTGTTCATCTGCGAGGACAACGCCTACGCCATCTCGGTGCCCAAGTCGGCATCGACCGCCGTAGCCGACAACAGCGACCGGGCGTCGGCCTACGGCATCCCCGGAGTGCTGGTTTCCGAGAACGATCCGGTCGCCGTCTACGAGGTGATGGGTGGAGCCATCGCCCGGGCGCGGCGGGGCGATGGCCCCAGCCTGATCGAGGTGAAGACGGATCGACTGTGGGGGCACTTCGAGGGCGACGCCGATGCCTACCGCTCCGACGCCTTCAAGACCGAGATGAACGACCGCGATCCCCTCCTGGTGTTCGGGCGGCGGCTGTCGGACGAGGGTGTGCTCAACGAAGCGGACATGGCGGACATCCAGGGCCGCATGCATGCCGAGGTCGAGGAAGCGATCAGCTTCGCCATGAACAGCCCCTACCCCGCTCCCGAGTCGACGCTCGAGGACGTGTTCGCACCCAGGACGGTGACGTGATGACCGCCATGACCGATCGCAAGCTCACAACCCAGAAGGCAATCGCCGAGGCGATCTCCCAGGAGATGGCGGTCGACGACTCCGTGTTCGTGATGGGCGAGGACGTGGGAGTGTACGGCGGCATCTTCGGTGCCACCGAGGGCCTGCTCAATACCCACGGCCCCGAGCGCGTCAAGGACACCCCGATCTCGGAGACGGCCTTCATCGGCGCCGCCGTCGGGGCGGCCATCAACGGGCTGCGGCCGGTGGTCGAGCTCATGTTCGTCGACTTCTTCGGCGTGTGCATGGACCAGATCTACAACAACATGGCCAAGATCCACTACTTCAGCGGCGGCAACATCACGGTGCCGATGGTGCTCACCACCGCGGTGGGCGGCGGGTACTCCGACGCCGGGCAACACTCCCAGACCTTGTGGGGGACGTTCGCCCACCTCCCTGGGATGAAGGTGGTGGTGCCCTCCAATCCCTACGACGCCAAGGGCCTGATGATCGCAGCCATTCGCGACGACAACCCGGTGGTCTACATGTTCCACAAGGGCGTGTTGGGCCTCGGATGGATGGTCAACAACCCGCGGGCGACCGGGGTCGTTCCCGAGGAGGCCTACGAGGTGGAGATCGGCAAGGCGGCCATCGCCCGGGAGGGCACCGACCTCTCGATCGTCACCGTCGGACTGTCGGTCCACAAGGCGCTCGATGCCGCCGAGCAGTTGGCCTCCGAGGGGATCTCGGCAGAGGTCATCGACCTGCGTTCGTTGGTCCCGCTCGATCGGGAGGCGATCGTCGCCAGCGTCCAGAAGACCCATCGACTGATGGTCGTCGACGAGGACTACCAGAGCTTCGGGATGACCGGCGAGGTCATCACCACCGTGGTCGAGGGAGCCTTCGACTATCTCGACGCTCCCCCGGTGCGGGTGGCGACGCCCGACACGCCCATCCCCTACAGCCATCCGTTGGAGACATGGGCATTGCCGTCGGTCGACCGGATCACTGCGGCTGCCAGGGCACTGGTCTCGGGCTGAGCGATGAGCATGGAAGTGACGATGCCGGTCATCACCGGCGAAGGCGAGGACGGTGTCGTCACCGCCTGGTTCGTCGACGACGGCCAGGCGTGTGCCGAGGGACAGCTCATCGCCGAGGTGCAGGCCGAGAAGACGGCCGACGAGGTGCGGGCACCATCGGCGGGCTACGTGGTGGACCGGGTCGTCATCAACGACCCGGTCCCCCAGGGCCGACCGATCTGCCGAATCGTCGACGCGGTCACAACGCCCGCCCCGGCGGCGGTGACGACCCCCGGGGCGGTTGCTGCGCCGATCGCACCGCCGGTGGCGGCTTCGCCCGCCGCCAAACGACTGGCCCGGGAACTGGGGGTGGACATCGCCTCGGTGTCCGGGAGCGGTCCTGGGGGTCGCATCACCGAGGCCGACGTCCACGCCGCCTCAGCCGGGCCCGACCCCACCGCCATGACGCCGTTGCGGGCGGTGATCGCCCGCAACATGCGCCGGAGCCAGGCCGAGACCGCGCCGGTGACACTGTTCGCCACGGTGGAGTTGGGTTCGAGCACACCCGCCAATGTCACCGCCAAGGTGGTGCGGGCCGCCGCCCAGGTTCTGTTGGACCATCCTGATCTGAACGGACGTCGCCAGGGTGACGTCTTCACGCCGGCCGCAACCGCCCACGTGGCGGTGGCGATCCAGACCGATGAGGGACTGGTGGCACCGGTGCTGAGAGATCCGGCGGCCAAGTCGGTGGACGAGGTGGCCGAGGAGATCCGGGCGCTGGCCCAACGCGCCCGGGACAAGGCGCTGGTCAACGCCGACTACGAGGGCGGGACCTTCACCGTCACCAATCTGGGCGGATACGGCGTCGACGGGTTCACGCCCGTCATCAACCTGCCGCAGGTTGCCATCCTCGGTATGGGCGCCATCCGCAAGGTCCCGGTGGTGACCCCCGACGGGACGGTGGCGGTAGGGGCGCAGATGACACTGTCGCTGACGTTCGATCACGCCTTCGTCGACGGTGCTCCAGCAGCCGAGTTCCTCCAACAGCTCGCCTCGAACCTGAGGAGCTGACCCGCTCTCTTTCTCGTTCTGGGACCGGATGCGGGCGGTAGCTCGTTGGTGGTGAAACCACCGATCTGCGAGGTCTGCGACGAGGCGTTCGACACCGCCACCGGTGCCACCCCGATGGACCGGGTGGCCCCTCCCTGGTGTCCGTACGACGACACCTTCAGGTGGCGAGGGCGGAACCAGGACTGGGATGTCGAGGTCTCCTACCGGATGACTCACTGGAACGACACCGAACTGTCTGGAGCGGACCTCACGGCGTCGGCGACCTCGGCGACCTCGGCGACGGCCTGGTGGCGCGTTTTCGCCTATTGCTCTTCACCGGGCGGCTTGGAGGCGCCGATCGACGTCGTCCAGGCACGGACATCCGATCCGGCCTACGTCGATCGTCTCAGATCGGTTCTCAACTCGTAGACAACCGACGAGGCCAGCCGGTGCTCCGGAATGTCCCAGTAGCGGCGCAGCTCGGCCTCCGAGTCCTCCACCAACCGGTATCCGCCCTTCTCCAGCACGCCACGCGCCTTGTGATTGGCGGCGTAGGTGCCGACCAGCACCCGCTCGACCGGACGAAGATCCTCGGTGATCCGCGCCTGCAACGCGGCCGCCACCCCCCTGCGCTGCTCGGAGGGCAGGATGTAGGCGTGGCGGAACAGCGCCACCTCCCGCACGTATTCGAGCCCCATCACGCCCAGCAACCGCCCATCGCGAAACGCTCCGTACCAGGTGAGCCTTCGACCCTCGGCGAGCCACTGCTCCAGGTCCATCTCGATTCCGTCGAACTCACCCGGCGGAAGGAACTCGGCGTACCAGGCGGCGGCGGTGTTGATGACCTCGACGGCTTCGGGGCCGCATGTGGAGTCGATGCGCCTGATGTCCAGATCCATCGTCATGGGGCGTACTCCAGCAGATCAGCGGGGCAAGCGATGCACGGTTCGCCACTGGCAGTCGTAGGGTTGGGGGGTGGTCATGTCATTTGAATCGCCTGGTACCGGCCGAGGTCACTCCATGAAGGTCGTCGTGTTCGGTGCCAGTGGGTACGTGGGTGGTCGTTTGATCCCGCTGCTCCTCGAGCGCGGGCACTCGGTGAGAGCGGTGACACGGCGCCCGGCTTCGCTCGGGTCGTATCCGTGGCGAGCCGAAGTCGACGTCGTCTCGGCCGACATGCTGGATCGGGACTCCCTGGCCAGCGCCCTCGAGGGCATGGATGCCGCCTACTACCTGGTGCATTCGATGGAACGGTCAGACTTCGAAGATGTCGACCGCCAGGCCGCCATCAACCTGGCCGACGGGGCCGCCGCGGCGGGGCTGAGCCGCATCATCTATCTGGGGGGGTTGGGTCGGGGCGATCTCTCGCCGCACCTGGCGAGCCGACAGGAGGTCGGGCGTATCCTCTCCGAAAGCAGCGTGCCGGTGACCGAATTCCGGGCGGCGGTGATCATCGGGTCGGGATCACTGTCCTTCGAGATGACCCGCCACCTCACCGAGGTGCTGCCGGTGATGGTGACGCCCAAGTGGGTCACCACCCGCTGCCAGCCGATCGCCATCCGCGATGTGCTGGCCTACCTGGCCGGAGCGCTCGACCATCCCGACACGGCCGGACGCATCATCGAGATCGGCGGGCCCGATGTGTTGAGCTACGCCGACATGATGCACCGATACGCCAAAGTGGCCGGCCTGCGACGCCGGGTGCTCATCAGGGTCCCTGTGCTCTCATTGGGCTTGTCGGCCCGCTGGGTCGGGCTCGTCACACCCCTTTCCAACGGGGTCGCCGCCCACCTGGTCGACAGCCTCCAACACGAGGTGGTGGTAACCGATCCTTCCGCCGACGAGCTGATCCCGCTGGTCCGGATCGGATACGACGAGGCGGTCAACCTTGCCTTGGAACGCACTCGCGGCTCGGACATTCCCACCCGGTGGGGGCGGGGCTCGTGGCAGCCGTCCGATCCGATGCCCTCGGACCCCGACCACGCCTTCGGGACCATCCTGCGTAACCGCCGCACCATCGAGGCGGCGGCATCCGCCGACGACGTGGCATGGGCGTTCATGCGGGTGGGCGGGGTGAACGGCTACTACGCCGCCAACTGGGCCTGGAGCATCCGCGGGCTGGTCGACAAGCTGTTCGGCGGCGCCGGCCTGCGGCGCGGACGACGCCACCCGGAGCAGGTGAACATGGGCGAGCCGCTCGACTTCTGGCGGGTGGTGGGCATCGAGCCGGGTGTCTCACTCGACCTCAAGGCCGAGATGTTGTTGCCGGGCGAGGCCTGGCTCAGCTGGCGGGTGACTCCGACCGACACCGGCAGCAGCCTGGTCCAGACAGCGTGGTTCGTTCCCCGTGGCCTGTTCGGCCGGCTCTACTGGTACGCCCTCGTCCCCTTCCACGGACTGATCTTCCCGAGGATGGCGCGTGGCATCGTCGCCGCCGCCGAGGCTCGCGAGGCCCGAACCCAGGATTCGACCCTGGGTTCGGGCTGACCAGCACGGAAGACGTGCGACGGGATCAGTCGGTGAAGAAGCCCCGCACCAGCAACGCCGCCATCTGACCCCGGGTCACCACCTGGTCCGGACAGAACGCATCATTGGCAGGCGGGTTGCAGCCACGAGCCACCCCGGCAGCAGCCACCCGGTTGATGTCGGCCTCGAAGACCGACCCGATGTCATCGGAGAACACATCAACATCCGGCACGCAGGGACGCGAGAGTCGTGGTGGCAAGGAGTCGACGCATGAAGGTGCCCGTCGGTAGGTCCAAAGTGCACACAAGGCGGCGTGAGCCCCAGGGAGTCGATGTCGGACCTCGGGCCAGGATCAGTCGATCACATCCCGGTACAAGCGGTAGCGGACCAACCACTCATTTTCCCAGCGGTGAAGCACCACCGCCTCGATCGAGACGCCGTCCGGACGGTCGATGGTGATCTCCATCACCACCTCGGGGCCAACCTCCATCAGGTGCCGCACCCGAAGGGTTGCGCCGACGGCCTCCCAGTCCTTGGCATAGCGGTCCATCACCCGGTCGACGCCCTCCAGCGTCACCGGCCCGGGACGGACGTAGCTGAACTCGGCGCCGAGCAACCCCCGCATGGTGTCGGCGTCACGGCGGTTGTAGGCATCGAGGAATGCCCGGGACAGGTCGGCGGGTGTCATGAGCCCGGATACTCGTCCCATGGGATCTCCTCTTCCAACACCAGGTACCGATGAAGGTCTGCGGCGATCCGTTCGATCTCGGCCCGCAACTCCAACTGCTCCAGCCAACGATCGGCGATGACTTCCGTCCCGCCCACCGCCCCCAGCAGCTGCCCGGCGATCGAGGCGGTGGAGTCGGAGTCGCCCGAGTGGTTGGCAGCCAGGATGACGCCGCTGTCGAAGTCTTCGGCCACCAGGGCGCAGTAGACGGCGATGGCGAGCGCTTGCTCCCCGACCCATCCGCCCCCCAGGGTCTCGACTGTCTCGGGCGTCGGCGCTCCGTGTTGTGACAGAGCGATGGCGGCTCCCAGGGCGTCGATGGTCTCGGCGGCGCCGGGACGACCGTCGAGCGAACGGAACCCGTCGCCCACGGCTTCGGCCAGGGTCCCGCCCTTCACCAACGCCCGCAACATCACCGCCAATGCACCCGACGACAGGAACCCCGACGGGTGGCCGTGGGTGATGGCGGCAGCTTCGGCGGCGAGGTCGAACGGGTCGTCGATCACCAGTCCGATGGGGGCGATCCGCATCACGCCGCCGCATCCTTTCGAGTTGTTGATCGGGGTGTCGAGGGTGCCCATCACGCCGGACTGCAACGCCGACAGGCAGGTGTTGCCGGGGGCCCGGCGATGGCGCATGTCCGGCGTCGAAGCCAGCCAACTGGTGGACCCGTCACCCTGGATGCCCTGGGTGTCGAGCCAACGCAGGTAGGCACGGTGGATGACCGAAGGCGGGTCGACGATGCCCTTCTCGCCGAACCGCTGATAGGCCCGGATCAGCCCTTCGCCGGTGAACAGTGTCATCTGGGTGTCGTCGGTGATCGCCCCGAGCCGGCCGTAGGCGGACACGAAGCCGGTGACCCCGGCCGGGCCGAACCGAGCCCGGATGTCGGCCAGGGTCGAGAACTCGACGCCGGCACCGAGGGCGTCGCCGACCGCACCGCCGAGCAGGGCGGCCTGGATGCGATCAAGGCTCATTGGCGGAACCACCTCGTGCTGCGAGATCCGCAATTCTACCTAACGGTCCGATACCGGCCGGTTCGATCAGTCGCTGACGCCTTCGCCGGATCCACGTGTAGGTTCTCTCCATGACCCGTCAGGTACTCGCAACCGCCTACGGCGGCCCGGAAGTGCTCACCCTCGTCGAGGAAACACTCGCTCCACCGGCGCCGAACCAGGCCGCGATCGAGGTGAGAGCGGCGGGCGTGAACCCGGCCGACGTGAAGATGTACACGGGTGCGTTCGGCACCGACCCCACCAGGCTGCCGCTGCGCCTCGGATTCGAAGCGGCTGGTGTGGTGACCGAGGCGGGCTCGGATTCGGGTGTCACGGTTGGCGATGAGGTGATCGCCTTTCCGGTGTCGGGCGCCTACGCCGACCGCATGGTCGTGGCGGGGTCGGCGCTGGTACCCAAGCCGGACGGTATGGACTGGGGCGAGGCCGCCGGGTTGATGCTCACCGGCACCACAGCCTTCCACGCCCTCACCGCCACCGACGTGAAGACGGGCGACACGGTGCTGGTGCACGGGGCGGCCGGCGGCGTCGGGCTGATGGCGGTCCAGCTGGCCGCAGTACGAGGAGCCAGGGTGATCGGCACCGCCAGCACCCGCAACCACGACCAACTTCGCCGACTCGGCGCCGAGCCCATCAGCTACGGCGAGGGTCTCAGCGAGCGGGTGCAGGCACTGGCCCCCGACGGCATCGACGCTGCCATCGACCTGGTGGGCACCGACGAAGCGGTCGACGTGTCGCTGACGCTGGTGGCCGATCGCCACCGGATCGCCTCGATCGCGGCGTTCGGCCGCGGCGGCGAGGTCGGTATCAAGCTGCTCGGCAGCGGCCCCGGAGCCGACCCGGGCACCGAGGTCCGCAATGCCGCTCGCTTCGAACTGGTGCGGCTGGTGACGGAAGGGCGACTCCGGGTGTTCGTGGCCGAGCGCTATCCGCTCGACTCGGTGGCCGAAGCCCATCGGCAGATCCTCACCGGCCACACCACCGGCAAGATCGTTCTCGAGCCCTGACCGTCAGCGCCAATCCCCGTTCTGGGGACACAATCGACTTCGAGAGTGTCGATCTCGTCCCCAGAACGGGATCGGCAGGCTGGCGGGTCGATCAGGGCTGGCGCATCCGGCCGCTGTCCCACGTCCAGGCCGCCAGCTCCACCCGGTTGCGGGCGCCGATCTTGGTGGAGAGATTCGAGAGATGGCTCTTGACGGTGGCGAACGAGATGTAGAGCTCGGAGGCGATCTCCTCGTTGGTCCGACCGATGGCGACGAGCTTGAGGACCTCCTCCTCTCTGGCACTGAGGGGGTCGACGGGCTGTCGGGCCTCGGAATCCAGGTTCACGCCGGCCAGCTTCTCGAGGAGGCGGACCGTCACCGACGGCGAGATGAGGGCGTCGCCGCGGGCGGCGGCCTCGATCGCCTCCTTCAACAACGCCGGGCCGACGTCCTTCAGGATGAAGCCGCTGGCGCCGTTGCGGATGGCGGAGTGCACGTACTCGTCGTGGTCGAAGGTGGTGACCACGACCACGGCGATGGGATCGGCGACGCCGGGACCGGCCAGCCTGGCGGTGGCGTCGAGCCCGTTCATGCCCGGCATGCGAATGTCCATCAACACCACGTCGGGATTCAGGGTCCGGGCCTTCGACACCGCTTCCAGACCCGACTCCGCCTCACCCACCACCTCGAATCCGAGCGTGTCGAGGATCACACGCAACCCGGCCCGGACCATGGGCTGGTCGTCACAGATGAGGACTCCGATCGGGTCAGACACGGGTTACCCGCTTGGGCAGCACCGCTTCCACAGCCCAGCCGACGGAACCAGGCCCAGCATTGAATCTGCCACCCAGCGCCTCCACCCTTTCGCGCATCCCCACCAGCCCGAACCCCGAGTCGACCTGAGCCGAGGAGCCCGAGGTGGTGCCGTTGTCGCGTACCGACCACCGCAGTGCCTGTCCTTCGTCGATCACGGCGACCTCGACCTTGGTGACATTCGTTGCGTGCCGAACCACGTTGGTGAGCGCCTCCCTGGTGAGCCGTACGAGCGTAGGCCCGAGTTCGGGAGGGAATGGTGCCAGCTGCAGGTCGACCTCGACGCCGGGCAGTCCGAAGCCCGTCGTCAATTCCCGGATCTCGTCGGCGGCGTCGGTGGTGGTGGGAGCCACGTCGGAGCCCTCCCGGAGGTTGGCCACGAGCTGACGCATCGATGCCAGAGCGCCGGCGCCCGCCTGCTCGATGGCGTCGAAGGTGGCCACCGCCTTCTCCGGATCCGTTCGAGCCACCATCTGACCGGCCTGCGCCTGAATCACGATGCCGGTCATGTGGTGGGCGATCACGTCGTGCAACTCGCGGGCGAGATCGAGGCGTTCGAGGTTACGAGCGTCGACCACGTCCCGGCCGCGCTGCCAGGTGCCGAACCGGATCATCCCGGCGATGCCGGCGACGACCAGTACCGGGATCGGGGCGAAGGTCCACAGAATCGGCTGAGTCTGCAGCGCCAGCCCCCACGAGAACACCGAGGTGATGACCAGGCCGACCACCGTGAGACCCCCCCAGAACGGAGACGCCTTCATCACCACGACGTAGGCGAGCGCGATGAGAATGAAGGACTCGTAGGCGCCCGGCGTGTATATGAAGTAGGGGTCCCTTCCGGCCGCGAAGTTGGTCACGATCGATCCGGCGACCGAGGATCCCATCGCCATCGCCGCTCCGGGAACCGGCGCCCACCATGACAGGAGCAGACCGGCCGACATCGCCAGCCCGGTGAACGCCATCAGCACCAGGTGGCCGCCACTGTCGGCGAGGAACAGATCGATCCCGACGGCAAGGACCGCTCCGATGACCCCGATGGCGATGACGATCCCGTTCCCCCACGCCGGCAGGCGACCGACCGGGGAGGGTGGCTCGGTGCGTGTGCCGGTCACGTCGACACTGTATGTCATGGGTGGGCTCCGCGCAGCGGACCGTTCGTTCGGTCGAGGATGCCGGTTTCATCGGCCACCGACACCGCCACGCTGAACACGATCAGGACCATGCCGGCGAATCCGATGACCAGGCCCAGCCAGGTGAGAAGCTCGAGGAATGTGTGTGTCATGCCGACACTGTCGAACATCCGGGCCTTCCTCGCATCAGCCGGGCGGCTGAACCCGCGCCGTCCGTTCGGTTGATCCGTGATCACCGACCGGGGTCAGCCGGCGGCGGCCACCAGCGCGGCGATGTCCAGCTTCTTCATTCCGAGCATGGCCTGCATGGCGGCAGGGGGTGCCACCAGTTCGGCGATGTTCCTGGGGACGATCTGCCAGGAGAGTCCGAAGCGGTCGACCAGCCATCCACACATCGACTCGGCCCCACCGTCAGCGGTCAACGCGTCCCAGAGCCGATCGATCTCGGCCTGATCCTCGCATTCGATCACAACCGAGATGGCTTCCCAGAAGCGGAAATCAGGGCCGCCGTTGAGCGCCGAGAACGGAGCGCCGTTCAGGGTGAAGGCCACCGTCAGCACTTCTCCGGCGCTCCGGCCGGGAACGCCGTCCGGGTAGCGCTCGATGTTCGTGATCCGGGAGTCGGGAATGAGCGAGGTGTAGAGCTGGGCGGCCTGCTCGGCCTGGGTGTCGAACCACAACATTGGATAGGGAGCGTTCATTCGTGTTCCTTTCGTGTGAGGGCGGTGCGAAGCCGCTCGAGTTCGCTTTCCCAACCGGCCACTGCCAGATCGGTCCAGTGCTGGTCGTGCATGGCGTCGATGGTGAGCGTGAGGCGGGTCCCGTCCTCGGTGGGTGTGAGTTCCACCACGTGGCCGACTTCGTAGGCCTCGACGCCGGGAATGAAGTCGGCCATGTGGCGATATGCCAGCAGGCGCCCGGGGACGACCTCGGTGAACACCACGGAGTGGCGTGTTGCGAGCGGCATGCCGGCGTGGTTGAGATACTCGATCTGGTCGGGTCCGAGCGCCTTCATCGAGTAGTCGAGAACCCCGCCGATCACCACCTCGATCTCGTGCACCTCGACCGCGAATCCGTCGGGACCCCACCACGACTCGATGCCTTCGAGGGTGGTCCACATCTCCCACACCTCGGTCGGCGAGGCCGGATAGGTGCGTTCCAACACCACGGTTCGTCTGGCGGTCATGTGCTCTCCGATCTGGTCCTGGCACGGCGTTCCAGCTCCACCCCGAGACGGTCGAGACGTGCCTCCCACAGCTGCCGGTAGTCGGCGAGCCAGGCATCGATCGCCTGGAATGGCTCGGGTTGCAAGGAGTAGACGCGTCGTTGTCCTTCGGCCCGAACCCGCACGAAGCCCGCCTCGGCGAGAATCCGGAGGTGTCTCGACACCCCACTCTGGGCGATCTCGACCGTGTCGACCAGCTCCCCCACCGCCCGTTCGCCCAAACGCAGCTCTTCGACGATCCGGCGCCTGGTGGGATCACTCAGAGTCTCGAACACCGTTGTAGACATCATGATGTATATATATAGTGACGGCTGTAGCCGCACGCAAACGGGAAGAACCATTCGTTGCGGGCGACGCCACGACCCCAAGCGCGACGATCCCACAGGAGACACCTCCGGGAACCGCTTCGCAGTACCCGAACTCGACGTCCCCGCGTCAGGCGCCGGGTGGCCGAGGACACCGTTCGACGGTCAGCCGTCGTTGGCAGCGAACACGAGCACATAGAAGATCGCGACCAAGGCTTCGTCGGCGATCGCCTCGGCAGCCACTTCGAGCCGTTTGGGACGGGTCCCCAGCATGTCATAGTCGAGAGCGGCGGCACCGATGTGACGGACGCGACTCCCGGCCATGTCGTAGCCGAGAGCGGCCCCACCGATGCGAATGACCCGGGTGCCCACCATGTCGTAGTCGATGGCGTGCTCGCCCAGGCTCCTGGCCCGGGTACCGAGACGGTCGTAGTCGAGTTCGAACTCACCGATCCTGCGCAGCCGGGTGCCAAGCAGGTCGTACTCGAGGTCTCTGGCCCCGAACCTGATGGGACGCTGGCCGAGCTGGTCGTACTCGATGCCCGTGTCACCGATACGACGAAGTCGGCTCCCCATCAGGTCATAGCCGAAGTCGATGATCACGCCTGTCCTCATATCTGATCCCGGGCTTCTCCAATCCCGGGCGTCGCACCCCCCTGATCGATGGTACGCCACCGCCCGCATTGCTCCACTATGGCTCAATTGTGCCTGGGTTAACGTTGGGGAGCCTTCGGAGCGGAGTCTGTCGTGCGAACAATCGGGTGAGCCTGGTCGTCACGGTGGCGATGCTGTGGTCGCTGGTGGGGATGCCGGCGGCCCCGGCTGCCTTCCGGCGACGACGAGAACATGATCACGCCGTGGACGTACTGCGACCTCGACGCCGAACCCATGTCTCGCCCTACGGGACGCGATCGAGTACCCACACCGTTGTGTGTGCACCCAGAGGACGGAATCCGCCCGGGTTTGCACACAACCCCGGAAGCAGCGGCGGGCTGTGTGCACAAGAGGGCGGAATGCGTCCGGGTTTGCACACAGACCGCCCGCTCGCCCGCGGCGGCGCAGTTGGTTCGGAGGGTTTGAGCGAGCACTCGAGCCCGCATCGTCTCATCTGGGAAGACATGCGACCGGGGACTCAACTCCGTTCCCGTTTCTGCGTACGCGACCGAGGCGACGTGTGCCATCATCGGGAACCCGTCCGATCGAGGAGCCCATGCAGTTCGGAGCAAAGACCCGCCGCGTCGAAGACGCCGACCTGGTCTCGGGGCGCGGCCGGTTCGTCGACGACATCGAACCCGAAGGCACGCTCCACGCCGCTTTCGTCCGCTCGCCGATCGCCAACGGGGCGATCACCAACATCGACGTCTCGGGACTACCCGAAGGCATCAGCGTCTTCACCCACGCCGACGTGGCTCACATCTCCTGGGAACACATGATCCCCGAGCTGCCACGGTTGTTGCCTCTCGCCGACCGCCGCGTGCGCTACCAGGGGGAGGCGGTGGCAGTGGTGTTCGCTTCCGACCCTCATCTCGCCGCCGACGCCGCCGGTGAGGTCTTCGTCGA
This sequence comes from Acidimicrobiia bacterium, assembly GCA_050329955.1. Taxonomy (GTDB): domain Bacteria; phylum Actinomycetota; class Acidimicrobiia; order Spongiisociales; family ZC4RG35; genus JAOUGY01. The sequence continues at coordinate 2,636 of JBHJOH010000013.1, read as the reverse complement.
CTACGACGAATGGCCCGCGGCCACAGACACCCGCCGGGCGATGGCCGAGAACGCGCCCCTGATCTACGAGGAAATGGGCACCAACGCCGTGTACCGGTCCCGGGTCGAACCCGACGGCGACGTCTTCGAAGGCGCCGACGTGGTGGTGGAGCACACCATCAACAACCATCGCATGGCCCCCGGGATGCTCGAACCGCGCGCCATCCTGGCCATCCCCGAGGGCGACGGGCTGCTCGTGTACTGCGGCCACCAGATGCCGTTCCGGCTCCGGGATCTGATCGCCTCCACCCTGAGCCTCGACCCGGCCAAGGTCAGGGTCATCGTGCCCGACATGGGCGGCGGCTTCGGAGCCAAAGGCGGATTCGTGTACCCCGAGTACCCGCTCATCGCGGCGGCGGCGCTGAAACTGGGTAGACCGGTCAAGTGGATCGAAACCCGCACCGAGAATCTGCTCACCACCTGCCACGCCCGCAGCCATGACACCACCGTCGCCATCGGCGCCACCAACGCCGGCGAGATCGTGGGGCTCTCGATTCGCACCGTCGGAGAGCTGGGGGCCGCCGCCATGAACCAGCGGCTGTGCCTCGGCAGTACCCAGCTGATGGCCGCCGGCTGTTACCGGATCCCACGGATCGACATGGAAGTGCTGGGAGTCCTCACCAACACCCCGGCACTGGGTGCGTTCCGCGGCGCCGGGCGACCGGAAGCGGCCTACGCCATCGAACGCATCATGGACCATCTGGCCCGTCGTCTCGACATGGACCCCGCCGAGCTCCGACGGCGTAACTTCATCGCACCCGACGACTTCCCCCACACCACCAAGGTAGGCGCCATCTACGATTCGGGACGCTACGCCCATGGTTTGGAGGTTGCCCTGGAGCGGGCCGGATACGACGAGCTTCGCCGGATGCAGGCCGAATCGCCGGACCGGATCATCGGCATCGGGTTGGCGAGCTACCTCGAAGTGACTGCCCGCGGAGGCGAGTTCGGGGCGGTGGAGATGGACGCCGACGGCAAGGTCACGGTCCTCACCGGCAGCTCACCGCATGGTCAGGGCCATCGCACCACCTGGGCACAGATCGTCGCCGACGGCTTGGGCGTGGCCTTCGAAGACGTGACTGTGATCGCCTCCGACACCGCCCTGGTCCCCCGCGGGTGGGGAACAGCCGGATCGAGGTCGGCGCCGCTGGCAGGCAACGCCGCCCACCTGGCTGCCGGGCAGGTGGCCGACCGGCTCCGCGAGTTGGCCGCCGACCGTCTGGAAGCCGCCAAGGAGGACATCGTGTTGGAGGCCGGGACCGCCAGAGTGGCCGGAACCGACGTGTCGGTGACGATGGCGGAACTGGCTGCGGCCGCCGGCGGGCTCGAGGCAGAAGTGGACTTCACCGCCGAAGGAGCCGGCGTGTTCCCGTTCGGCACCCATCTCTGCGTGGTGGAGATCCACCCCGAAACCGGGGAGGTCGAGATCCTCAAGTACGTGTCGGTCGACGACATCGGCCGGGTGATCAACCCGATCATCACCGAAGGCCAGATCATCGGCGGCGTCAGCCACGGCATCACCCACGCCCTGTTCGAAGAGGTCATCTTCGACGATGCGGGCAACCTGCTCACTTCCAACTGGGCCAGCTACCGTATCCCGGCCATCTCCGATGTCGTGGACATCGACGTGGCTCGCACCGAAACCCCGTCGCCACTCAACCCGCTGGGATTGAAGGGCGTGGGAGAACCAGGAACAACAGGGTCGACCCCGGCCGTCGCCAACGCCGTGTTCGATGCCCTGTCGCGGTTCGGGATATCCGACGAAGACTTGCCGATGCCCTACACACCCCAAAAGGTGTGGGCAGTGCTGGAGGGACGCCGATGAACATCGAGATCACCGTTGACGGCGAGACCCACTCCGCCGACGCCGACCCCCGGGTGGTGCTGACCCATTGGCTGCGATCCGTCGGCAAGACCGGCGTCCACGTCGGATGTGACACCACGGCGTGCGGCGCCTGCACCGTGCTGTTGGACGGGGTGGCCGTGAAGTCGTGCACCATGCTGACGGTTCAGGCGAACGGCCGGGCGGTGGAGACCATCCACGGGCTCACCCCCGACGAGGTCCTCTCGCCCATCCAGGAGAGCTTCTCGGCCGAGCACGGCACCCAGTGCGGATTCTGCACGCCGGGGTTCATCGTGATGGCCACCGCGCTGTTGCGGGACAACCCCGACCCCACCCGTGAGCAGATCATCGAAGGCCTGGAAGGCAACATCTGCCGCTGCACGGGTTACGTGGGAATCATCCGTGCCGTCGAGCACGCCGCGGCTGCCATGCGGGGCGAGCCCATCCCCATCCGGGCCGGTCTGGCCCACGACCAGCCGGTGGAGCGCTGACCGAAGCGGAGGCCGGGGGTGAACGGGTCGTCCCCCCTGGGCGTCACAGGAAAGCCGGAAGCAGGAGGCCGGAGGCCGGAGGCCCAGACACGTGGCAACAGCCAACGCGAGAGCTTTCACACCCCCGGCCAAACCCGACTCACCTCCCACCAGTACGGGCGGGGGGTCGAAGGGGGGTCGTCCCCCCTGGGCAACACAGCCGGCGGGGGGTCGAAGAGGGGTCGTCCCCCCTGGGCAACACAGCCGGCGGGGGGTCGAAGGGG
>JBHJOH010000012.1:0-6695 GCA_050329955.1 Acidimicrobiia bacterium | reverse complement strand
AGCCAGGTCTTCACCATCCCGAACCTGGTTTCGTTCACCAGGCTGGCCGCCATTCCCTACTTCTGGTGGGTCACACTGCTCGCCGGGGACATCCCGCGAGCCGCCCTCCTCATCTTCGTAATCGGTTCGACCGACTGGATCGACGGGTACCTGGCCCGGCGCCTCGACCAGGTCACCGAGTTGGGAAAGTTCCTCGACCCGCTGGCGGACCGGCTCATGATCGCCTCGGCCCTGGTCGCCGGCCTGATCGCAGGCGTGGTGCCGACCGTGATCGGTGTCCCGCTCCTGGTACGCGAGGTGCTGGTGGCGGCCGGAGCCGTCTACCTGGCCGCCAGAGGAGGGGGAAAACTCGACGTGCGCGACCTCGGCAAGACCGCGACATTCCTGCTCTACGGAGCGATTCCGGCCTTCTATCTGACCGCAGCCGATGTCGCCCCCGGAGTCTTCGGACCCCCGGCCTGGCTTGGCGGCTCCATCGGACTGATCCTCTACTACGTGGTGGCGGGCCACTACGCCCGCGATATCGGCGCCATCCTCGCCACTGGCCGCACGGCGACCTGAAGGCCCCATCACGTTGCCGGAGGGAGCACGCGCTCGGTATCGTCGGACCCAGCCGTCCAACCAGGAGTGCCCGTGGAGTTCCCCGCCGACCTGAAGTACACCGCAGAGCACGAGTGGGTGCACGTCTCCGACACCGCCACCCGGATCGGGATCACCGCCTACGCCCAGGACCAGCTCGGCGACATCGTGTTCGTCGACCTGCCCGCGGTGGGGGCGACCATCGCCAAGGGAGCGGTGATGGTGGAAGTCGAGTCGACCAAGTCTGTCGGTGAGGTCTACGCCCCCTTCACCGGCTCGGTGACAGCCGTCAATGAGGCGGTGGCGGACCGGCCCGAGTTGGTGAACCAGGATCCCTACGGGGCGGGCTGGCTGGTGGAGATGGTGCCCGACGGCAGCGATGGGGCCGAGCTGCTGGACGCCGAGGCCTACCGGGCGCTCGTCGAGTGAGCACAGCCGAGGCCGGTCTCGGCCACGCAAGAAACGAGTGACCATCCTCGGCCCGGGTCAAGGTATATCATCGTTCGGGAGATGAAGTGCCCGTCCTGCCATGCCGTGCTGTCCGAGGGCGTGTCCACATGCCCCTCGTGCGGTGTCCACATCGAGACTGATCCGACCGTTATCTACGTGCCGATAACGGATCATCCGGGTCTGACGCCCGAACAGGTTTCCGACCTCGACGGCGTCTACGGCTTCGCGTTGGTGGTCGAACGCGGCCCCCAGGCGGGACTCACCTTCCTGCTCCCACCGGGAACAACCACCATCGGTCGGCACCCTGAGAGCGACATCTTCCTCGACGACATCACGGTGTCACGCCATCACTGCCGTTTCATCTCCGAGACCACCACCCTGGTGGTCGAGGACTCCGGCTCCACCAACGGCACCTACGTCAACGGCAGCCGGGTCGACAGGAACCAGCTCAACCCCGGCGACGAAGTTCTCATCGGAAGGTTCCACATGATCGTCGCTCGTGGTGATGGCTGACCAGACCCCCCTCACCATCGGCGAGGTCATCAACCTGCTCCGCGAGGAGTTCCCCGACGTGTCGGTGTCCAAAGTCCGGTTCCTCGAGTCCCAGGGCCTGCTGGCACCCGGGCGGAGCGAAGGCGGGTACCGCCTGTTCGACCGGGACGACGTCGACCGGATCCAGTTCATCCTCCGTCAGCAACGGGATCACTTCCTGCCGCTCAAGGTGATCAAGTCGCGCCTGACGCTCTGGGAACGGGGCGAGGAGTCGGCTGGCGGCGACGTGGCTTCGGGCCCGCGCCCGCTCATCGACGGCGAGGGCGAGCCGCTCACCCTTGGGGAACTGGTGCGGAGGAGTGGCCTCAGTGCGGCCCAGGTGGATTCGCTGGTCGAGCACGGGCTCATCCAGAAGCCGGACGGCGACCTGTACCCGGCCGCCGCCCTCAGCATCGCCACCGAGGCCAGGCACCTCTTCGCACATGGCCTGGAGGGCCGACACCTGCGCGCCATCCGCCATGCCGCCGAACGGGAGGCCGACGTGCTGGCCCAACTCACTGCCGCGCTGCTTCGCAACCGGACCTCCGAAGCTCTCGAACAGGCGCGCAACATCCTGGCCGGATGCGGCGATGCCATGGTCGCCATTCACCGCACACTCCTCGCCGAGGAGCTCCGGCGTCTCGTAGAACGATGAAGCGGGCAGCTCGGCCGCTGGCGCTGCTGTGCGCGCTGGCATCGTTGTCGTTGGGATCGGTGGCGGCACCATTGCCGGCGGCCGGGGTTCCGGTGATGCCGATCCGCCCGGTGGAGGGACTCGCCATCGATCCTCCGCCCGAGCTGGGGGCCATCACCTGGATCCTGTACGACGAAACCTACAACCTGGTACTGGCGTCGGAAGGGGCCGACATCGAGCGCCCGATGGCCTCGACGACCAAGGTCATGACGGGCATCATCGCCCTCGAGAACTCCGATCCCGACCAGACGGTGCTGGTATCGGAGAGGGCGGCCGAGATCGGAGAGGCCGCGGTGGGGCTGGTGGTCGGCGAGTCCCTGGAACTCGGGCCCCTCACCACCGGTCTGCTGGTGCGCTCCGGCAACGACGCCGCCATCGCCCTGGCAGAAGGCGTGTCGGGCACGGTCGAGGCGTTCGTCGAGCAGATGAACGACAAGGCCGCCGAGTTGGGGTTGGAGCACACCCGCTTCGCCAATCCGCACGGCCTGGACGAGCCCGGCCACTACAGCACCGCCTCCGACCTCCTCGAGATGACCAGGGCGGCCATGGACATACCGGAGTTCGCCGGCGCCGTGGCGGCCAAGGTCTACCGCTTCCCCCCGGAACCCGATGGCTCATCACGGGTGGTGGAGAACACCAACCTCATGTTGTGGAGCTACGAGGGAACGATCGGCGGGAAGACCGGGTTCACCTTCGACGCCGGTCTGGTGCTCTCAGTGGTGGCCGAACGGGATGGACGTCGTCTCTATGCGGTGGTGATGGGCTCCGAAGGCGAGAACGCCCACTTCGAGGACGCATCCGCCCTGCTCGACTACGGGTTCGAATCCTTCGGCGTGGTCCCCCTCATCATCGAGGGCACGTCCTACGGCCTGCTCCGGAGTGGAGACGAGGAGGCTCCGCTGCTGGCGGCGGGAACGGTGGAGGCATTCGTCCACATCGCCGCCGCCGGCGTTCTCGCCCCCGAGTTGGCTCTGGTCGAAGGGGATCCGGTGCTGGTGGTGGGGGAGGAGGAGGAGTCCCAGGTGGCGGTGGTCACCGGCGACCAGGCTCCGCTTCCGGACACGGGAGACGCCCTCAACTGGTTTCAGCGCTGGCTGGGCGGTGAGCGCTGATGGACCCGGATCGGGTGGTGTCCGAAGTGCTCGACGCCGATGCCATCGCATCCCGGGTGAGCGAGTTGGGGACGGCGATCGCGGCCGACTATCGCGGCCGCCGACCACTACTGGTGGCGGTGATGACCGGTGCTTTGTGGTTCCTCTCCGATCTCGTGAGGGCGATCGACGGCCACCTCGAGGTCGACTTCCTCATGCTCACCCGCTTCGGGGAGGGCGGCCGGATTCGGATCTCCACCGACACCGCCAGTCCGCTCACGGGACGCCACGTGATACTGGTGGAGGACGTCGTCGACACGGGGCTGTCGCTGACGGTCCTCCGGCGCATGATCCTCGACCGGGAGCCCTCGTCACTGGCCACGGTGACGCTCATCGACAAGGTCACCAGGCGACTCGTGGACGTCCCGCTCGAGTACCGGGGCTTCGAGGTGGGCGACGAGTACCTGGTTGGATACGGGCTCGATCACAAGGGCCGCTACCGCAACGTCGGAGGCATCTGGGCCGTACTCGACCTCGAGGAGTTCAGTCGCGACGCCGATCTGTTGGCCCGCCTCGCATACCCGCCCACCTGATAACCTCAGCACATGGAAGGCGCGGTACCGATGACGGTCACGGGGGTTCGGGTGGAGCTCCCGTCCAACACCCCCATCGTGCTCCTGCGCGAACAGGATGGGACGAGATTTCTCCCCATCTGGGTCGGTGCGGTCGAGGCGATGGCAATCACGTCGGCTCTCGAGGGGGTCACTCCGCCCCGTCCACTCACCCACGATCTGATGACGGTGGTGATCGATGCCCTCGACGCCCACATCGAGCGAATAGTGGTCACCGATCTCCGCAACAACGTCTACTACGCCGACCTGGTGCTCATGGTCGCCGGACGCGAGGTCGTGGTCTCGTCGCGGCCTTCCGATGCCATCGCCCTGTCGGTGCGCACGGGAGCACCCGTGTACGCCAACCTGAACGTGCTCGACGAGGCCAGCATCGAGTTCCAGGAGGAGGGCGACGAGGTCCCCGACGAGGTCGAGCGGTTCCGTGAGATGCTCGAGGACCTGACCATCGACGACTTCCTCGACCCCGGCGGGGAACACGGCGAGTCCTGAGCCTCGCAGGCCATCCGGTCGAACCCGATTCGCGCCAAGTTTTCCACAGCGGTTGTTGACAACGCGTTCAGCCGACCACTAGCTTCCCTGGCGGGCGGAATTACCATGATGTAACCCCCGGAGGTAGCAGGTGACAATCGGTATGAGCGCCGAACTCGGAAATGGTGAACTCGGATACAGGGCACCCCAGGTGTGCCGGCTGGTAGGAATCACCTACCGGCAACTGGACTACTGGGCCCGCACCGATCTCATCAAGCCGTCCCTGCAGGACGCTCAGGGCTCGGGATCGCAACGACTGTACTCCTTCATCGACATCGTCCAGTTGAAGGTGATCAAGCGACTGCTCGATGCCGGCATGAGCCTGAAGAAGATCAGGTTCGCCGTCGAAATTCTGCGTGAGCAGCTGGAGCTCGATCGACCACTGGCCGACGTGACACTGCTCTCCGACGGAGCCACCATCTACGCCGCCCATTCGGCCGACGAAGTGGTCGACGTGTTCCGCCGTGGCCAGGGCGTCTTCGGGATCGCGGTCGGCCCGGTGGAAGCCGAAGTGGCCGGCGATCTGCACGACCTGTTCCCGGACGCCGGTGAACCGGTCCTGGTGGCGGAGGCGACCTGACCGTCGACGTCGTGTCATCGGCGCCCTCGGCGCTCGAGACCCGGTTCGCTCACAACAGCGAACGGCAGTTCGCGCTTCTCCTCGACTTCTACGGCGTGGACTGGGAATACGAACGTCGATCGTTCCCGATAACGTGGGACCGGTCGGGTCAGCCATCACAGTTCTTCACCCCCGACTTCTACCTTCCCGGGGACGAGCTCCACATCGAGATCACCACCATGAATCAGAAGCTGGTGACCAAGAAGAACGCCAAGGTCCGGCGCTTACGAGAGCTGTACCCCGAGATTTCCTGCAAGGTGTTGTACCAACGCGACTACCTGCATCTCGTCGCCAAGTACGGACTGGAACGACCCGACAACCTCAGCTCGGACTCCGCCCCCACCCGAATGCCTGGCCCGCCCCGGGTGCTGCGCCTCGACGAGCGGGGAGTGGCGGGCCGATGACCCGCTCCGCCCTCCACGATCGCCACGCCGAGCTCGGCGCCCGCTTCGTGGACTTCGGCGGGTGGGAGATGCCCGTGCAGTACGACTCGGTGCTGTCCGAGCACAAGGCGGTGCGGGAGTCGGCCGGAGTGTTCGACGTGTCCCATCTCGGCCGGTTCTCGTTCCGGGGGCCGGCGGCGGTCCACGGCCTGTCGGCGGCTCTCTGCAACGACCCTTCCCGCCTCGGCGAAGGACGGACCCAGTACACGATGGCACTCAACGCCGACGGTGGCGTGATCGACGACATCATCCTGTGGCGCTGGTCCGACGACGAGTTCTGGGTGATTCCCAACGCCGGCAACGCCGACCGGGTGAAAGCGATCTGCTCTGAGGCGGCTCCCGACACGCCCATCGAGGATCTCCGTCCGTCGACCGTCGCACTGGCGGTGGCCGGCCCCGATGCCCCCGCTCTCCTGGAGTCGGTGCTGGGGGTGGCGCCACGGCGATCCCACCTGGCGGAGGCCACATTCGATGGGCACCGTGCCTGGCTGGCCGGCACCGGGTACACGGGTGAACGCGGGGGAGAAGTGGTCATCGCCCATGCCGGGGCAACATCCCTGCTCGACCGGTTGGTCGCCGCCGGCGCCAAGCCGTGTGGTCTGGGCGCCCGGGACACCCTGAGGCTCGAAGCAGCGCTCCCGTTGTGGGGTCAGGACCTCGACGAAACGATCACACCGTTGGAGGCACGACTGGACTTTGCGGTGTCGTTCACCCACGAGTTCACCGGTCGATCCGGGTTGGAACGCCAACTGGAGCAGGGCCTACCCCGACACCGGATCCTGTTCGCCACCGAAGGACGGCTCATTCCCCGTCACGGACATGCCCTGCGGGCGGGGGAGCGGGGAGGAACCGTGTCGAGCGGCAACTTCGGCCCGACCGTGGGCCACGGCATCGGCATGGGCTACCTCGAAGGCGCTCCGTCCGAGAGCATCACATCGGTCGAGGTCGAGATCAGGGGTGAGTGGTACCCCGCCCGGGTCGTGTCATCGTTCCTGGGTTGAGTACCGCCTCCCGAGGTCCCGTCGTACACTTGGCGGGACAGCCTCCCGGAAGGATCTCGACATGGTGACCAGCGTCGCACGGCCCGCAACCACCAGCCACGGCGTGTCGGAGCTGGTCAGGGTATGG
>JBHJOH010000011.1:0-27771 GCA_050329955.1 Acidimicrobiia bacterium | reverse complement strand
GGGGGGACGCCCCCCCTGAACCCCCCCGCCGGTACTGGAGGCCGAGAAACTCGTGCTTGGCCGAGGGCATGAAGTCCTCGAATACGGCCGTGGCCACGTTCCGGATTCCGGGCCTCCGGCCTCTGGCCTCCTGCTTCCGGCCTGCTCCGGCGTGCCGCCTTCACCCCAGCTCATACTCGAACGTGTACCGGTGCTCGTCGTCGCCCACGTAGATGACCATGGTGCCAGTCAGGCCCGTCAGCTCTCGGGTGCCCGAATCGGGGACCACCGTCACACTCTGGGTGGGCGCGCCTCGGTCGATGGTGCTGGAGTGCTGCAGCACGAAGGTGCCGCTCCGACCGGCCAGGGTGCCGCTCACCCGCTCCATGGCAACGTAGCCGGCCGAGTCGTCGAGCTCGGTGCGGACCGCGATCATGAGGCCGGCGCTGGATCCTTCGAGATCGCCGGAAAAGACTTTGGCGATCACGAGCCGGGGGAGTTCGGCATCCGCCAACTGGGGATCGGGCGGTTGCGGCGTGAGTGCCACCTCGAAGGTTCCATGTGCCTGCTGCATACCGTCAACCTACCCATCCCGCGACGGAAGCCGGTCGAGGATGTCTAGTACCTCGTGCATCGCCCGATCGACATCGTCGTTGACCACCACGTGGTCGAACAGCTGATCGGCGACAGCGAGCTCGTCGGCGGCGATGTCGAGGCGCCGGGAGATCGAGTGCTCGTCGGTGTCTCCCCTGGCGCGCAGGCGCCGCTCCAGTTCGTCGAGCGAAGGCGGGCGAATGAAGATCATGGTGGCGTCGGGATACACCTCACGCACCTGTTGGGCGCCGTTGACCTCGATCTCCAGCAGTAGATCCTCTCCGATGTCGAGGATGTTCAGCACCGGTGTCAGCGGAGTGCCGTAGAGGTTCTCGCCGTACTCGGCCCACTCCAGCAGCTGGGAGTCCTCGACCATCCGACGGAAGTCCTCGACCGCCACGAACTGGTAGTGGACCCCATCGATCTCGCCCGGTCGTGGGGGTCGGGTGGTGGCCGACACCGAGAACCGGAAGGGTCGGAGGTGCAGCAGCCCCCGCACGATCGTGGACTTGCCCGCCCCGGAAGGGCCGGCGATCACGACCAGGCGCCCTCGCTCACTCGAATTCGACGAGGAGGGCGGCACGTTGTTTTTCGCCGAGGCCCCGCAGCCGCCGGTTGTCGGCGATCCCGTGGGCCTCCATCATCCGTTTGGCCTTGACCTTGCCGTTGCCAGGCATGGAGGCCAGCACCGACTCGACCTTGAGACCGCCGACCAGATCGTCGTTGTCGGCTTTCTCGAGCAGTTCGGTAAAGGTGAGCGAGCCGGTCTTGAGCAGCTCTTTCACCTCAGCCCGGACGCGTCGGGCCTCCGCGGCTCGCGCCAGTGCCTGGGCACGCTGATCTTCCGACAGCTGAGGTGGTTGCATGCGATTCTCTCCCGATTCGCCGAACGCAGGACTCTACCGGTCGCGAGCGGGGGTTTCCACGCTCAGCGGCCCCGAATCGAAGCGGCAATTTCGGCGGCTGCCGCCACCGGATCGGCCGCCCTGGTGATGGGCCGTCCGATCACGAGCAGGTCGGCCCCCCGGGCGATGGCCTCCTCCGGGGTCGCCACCCGCGCCTGGTCGCCGACATCGGCCCCCACCGGGCGGACGCCGGGCGTCACCTTGAGCAGGTGCGGGGCGACCTGGGCCACGTCACCCAGTTCCTTGACCGAACACACCACTCCCTCCACACCGGCGTTCGCCGCCAACTTGGCGAGCCGGGCCACCTGACGTCCCGGGGTGGCGCCGACACCGGTTGAGGTGAGGGCGGCGGCGTCGAGGCTCGTCAGCACCGTGACCGCCAGAATGCCGACCTCACGACCTCCGGCACCGGCGGAGAATCCGGTCACCGCGGCCGTCATCATCGCCTCCCCTCCCCCGGCGTGCACGGTGAGCCAGCGGGCACCCAGCCGGCCCACCTGACGGGCGGCGTGCTCGACGGTGTTGGGAATGTCATGGAGCTTGGCGTCACAGAACACCGGCTTCCCCAGCTCCGCCACTGCCGCCACCACCGCCGGTCCCGGACCCATCAGCAGCTCGAGACCCACCTTGAACCCGCCGACGTGGGGAGCGAGGGAACGGGCCATGCGCACCGCCTCTTCGGCGGAGGGCAGATCCAATGCCACCAGGATCGGACTATCGGAAGTGTCGCTCACCACCGGGTCAGACTCGTTCACCACGGGACCATCCCTCCCACCAGTTCTGCGGGCGTCGTCACACCCATTTTGGCCATTCGTTTGCCCAGCCCCTTCACCACCCTGGCACCGACCTTGGGGTCGGCGAAATGGGCGGTTCCGATCGCCACCGCCGTGGCGCCGGCCAGCAGGTACTCGACCACGTCGTCGCCGGTCGACACCCCGCCGCATCCGATGATCGGTAGCCCGGGGACGGCCTTGACCACATCGAGCACGCACCGGATCGAGATCGGTTTGAGGGGCGTTCCCGAGTAGCCGCCAATGGTGCCGGTGAGCACGGGTCGACGGGTGTGGAGGTCGATGCGGGCGCCCCACACCGTGTTGGTGAGCACCACCCAGTCGGCGCCGGCGTCGGCGCAGGCACCGGCCACCGCCCCGATGTCCTCGGAGTTGGGCGACAGCTTGGCCCCGATCGGCACCTGCACCGCATCGCGCACCGCCCGCACCACGTCGGCGGAGCGTTTCGGGTCGAGCGCGAACAGATGCCCATCGAGATTGGGACACGAGAGGTTGATCTCGATCGCCGGGATCCCAGCCGCCGCCATCCCGGCGGCCACCGTCACGAACTCGTCGACGGTGTTGCCCACCGCCGACCCCCACACCTGCGTGGGCACCTCCTGGAACCGGGAGGCGTATTTCTCGACCCAGACATCGATCCCCGGGTTCTGGATGCCGATCCCGTTGAGCATGCCCACTCCCGCAGGAGCCACCCTCGGCGCCGGCCTCCCCGTCCACGGAACCGCCGACACCGATTTCGCCACCGCCGCCCCGTACACCGACCAATCGGTCACGTCCGAGAACTCGACCACCGATCCGACCGTGCCGGAGGCGGCGATGAGTGGCGAGGACAGCGTGACAGGCCCGAGGGACGTCGTGAGGTCCGTCACGCGGTCGAGCCAAAGGCCGGGAGCCGGAAGCCTGAGGCCGGCCTTCGGCCTCCTGCCTCGTGCCTCCTGCATTCGAGAGGCCCCGTCCTCATCACGCCCCGCCGTTCTCTGGTCGGTGCCAGTCCTGCAGGCTCTTCGGCTTCCAGGTGGCTTCGTCGCCGGAACGGAGTGAGCGGGCCACCGACAGGGCGCCTTGCAGGGTGGTGACACACGGAACGCCCTGCAGCCGGGCGGCGTGGCGGATGACGCGGCCGTCGCTGCGGGCGCGGCCGCCACGCGGGGTGTTGACCACCAGCTGCACTCGGCCATCCTCGATGGCGGTTCGGGTGTCGTCGTCGCCCTCCCCCACCTTGTGGACCACGCTCACCGGGATGGCATGATGGGCCAGGTACTTGGCGGTGCCGGGCGTTGCCAACAGGGCGAATCCGAGCAGGTGGAAGGCCTGGGCCACCGCCAGGCCCATCGGCTTGTCACGGTCGGCCAGGGTGATGAGCACCGTCCCGCCCGACGGGAGTCGGTGTCCCGCTGCCAGCAGTGCCTTGGCGTAGGCGATGCCGGCATCGTCGCCGATGCCCATCACCTCACCGGTGGCGCGCATCTCGGGACCGAGCACCGAATCCTCCTCGGGGAACCGGTCCCACGGCAGTACCGCCTCCTTCACGGCGGTGAAGTCCAGCACGGCCGCATCCCTCAACAGTCCCTCGGTGCGCAGCTCGGCGAGGGTGGCACCCAACATCACCCGGGCGGCCGCCTTGGCGAGCGGGATCCCGCTCGCCTTCGAGATGAAGGGCACGGTGCGCGAACCGCGGGGGTTCGCCTCCAGGATGAACACGTCGTCACCACGGACCGCGAACTGGATGTTGATGAGGCCCCGCACGCCCAACTCCCGGGCGAGGTCCTCGGTGTTGGCCAGGATCGTCTTGAGGGCGGTGTCGGATAGGGTGGGGGGCGGTACGACGCAGGCGGAGTCGCCCGAGTGCACCCCGGCCTCCTCGACGTGTTCCATGATCCCGCCCACCAGCAGCTCGCTGCCGTCGAACAGCGCGTCGACGTCGACCTCGGTCGCCGCCTCCAGGAAGCGGTCCACCAGCAGCGGAACCTCGGTGATGTCCTTCTGGGTGAGGTCGCCGTAGAGGTCGTCGAGGTATTCGGTCAGCTCGTCGTAGCTGTAGAGCACCCGCATCTTGCGGCCACCGAGCACGTACGACGGCCGGATCACCACCGGCAATCCCACCCGGTCGACCACTTCCTCGGCGTCGAGTCGCCCGCTGGCGATCCCGTGCGGGGGCTGTTTGATGCCGAGCCGACGGCACACGTCCGAGAACTGCTCGCGGTCCTCGGCCAGGTCGATCGAGGCCGGACTGGTGCCGGCGATCGGTACACCCGCCTCCTCCAGGGCTCGGGCGAGGTTGAGTGGTGTCTGGCCTCCCAGCTGGACGACCACCGCAACCGGCTTCTCGGCAGCGACCACCGCCAGCACGTCCTCGACCGTGAGCGGCTCGAAGTAGAGCCGGTCCGACGTGTCGTAGTCGGTGGAGACCGTTTCGGGGTTGCAGTTCACCATCACCGTCTCGTACCCGGCCGCCTGCAGGGCGAACGAGGCGTGGACACAGCAGTAGTCGAACTCGATCCCCTGCCCGATCCGGTTCGGGCCCGAACCGAGCACCACCACCCGGGGACGGCCCGAAGGTGGGACCTCGTCCTCGTCTTCGAACGTGCCGTACATGTACGGCGTCTGCGCCTCGAACTCGGCGGCGCAGGTGTCGACGGTTTTGAAGGTGGTGCGGATGCCGGCGGCGAGGCGGCGGGTCCGTACCTCGGTCTCGTTCGAACCGGTGAGGTGGGCGATCTGGCGGTCCGAGAACCCCATCCGCTTCGCCTCGGCCAGAACCTCGAGGTCGGAGGGCTCGGCCTCGACCAGTCGCCGCATATCGATGATGGCGGCCATCTCCTCCACGAACCACGGGTCGTAGCCGGATCCTGCGGCGATCTCGGAGATGGGGAAGTCCCGCAACAGCGCCTCTGCCACGAAGAAGATGCGATCGGGGGTGGGCTCGATCACCCCGGCCCGCACCTCCTCGTCGGCCTTCGAGCGGAAACGTTCTTCACCCTCGTCACCACCGAAACCGAAGCGGCCCTGCTCCATCGATCTCAGCGCCTTCTGGAGGGCCTCGGGGAAGGTTCGGCCGATCGCCATCGCCTCGCCCACGCTGCGCATGGCCGTACCGAGCTTCGTGGGGGCGTTGGGGAACTTGGCGAAGTCGAAGCGGGGGATCTTCACCACCACGTAGTCGAGTGCCGGTTCGAAACTCGCCGGAGTGGCGCCGGTGATGTCGTTGGTGATCTCGTCGAGGGTGAACCCCACCGCCAGCAGGGCGGCGATCTTGGCGATCGGGAACCCGGTCGCCTTGGAGGCGAGCGCCGACGAACGGCTCACCCGCGGGTTCATCTCGATCACGAGCCGTCGACCGGTCTCCGGGTCGACCGCGAACTGGACGTTCGACCCACCGGTCTCCACCCCGATCGCCCGCAGCACCGTGATGGCGTCGTTCCGCATCTCCTGGTATTCGCGATCGGACAGCGTCTGGATGGGCGCAACCGTGATGGAGTCCCCGGTGTGGACGCCCATCGGATCCAGGTTCTCGATCGAGCAGACGATCACGGCGTTGTCGTTGCAGTCGCGCATGACCTCGAGCTCGAACTCCTTCCAGCCGTACACCGACTCCTCGACCAGGATCTCACCTACAGGTGAGGTGGCCAGGCCGTGCCGGGCCTTCTCGATGAACTCCTCACGGTCCGCAGCGATGCCGGTGCCGCCGCCACCGAGGATGAACGAGGGGCGGATCATGACCGGGAAGCCGATCTCATCGGCCATCCTCACCGCCTCGGTCATCGAACGGGCGTAGAACGCCTTGGGGCACTCCAGCCCCACCGCCTCCATGGTCTGCTTGAACAGACCGCGGTCCTCGGCCCGTTCGATCGCCTCCATGCCGGCCCCGATCAGCTCGACGCCGTACTGCTCCAGCACCCCGGACTTGGCGAGCAGGGTGGTCACGTTCAACGCCGTCTGGCCACCGAGGGTGGGGAGCAGCGCATCGGGCCGCTCGTGGGCGATGATCCGCTCCACCACCTCAGGGGTGATGGGCTCGATGTAGGTGGCGTCGGCGAACTCGGGGTCGGTCATGATGGTGGCCGGGTTCGAGTTGACCAGGATCACCCGATAGCCGTTGGCCCGCAGCACCTTGGCGGCCTGCGTGCCCGAATAGTCGAACTCGCATGCCTGGCCGATGATGATCGGCCCGGAGCCGATCAGCAGGATCGACGAGATGTCGTCACGCCGTGGCATCGGCGACCTCCTTGTCGATCTCGATCAGGTCGATGAACGCGTCGAAGAGGTGGGCGGCATCGTGCGGCCCGGGAGCAGCCTCCGGGTGGTACTGAACGCTGAACGCCGGGATGTCGACGCAGGCCAGCCCCTCGAGCGTGCCGTCGTTGAGGTTCTGATGGGTCGGCACGACCCCCCCGAACTCGGATTCGACCCGGGCCGGGAGCATTTCCGGCCCCGCCAGCCCCGACCGCTCGGGGGGGCGGTCGTCGGTCATCGACCACAGATCGACTACGAACCCGTGGTTCTGGGCGGTGATCTCCACCTTGCCGTCGGTGAGTCGGCGCACCGGGTGGTTGCCACCGTGATGGCCGAACGGAAGTTTGTGGGTGCGCGCTCCCAACGCCAGGCCCAGCACCTGATGCCCCAGACAGATCCCGAAGACCGGCATCTTGCCCAGCAGGGCACGCACCGTGGCGGTAGTCGCCGTCAGCGGCTCCGGATCACCCGGGCCGTTCGAGAGGAACACCCCGTCGGGCCGGAGGGCGAGGATGTCTCCGGCCGGGGTGGCGGCCGGTACCACCGTCACGTCGAGGCCGAGCCCGGCGAGGCGCCGCGTGATGTCGCGTTTCATCCCCAGGTCAACCGCCACCACCGAGCCACGCCGTTCTGCGGTTGCCTCCACCCGGTACGAGGAGGTGGTGGTGACCCCGGCGGCCAGGTCGAGCCCCTCCATCCGGGGTGCAGCCGCCGCCATCGCCGCCAACTCCGACTCGTCGACGCCCGCCCCCATGGCGATGGGCTGGGCGCCGTGGTCACGGATGTGGCGGGTGAGCCGTCGGGTGTCGACATCGGACAGCGCCACCACCCTCTGTGCCCGCAGATAGGCGGCGAAACTGCCCTCGGATCGCCAGTTCGAATCGCGCTGCGACAGTGAGCGCATCACGAAACCGGCGGCGTGGGTGCGATCGGCCTGGGCGTCGAACCCGGCCACCCCGTAGTTGCCGATGTGGGGCGCGGTCATCACCACCACCTGTCCGGAATAGGAGGGATCGGTGATGACCTCCTGGTATCCGGTCATGGAGGTGTTGAACACCACCTCGCCGGTGGTGACGCCGTCGGCGCCCACCGAACGTCCCCGGAACACGGCCCCGTCGGCGGTGACCAGGAGACCGGAGCGGGGGGCGAGTGGTGTGACGGTCATGAGCGAACCTCTGCAGACGTGGTGTGGGTGATGTGGCCGGCCAGGATCGTGGCGACGATCGCCCCGGTCATGACACTGCCCTTCCATGGGGAGTTCTGGGACTTGGATCGGAACGGGCCGGCAAGCCAGGAGGCGGACGGGTCGATCACCGTCAGATTGGCGGTACCGCCCACCTCGACCGGGCGCCCGTGGTTCGGGAGACCGGCGATGAAGGCGGGACGGATCGACATACGGTCGAACAGATCCCGTGGTCCCATTCCGGTGGCCATCAGCACCGCCGAGACGGCCGTTTCCAGCCCGATCACGCCACGCGGCGCCTCCTCGAACGGCACCTCGCTCTCGGCGGCGGCATGCGGAGCGTGGTCGGTCGCCACCGCGTCGATCGTCCCGTCGATCAGCGCCGCCCTGAGGGCTTCGATGTCGGACTCCGCGCGCAGCGGCGGGTACATCTTGAAGTCGGGGTCCATCGACAGGACCTTCTGGTCGCTGAAGGTGAGATGGTGGGGGGCGACCTCCGCCGTCACCGGGAGGCCCTCGGCCTTGGCGGCCCGCACCAGATCGACGGTGCCGGCCGTGGAGACGTGCTGGACGTGGTAGCGGCACCCGGTCAGTCGCACCAGCGCCAGATCCCTGGCCACCACCACCTCCTCCGCCACCGACGGAAGGGCCCGCATTCCCAGCCGGGACGACACCGCCCCTTCATGCATGTGTCCACCACGCGCCAGCCCCGGATCCTCGGCGTGTTGGGCCACCAGCCCACCACGATGCGCCAGGTACTCCATCGCCGACCGCAGCAGCCCGGCGTCGGCAACGGTGTCACCGTCATCGGAGAACACCCGCACCCCGGCCACCCACAGGTCGTCGAGATGGCTCAGGTGCTCGCCCTTGCGCCCCATGGTGAGCGCCCCCACCGGGATCACCTCGACCAGACCGGCGTCGCGGCCACGGTCGCCGACGAAACGGGCCAGGTGACCCGAGTCGATGGCGGGATCGGTGTTCGGCATGGCGAGCACGGCGGTGAACCCACCGGCCGCCGCCGCCGCCGACCCCGAGGCGATGTCCTCTTTCCACTCCTGGCCGGGCTCACGGAAGTGCACGTGGATGTCGACGAGCCCCGGCCCGACCCAGCAGCCCGAGGCGTCTATCACCTTGTCGGCGGTGAGGCCGTCGCCCATCGCCAGCACCCGGTCCGACACCAGCACATCGGTGCCGACCATGCCCTCGGGTGTCAGGACCGACCCACCCTTGATGAGAATCTCTTCCGCCACTACTTCGCCTCCTCGGCCGTGCGGCCGGCACTCTGACCCAAACGAAACAGCACAGCCATCCGCACGGCCACCCCGAGTTTCACCTGATCGAGCACCAGGGATCGGGGATGGTCGGCCACCTCGGGGGCGATCTCCACGCCCCGGTTCATCGGCCCCGGGTGCATGATCACGGCTTCCGGTTGGAGCCGGTCGAAGCGGGCCCGGGTCATCCCGAACCGGCTGACGTACTCCGGCAGCGAGGGAAACACGCTCCCACCGCCACGTTCGAGCTGGATCCGGAGCAGGTACACGACGTCGATGGACCCGAGCAGGCTGTCGAGGTCGTAGCTGACCTCACACGGCCAGTCGGCGATGTCGAGCGGCAGCAGGGTGGGCGGGGCCACCATGGTCACGTGAGCACCCAGGGCGCTCATGGCGAACAGGTCGGAGCGGGCCACCCGGGAGTGACGGATGTCGCCGACAATGGCGATTCTGAGCCCGTCGAGTTTGCCGAAGTGACGCCGGATTGTGAGCGAGTCGAGCAGCGCCTGGGTCGGATGCTGGTGGGCGCCGTCACCGCCGTTCACGACCGGGCAGTCCACCCACTCGGCCACCCGCCAGGGGGCGCCGGTCGCCTGGTGACGAACCACCATCAGATCACAGCCCATCGCCTGGAGGGTGAGGACCGTGTCCTTGAGCGACTCGCCCTTGCTGAGCGAAGAGGTGGCGGGCGCGAAGCTCATGACATCGGCCGACAGGGCCTTGGCGGCGCGCTCGAACGACAGCCTGGTGCGGGTGGAGGCCTCGAAGAACAGGGTGCCGACCGTGAGGCCTCGCAGGGCGGGCACCTTGGGAATGTCGCGTTGGAGCACCCCGGCGAACTCGTCAGCCAGATCCAACAACTCCTCGATCTCGAGCCGGGAGAGACCTTCGGTGGTGAGCAGGTGGCGCATCAGTCGTCCGACCCAACCCATACCCCGGAGCTGCCGTCGACCGACGCCAGCTTCACCGACACCCGCTGATCGGGGCCGGTGGGGATGTTCTTGCCAACGTAGTCGGCCCGGATCGGCAGCTGGCGATGCCCCCGGTCGACCATCACCGCCAGCTCGACCCTGGCGGGCCGGCCCAGGTCGAGCAGGGCATCGAGAGCGGCACGAACCGTTCTCCCCGTGAAGAGCACATCGTCGATCAGGATCACCTGCTCATCGGTCAGGTCGACCGGGATGAGCGTGCGCGACAGCCGGGTGGTGGGACGCAGACCCAGATCGTCGCGGTAGAGGCCGATGTCGAGCTCGCCCACCGGGACCTTGACCGACTCGAAGTCGTCGATGGCCTCGGCAATCTCCTCGGCGAGGGGAACACCCCGGGAGTGAACGCCCACCAGCACCACCTTTTCGGCCCCCTGGTGTCGTTCGAGGATCTCGTGGGCGATGCGGCGAATGGCCCGCTTGAGGTCGTCGGCGCTCATCACCTGGGGCATGACACACCCCGGTGCGGGCCGACCGATGCATGTGCACGCACGGTCTCTCTGCTCCTTTCCGGCCTCACGGGACCGGGATTAAAGGTTCTGTTTCGGACGGTAGCACCTCGCGGGGTGAGCCCGGTCGCGACCGTTCACCGTTGACCGTTGACCGTGGCGACGGAGTACCACTTGGGGGGCCGGAAGCAGGAGGCCAGAGGCCGGAGGCCCGGAACCCGGAACGTGGTAACAGCCACACTCGAGGACTCTCACACCCCCGGCCAAGCACGCGAAGAACGCAAGACCAGTACCGGCGGGGGGTCGAAGGGGGGTCGTCCCCCCTGGGAGGTAAGGGGGGTCGTCCCCCCTGGGTACTGCGGAACTACTCAGGCCGCTCCCGCACCGCCAACGCTCCCAGCACTCCGTTGACGAACAGACCGGACTTCTCGGTCGAGAACTCCTTGGCGATGCGGACCGCTTCGGACAGCACCACGGCGGTGGGGGTGTCGGGCTCGTGGCGAAGCTCGTAGAGGGCGAGACGGATCACAGCTCGATCCACCACCGGCATGCGGTCGACCCGCCAGTGGTCGGAGACGGCGTCGATGGCGGCATCGAGCTCGGCACGGTGCCCGTGGGCACCTTCGGCGAGGCGGCGGGCCTTGCCCGTCAGCTCCGGGCCTTCGGGGATGTGGTCGAGTCCGAGCTGGTCGGCCTCGTAGAGCGCCTGGATGGCGAGATCCCTGGGTTCGCTCACGCCCGGGACTGGTAACTGCCGTCGGAGGTGGTGATCCGCAGCCGCTCACCCTGCTCGATGAACAGGGGCACCTGTACCTTGAGACCGGTCTCCATGGTGACCTGCTTGGTGGCACCGGACACGGTGTCGCCGCGCACGCCCGGCTCGGCGTAGGCGACCTCGAGCTCGACCGAAGCGGGAAGCTCCACGCCGATCGGGCTCGACTGGTACAGCACCAACACCACCGTCATGCCGTCGGTGACGTAGTTGACGGCGTCGCCGACATCCTCGGGGCTGAGGGCGAACTGGCCGTACTCCTCCAGGTCCATGAAGTGGTACCCGAGGTCGTCGCGGTAGAGGAACTGATGGTCCTTGCGCTCGATGATGGCCTGATCGACCCCCTCGTCGGCGCGGAACGTCTTGTCGAGCACCTGACCGGTTTCGATGTTCTTGAGCTTCATCCGAACGAACGCCTTGCCCTTGCCGGGCTTCACATGCTCGTACTTGATGATGGTGAAGATGCCGTCGGACAGGTTGAGGGCCATGCCGGGGCGGACGTCGTTGGTGGAGATCACGCGGCGAGGATAGTGCCTGCCGTGCCGGTCACTCGATTCCGACCGCCGCCAACCCAAGCTCGAGCTCGTCGGCGGTGACCGGCTCGACAACCACGTCGGCGATCGAGCGCAACAGGACCATACGGACACCGGCCGCCGTCCGCTTCTTGTCGCGGGCCACCTTGTCGAGAACCGCCTCCTTCGAGGTCCCGGCGGATGCAATCGGGAGCCCGAGCGAGAACAGCAGATCGGTGAGCGACCCCCCGTCGAAACCGTAGCGGGCGGCCGAGACGGCCCCGGCGGCCACCATCCCGATCGAGACCGCGTAGCCGTGCGGGATTCCGGTGACCGACTCGATCCCGTGACCGATGGTGTGGCCGAAGTTGAGGATCGCCCGCCGGCCCCCCTCCCGAAAGTCCTCGCCCACCACCTCGGCCTTGACGGCGATGGCACGGGGCACCACCACGTCGAGTGGGGCGGCGATACCGTGGCGGCGGTACTCGTCGAGGATGAGCGGGTCGGCGATGAACCCGGCTTTCACGATCTCGGCGGCACCCTCCAACCGCAGTGGGAGCGGGATGGCGTCGAGGGTGTCGAGGTCGACGACCACCCGGCGGGGATGCCAGAAGGCACCCACCAGGTTCTTGCCGGCGTGGTTGATGCCGGTCTTACCTCCGATCGAGGCGTCGACCGCACCCAGGGCGGTGGTGGGGACCATGACCGCTTCGATGCCGCGCAGCCAGGTGGCTGCCACGAAGCCGACCAGATCGGTGACCGCTCCCCCGCCCACACCCACCACGGTGTCGTGGCGGCCGATGTTGAGCCGGGCCATGTCGTCGTAGAGCCCGCCCACCACAGCCCAGGTCTTGGCGGCGTCCCGGTCGGGGACCTCGATGAGATGAACGGCTCCCAGCTCGTTGCGGAGACGTTCGATCACGTCGTCGGCGATCGGCCGCACCGGAGCCTGGGTGATCACCACCACCTGTTCGCGTCCGTCCCGTTCGGGCAGCAATGGCGAAGGCAGGCCGCGATCGACCAGGATCTCGGACTGCTCGCCGATCAGGATCCGAGCCACAGTTCCTCGACGATCTCGGCCACGCTCTCGGCGGACAACCCGTCGGTGTCGATGACGTGGTGGGCGGCGCGCTCGTAGAGCGGCCGACGTTGTTCGTAGATGGCGATCAGCTTGCCGTCGATCGGTTCGTCACCGCCGAGCAGGGGGCGGCCGTGACCGTCCTGGACCCGTTCGGCCAGGGTGGAGGGTTCCGCCCGCAGCCAGACCACCGTGCCCGCCGATCGCATGACATCGATGTTGGAGTTCCTCAGCACCACACCCCCGCCGGTGGAGATCACCCGCCATGGGGCGACCACGGCGGCGACCACCTTCTCTTCGAGATCGCGGAAACGGTCTTCACCGGCGACCTCGAAGATCTCGGTGATGCTCAATCCGGCCAGTCGGGTGATCTCGGCGTCGGTGTCGATGAAGTCGGCTTCGGTGCGGGTGGCCAGAACCCGGCCGACCCGGCTCTTGCCGGATCCCATCATGCCCACCAGCCAGACGAGAGGTCCGGTACTCACCTCAGAACCCGGCCAGTCTGAGACGGTACGCGTCCCACGCCGCTCGCAGGTCACCGACGGTGTCCCCGCCGAACTTCCGCTGGATCTCGCGGGCCACCACGATGGCGACCATCTGCTCAGCCACCACCCCGGCGGCCGGTACCGCCACCACGTCGGAACGCTCGTAGAAGGCCGACTCCGCCTGCTTGGTGCCCACGTCGACGGTTTGCAGACCCTTGCCGACCGTGGAGATGGGCTTCATCGCCGCCCGCACTCTCAGCACGTCACCCACCGTCATACCGCCTTCGGTACCGCCGGCCTTGTTCGTGGAGCGGGTGAAGCCCGACTCGTCGTGGAAGATCTCGTCGTGCGCCGCCGAACCACGCCGGCGGGCGGTTTCGAACCCGTCGCCGATCTCGACGCCCTTGATCGCCTGGATCGACATGAGGGCCTCGGCCAGAGCGGCGTCGATCTTGCGGTCCCAGTGAACGTGGCTGCCCACGCCCGCCACCACGCCGTACGCCAGCACCTCGACCACCCCACCCAGGGTGTCGCGGTCGGCCTTGGCGGCCTCGATCACCTCGATCATGGCCTGCTCGGCCGTCCGGTCGAACACCCGCACCGGTGAGGCATCGATCGCCGCCAGGTCGTCGGGTGTCGGCAGCGGATCGCCCGGAGCGCGAGCCCCACCGATCTCGATGACGTGGGAGAACACCGACACGTCGAGGCTGGCGAGCAGCACTTTGGCGGCGTAGCCGACCACGGTGCGTGCGGCCGTCTCACGGGCCGATGCCCGCTCCAGGATGTCACGGGCGTCGTGGGTGTCGTACTTCTGCATGCCCACCAGGTCGGCGTGGCCCGGTCGGGGGGTGGTCATGGTCCGCTTGGGGGAGCCGGGATACGGACTCATCTCCTCGGACCACTTCTCGGGGAACTCGGTGTTGTGGATGACCACCGCCACCGGGGACCCGAGGGTCCGGCCATGACGTACCCCTCCCATGATGGCGACCTCGTCGCGTTCGATGGCCATTCGCGGCCCGCGCCCGAACCCGAGCGTGCGACGCGACAACTCGGCTTTGAGCTCGTCGACGAGGAACGGCAATCCGGACGGGAGCCCTTCGATGACGGCCACGAGCCCCGGACCATGGGATTCGCCTGCGGTGATGAACCTCAACATTGAGGCGATCCTACTTCCGTACGGCCGGGGTCACGAGAACAGACCCCCGCCGCCGGCGACCAGCGCCGTCCAGGTACCGAGCACCATGGCGGGGCCGTAGGGCAACTCGTCACCCCGGCCGGCCCGCCCGGTGACGATCATGACCAGCGCCGGGATGCCGCCGTACAACCCGGTGTAGAAGAGGCCGGAGGCGAGCACGGACCATCCCCAGAAGCCCATGAACAGCCCCAGCACCACCGCCAGCTTGACATCGCCCATCCCGAATCCGCCCCGGGTGATGATCGCCACCAGCAGCAGCAGCCCGAAGTAGCCGACCCCTGAGATGGCGCCGCGACCCAGGTCGACCGGCCGATCCACCGAGAGCGCCCCCACCGCCAGCAGCACGGCGCCGATGGCCGTTCCCGGATACAGCAACCGGTTCGGGATCAGTTTGGCGTCGAGGTCGGTGACGACCAGCACGGTGGTCAGCGCAGCCAGCAGCAGATGGGCTGGAAGCAGGAGCCCCCCTCCCGCCACATGCCCGGCGGCGGCGAAGGTCGCCGCCGACAGCAGCCAGATGAGCGGCTCGCGCCGTCGGATGGGGCTGGCGCACAGACGGCACCGGGGCGACCACGGGACAGTTCGCACCGCGGCGCAGCGCTCGCACCGGGCCAGCGGGCCGTCGAAAGCCGCCCTCACTGCGGCGCGGATTCCCACATGGTGCAGGGTCGGGCCCAGCAGGAAGCCCACGATGGCGAGTCCGATCAGGGTCGCCACCGCGGCATCGGGCACCGGCGGATCAGCGGTTGTTGTCGGAGATGTCGCGGGCGGCCGCACCCATGCGGCGCCGTCTCAGCAGGCCCATCCCGAACCCGGTCTCGTCGTCCTCTCCTTCAGACTTGGCCGGGCCGGCCTCGTTCTCGTCCGACAGGGACGAGAACACGCTCTCCAGGAAACGATCGGCGTCGTTGTCGGTGGCGGGTCGCTCGGAGGCCGCCTCGGCTCCGCCCATGGTCTCGGCCCACCATCCACCGGTACGATCGGGCTCGGTTGCGACGGCATCCACCGACTCGAGCACGCTGTCGACCGCTTCGAGCGGCTCGGCGACATCGGCCACCTCGGGGGTCGACGTCCATCCACCCCACGGGCTCGACTGAACGACAGGCTCTTCGACCGGTGCCTCGGCGGTGGGGATCTCCGCCGACCACGGCGAATCTTTCCACGGTGTGGCCGGGGTCTCCAGCGCTTCGGGCGCCGGCTCTGTGACGGCTTCGGAGGATGGGTCGGACGCTGGTTCGGACGTGGGGTCGGAGGCTGGGTCGGAGGCTGGGTCGGAGGCGGTGTCCGACCACCACCCGGCGACCTCATCCAGCGAAGCATCCGTGGCCGCAGCCTCCGAGGCCGAAACCTCCGAGGCCGAAACCTCCGAGGCCGATGCCGCGTCGGGTGCCACGGGGACGGCCACCTCGGGCGACGTCTGCGACTGCCAGTCCGACGTCCCGAACACGGGAATGTCAGAAGCCCCGGCATCAGGCGTGGCCTGGGCAGGCTCTTCGAAACTGTCGAACTGCACGTCGGTGGTGGTGATGGGCTCGGCGGTGGGGATCGACCACTCCGAGGCGGCATCATCGGAACCGGTCAGGTCCTCGGACCACGTACCGAACTCCGACACCTCGGAGCTGGCATCATCGCCGGTCGGGGCAGCCGCCGGGATGTCGATCGTGGGAGCTTCGAGAACGGGCGTCTCGGCGACCACAGTCTCGAGCATGGGCGGCTCGGGGACAGGATCCGGCTCAGGAGCTTCGGCGTAGGAGTCGAGCGCCGGCTCATCCACCACGGGCACGACCGCAGCCGTTGCTACCGTTGCCGTTGCGACCGCAGCCGTAGCGGCAGCCACGCTGCCGGGCTCGACCATCGCCACCAGGCCGTTGCGGTACAGCGAAGCCATCTCGCGGGCGCTACGGAAATCGCTCCACCCGACCAGCCGGGCGATGGCGGACACGCTCGCCCCGGAACCCAGCGCCGCCAGGATGCGCCACGTCGACGGGCTGAGGGTGACGGCATCCTCTCCGTCGAGAACGGGCACCATCCTGAGGGTGGTGTCCATGCTCGGCAGCACCGACTCGACGTCCTCCCATTCCAGGGAGCGCCGGTCGGCCTCCGAGACGATGACCTCGGAGTCGAAACTCTGGCCGGTCGGATAGCGCGGATTCATGTCGATCAGGAAGTCGAAGCTGCCGCGACCGGTGCGGCGAATGCGGTAGAACCCTTCCACGGACTCCTCACGCACGAACTCGGAGAGGGCGGTGGGTGTGGCGTCGGGCGCCAAAGAATCCGACACCGGAGAACCGGACAACTCGACCTTGCGCAGGTCGGCTTCGGTGATGAGACCGGAGGCCAGCAGACGCCGTCTCAGCTCGTCGTCGCCGGCGACGGTGGCGAGGGTCAGCGCACCCCCGTTGAGGAAGATCCGTCCCTGAACACCACCGCTCTCGACCCGAAGGCACCCCGTCTTCCGGGAACGAGCCAACAGGCGAAGGACTTCCTCGAGAGGAAAGACCTCCAGGTTTCCGTTCAGTGACATCTGTGCTCCCGCATCCGACTCAGAGTTCATGCTTCGGCCCCCCCGATTGGTGCCTTGAGTTGTTTGTCCACAGAACGGTACATCACGCCGGGCGGGGGTGTCGTCCCGGTCCACAGCTCGAACGAAGCCTCGGCCTGGGCGGCCAACAGCTCCAGTCCCCCCGCCACCGGGATTCCGGCCGACCGCGCCCCGATCTCGGCGGGGGTGGGGCCCGAGGCGTACACCATCTCGAAGAACCCGGTCGCAGCCGCCAGGAAACGTTCGGGTAGCGTCTCGCCGCCCATTCCAACCGGGGTGCAGTTGATGACGAGACCGGCGGGGGCGGGCTCTTCCCAGGAGAGAATGGTGGCATCGACCCCGCAGCTGCGGGCCATCTCGGCGCCGGCCTCCGGACGCCGGGCCACCACGGTGAGCGGCCGGTCCTCGAGGGCGATGAGGGAGGCGGCGGCGGCCCCTCCGGTTCCGAGGATCACCACCGGGCCGTCGGGCAGCCCCGCCCGATCGATCACCACCCGCACCCCCACCACATCGGTGCTGTGGCCGGTGATGGTGCCCTGGCGTGGCACCCAGGTGTTGACCGAACGGGCCCGGGCGGCTTCGGGAGCGAGCGCATCGGACAGATCCGACGCCACCCGCTTGTGGGGCATGGTGATGTTGGCGCCGTCCAGCAGTCCGGCCCGCATCTCGCCGGCGGCGGCGGCCATCCCGGCTGCGTCGACCCGACGGGCGGTGTACGTTCCCGCCAACCCGAGCGCCCCAAGGGCGGCGGTGTGCATGGTGGGCGACTTGGAGTGGGCGACCGGGTCGCCCAGCACCACCAGCGTCAGAGCGCCGGTCACCCCAGCAGCCCTGCCTCCCGCGAGATGGCGACGTTGGCGTTGTGCTCCTCGAGGGTCTCGGCGAAGACGTGGGTGCCGTCGGCGTCCGCCAGCACGTAGTACAGGAAGTCGCTGTCGGCGGGGTTGGCGGTCGCCTCCAGCGAGGCGAGTCCGGGTGCGGAGATCGGGCCGGGTGGGATGCCGCCGTAGCGCCGGGTGTTGTACGGGGAGTCGAAGTCGACGTCGATCTCCGATGCCGCCCTGATCCCCTGGGCGTAGAGGGTGCTGGCGTCGATGCCGAGGATCTCACCGATCTCGAGGCGGTTGCGGATGACGCTCGACACCAACGGACGCTCCTCGGCCACCTGAACCTCGGATTCGATGAGAGAGGCGATGATGATGCCCTCGTGCCTGCTGAAGCCGGCCTCCTCGAAGGCGGTCCAATCCACGCTCTCCATGCGCACCTGCATGGTGCGGGCCAGCCGGTTGAGGATGTCGGACGCACTCGACTGTTCGGAGAACTCGTAGGTGTCGGGGAACAGCAGCCCTTCCCAGTCGGCGAAGGTGGGTTCGGCGGGAATGGTGTGGAGCGTTGTGGTCACCTGGCCTGAGAACAACGCTTCCTCGAACTCGCCCCGCTCGATCCCCGATTCCTCGGCCAGCAGCTCGAGTATCTCGGTGACCCGCAAACCCTCGGGGATGGTCACCTTGTAGACCCGGACGGTTGGCCCGGCGATGAGCGTGTTGATGACGGCATCGGGATTCATCCCGGTCACGAGGTCGAAACTCCCCGCCTTGAGCGAGTTCGCCACACCGGCGGTTTCGACCGCCGATTCGAACTGGCGGGACGATCCGATCACGCCGGCCTCCACCAGCAGTTCGCCGATGTCCTCGGCGGTGGATCCGGCCGGGATCTCGATGCTCACCTCGTTGCCGGGCACCACCTCGATCACGTCCTCTTCGTCCCGGGACTCGAGCGCCTCGCGCACCGAGCCGCCCATCCAGGCCGCCGCCCTGACCACCCCGAAGCCGGCCGCCACCACCAGCATGATGAGGAGGATGGGGAGCACGAGCCTGCTCGGCCGCATCGGCGGCGGCGGGTCGGGCATGACGGAAGGTGTGGTGTTGGTGGGGGAGGTCATCGCGCTCTCTCCAGGTACTGACGGAGGATGACTGCAGCTGCAACTTTATCCACCCCGGCGCGCCTATCTCTCCGTTTGACTCCCCCTTCGATCATCGCCTGTTCGGCGGTGCGGGTGCTGAATCGTTCGTCGACGTACTCGACGGTCACACCGCACGTCTCACCGACCTGGGTGCCGAACCGGCGGGCAGCCTCGGCCGCCGGCCCTTCGTTGCCGGAGAGGCCGATGGGCAGGCCGACCACCACCACGTCGGGCTGGTACTGGTCGACCAGGCGCCGCACATGGGTCATGGCGGCGTCGGTGGGAATCACCTCGAGCGGCCCGGCCGTGATGCGCAGCGAGTCGGACACGGCGACGCCGATCCGTTTCGAGCCGTAGTCGAACGCCAGCACCCGGCCCAGGATCAGACTCCGGACAGCGCCCGGCCCACGCCGGTTCGCGCCAGGTCGATGGCGGCGTCGAGTTGTTCACCACGGGGCCCACCCGCCTGGGCGAGTTCGGGATCGCGGGAGCCACCGCCGCCCATCTCACGGGCGGCGTCGGCGATGAGCGTTGCCGCCGACACTCCGGCGGCAACCAGGTCCTTCGAAACGGCGCCGACGACTGCACCCTTGCCGGCGTTGGTGGAGCCGAGCACCACCACACCCCGGCCGATCCGGTCGCGCACGGCCATGGCCAGTTGGCGGAGCTGTTCTGGGGGCAGTTCCCCCACCGACGCCACCACCACCGACGCCTCCCCCACCCGGTCGGCGGTTCCCGCCAGTTCGGCGGCGAGGGCCGAACGGCGTTGCGAGCGGATGGCGTCGATCTCGCCCTCCAACTCCTCGACCTTGCCGATCAGCGCCTGCACCCGGGCGGGAACCTCGGACGGCGGCGCCTTGAGCAGCCGCCCGGTGCCGTCGAGGGCGTCGCGCACCTCCACCAGATGCTGATAGGCGGCTTCCCCGGTGAGGGCTTCGATCCGGCGGATGTTGGAGCCGATCGACGACTCGGACATGATGACGAGCGGGCCGACCTCACCGGCGGTGTGGGTGTGGGTGCCTCCGCAGAACTCCACCGAGAAGTCGCCCACCTTGACCACCCGGACGGTTTCGCCGTACTTGTCGCCGAAGAATGCCAGCGCCCCCATATCCTTGGCCTGGTCCTGGCTGGTGACGGTGGTGCTGACCTCGGCGTTGCCGATGAGCCGATGGTTGGAGACCCGCTCCACGTCGCTCACCTCATCGGAGCTCATCGCCTGGAAATGACTGAAGTCGAAACGGAGGCGCCCCGGCTGCACCAGCGACCCCGCCTGGTGAGCGTGATCGCCCAGCACCTCACGCAGGGTGGCGTGCACCACATGGGTGCCGGTGTGGGACTTGCGGGTGCGGGCCCGTCGCATCGAGTCGATCACCAGCTCGGCGTCCTGGCCCACGGCGATGGTGCCCGACACCACCTTGGCCTTGTGACCGTGGAATCCCTGCACGGCGTGCTGCACGTCGTGCACCGCCACCGCCCCGGTGGCGGTGGTGATGGAACCGGTGTCCCCGATCTGGCCACCCGATTCCCCGTAGAACGGGGTGCGGTCGAGGAAGATCTCGACCTCCTGGCCGTGTTCGGCGACGTCGATCAGCTCGCCGTCACGGACGATGGCCAGCACCCGACCGGTTGCCAGCTCGTGGGTGTAGCCGACGAACTCTGTGGTGCCGACGTCGTCGAGGATCGCCCGGTAGAACTCACCCTTGGCCGCCTCGTCGCCGCCCTTCCACCCCTTCTTGGCGCGAGCGCGCTGGTCGGACATGGCGGTCTCGAACCCGGGCTCGTCGACCTCGAATCCGCGTTCGGAGGCGATCTCCTTGGTGAGCTCGATCGGGAATCCGAAGGTGTCGTGCAGCTTGAAGGCGACCTCGCCGGGCAATGATCCGCCGTTGCCCAGATGCTCGAGCTCGGTGTCGAGCAGCTGATGACCCGATTCGAGGGTGCGACGGAAACGCTCCTCCTCGCGGGAGACGACGTCGACGATGAAGCTGCGACGATCGGCGATTGCGCTGTACCACTCGCCCATCGTGTCGACGGTGGCCTCCACCAGGCGGGGGGTGATGAGACCGGCGCCGCCGAGCTGCCAGGCGTGACGTACCGCCCGCCGGATGATGCGGCGCAGGATGTAGCCGCGACCCTCGTTGGAGGGCATCACCTGGTCGCCGATCAGGAAGGTCATGGTGCGGCCATGGTCGGCCAGGATGCGCAGCGACACGTCGGTCATGTCGTCAGCGCCGTAGGCGACGCCGGTGAACGCCTCGGCGGCCTGTCGCACCGGAAGCACCGTGTCGATCTCGAACGCCGACCCGACACCCTGCAGGATCATGGCCAGGCGTTCCAGCCCCATCCCGGTGTCGATGTTTTTCGTGGGAAGCTCGCCCACCACGTTGTAGGGCCGGTCCTGGACGTTCTGCATGAACACCAGGTTCCAGATCTCGATGAACCGTTCCTCGCCGCCGCCGATGGGCCCGCCGTCGGGGCCGTGCTCGGGACCGCGGTCGTAGAAGATCTCGGCGCACGGTCCGCACGGACCGGGTACGCCCATCTGCCAGAAGTTGTCCTTGCCGCCCCGCTGCACCCGTTCGGCGGGGATGCCGACGTGGTCGACCCACAGCGCCGCCGCCTCGTCGTCGTGTTCGTAGGCGGTGTACCAGAGCCGGTCGGGGTCGAGCCCGAATCCTTCGGTGAGCAGCTGGTGGGCGAAGGTCATCGCCTCTTTCTTGAAGTAGTCGCCGAAGCTGAAGTTGCCCAGCATCTCGAAGAACGACATGTGGCGAGCGGTGGTGCCGATGATGTCGATGTCGATGGTGCGCACTGACTTCTGCACCGTGGTCGCCCGTTGGAACGGGGCCGGCTCCTCGCCCAGGAAGTACGGCTTGAACGGAACCATCCCCGCATTGGTGAGCAGCAGCGTCGGGTCCACCGGAATGAGCGAAGACGACGGCCGAACGGTGTGACCCCGCTCTTCGAAGAACTCGAGGAATGTGCGACGAATGCTGGTGGCGTCCATGGGAGAAAGCAGGTTAGTGATATGGCGCGGGGAGCACGGACGAAAAGGAGCGACGGCCCGTAGGGGCGAGCGAGGAACGAGCACGCCCAAACCCCTGCGGTTCAGCCCGTCACGCCCGCCTGGGGACCCCGCCTCGACACGTCCAATGCGAAACGCCCTACCCAGGTAGGGGCGAGCGAGGAACGAGCACGCCCAAACCCCTGCGGTTCAGCCCGTCACGCCCGCCTGGGCACCCGGCCTAGACAACCCGCTCCGCACGGGCCGCCTTGACAATCGAACATGTGTTCGATTAGAGTGGTGGCACTTCCCCACTTGAACCAGCCCACTCCGGTGACCTTCCAGATCGAGGACATCGGCACGAAGAGAGCAGCAAGTGGAATCCTCCGGGACGTTCGAACATCTGGACTCCGTGTCCACCGACAGCATCGAGATCGAACTGGAAGCGCTGGAGCGCTTCATCGCCCGGTCACGGGCGCGCCAGATGGTGTTGCTGCGCGAGATCGACCGACGCCAGATCCCGATGGTCGACGGCTGCCGCACCCTCGCCGAATGGGCCGGGTCCAGGCTCGACCTCTCCCCCGAAACCGCCTCTTCGCTCGCCACCGTCACCATGGCCGAATCGGAGTCCATCCATCTCGCCGTCGAGGCGGGAGACATCACCTTCGACCGGGCGGCCGAACTCACCCGACTCCACTCCGCCGACCCGGTGAACGAAACCGCCGGGATGTCGATTCCCCGGCTGCGCCACCACATCGCCGGCCGACGCCGAATCTCGAAGACCGAGGAGCGGGCCCGCCACGCAGAGCGGTTCCTGCTCATCCAGCCAAGCCTCGATCAGACCGCCCTCCGCCTGTGGGGCGAGCTCGTCGATATCGACGCCGAACGGTTCCACCAGATCATCGTCGAAGCCGCCGACGCCACCCCCGCGCTGCCGTGTGGGCGTCGTGAACCCCGCAAGGCCCGCATGGCCGACGCCCTCGTCAACCTGGTCATCGACGCAGGCGGCGACAACACGCCGTCGACCACCACCATGGTGACGGTGCTGGTCGACGCAAGAGAAGCTGCACCCAGCAACGGAGAGTCAGGCGTCCACACCCTGTCGGGCCATCGGGTCGGCCCCGCCGCCCTCGAGGCGATCCTGTGCGACGCCATCGTCGAGGTCAACGCCATCACCGCCGACGGCAGACTGCTGGGAGTCGGAGCAAAGAGCCGCACACTGCCTGGGCGACTCCGCCGGGCCATCCACCAGCGTGACCGGATCTGCACCGCCGACGGGTGCCTGTCGACCCATCGCCTGCAACCCCACCACATCGTGCATCGGGTGGAGGGCGGAAGCGACGACCCCTCCAACCTGACCCTGTTGTGCTGGTTCCACCATCACGTGGTGATCCACCGACGCGGACATCGCATCGACCCCACCTCGGCACCGGGCCGCATCAGATTTCTCCCGCCCGAACCGGGAACCGACCCGCCGATGTGATCGACCCCCGGACGAACCAACCGATTCGGTGACGCCCCACCGCTCACCCTCGCACGCGTAATGGCAGGCCGCGCCTCCACAGCAGGGCATCAGTCACATCGGATGATGTGGCGAACGTCACTTGCGTCGATTGGCAATGAATCTACTTTGACATGCGCCCGACAGGAGAGGCTGCGATGTCGCCGATCAGGAAAACCGCGCTCGCCGCGCTGGCGGTGGCGGTGGGTTTGACCCCGGCATTGGTGGCATGGGCGGCCGTCGCTGAGCCAGATGCGACGTTCGGAGACGGCGGCGTGCGCCGCGTGTTCGACGTGACCGGCGACCCGGCCATCGGTGGGCTGGCGCTGCGTCCCGGCGGCGGCGGGATCGCTGTCGGTGGCGCCCAGGATGGCCTCGACGGGGGCATGCTGGCATTCACCGAAGACGGCGAAGTCGACGAAGCCTTCGGCGAGGACGGCGCGGCAGTCGTGCCAGAGTCACTCGCCGACATTGCAGTTCTCGCCGATGGACGGTTCCTCACGGTGGCCGCATCGCCCGTGACCATCAGCCGCTGGATGCCGGATGGAACGATCGACGCGGCGTTCGGCGTCGATGGTTCGGTCGTGGCGCCCATCTCGGTCGCCCACGACCCCGAGATGCCGGTGTCCCTCGCCGTTGACACCATCGGCCGGGTCGTTGTCGTCGGCGCAACCCACGACAGCGAGGTCGTGATCGTGCGGGCAACGCCGGACGGCGCGCTCGACTCGGCCTTCGGTGACGAGGGTGTTCTGGTGCTGGAGTTCGATGGGCAGACGCTGTTGTTCTCCTCCGTGGCGGTCGACTCGAGCAACCGGATCACTGTCGGCGGTGTCGCCGACCGCGAGCTGTTGATGTTCCGACTCAATGCGAACGGCGCGTTCGACCTTTCGTTCGCCGGCGACGGAGTGTTCAGCATCCCGTCGTACACCGACGAGTACTCCCACGCCATAGGAGTCACCGATCTCCTCATCGGTGATGGCGGTGTCATCCATGGCATAGGCGCAACAGGACAGACGGGAACGGTCGCCGTGCTTGCACTGGCACTCGACGAGTCGGGCCGGCTCGTGTCGGACTACGGGGACGATGGGGTCGTCGTGGTTCCGTTGGAGGGCGACATCATTCTGCGCCGAGCTGCCTTCGACGGCGGAGGCGGGATCGTTGCCGCCGGGATGGCGACATCACCCGGACCAGACGCCATCGCGGACCTGGCCGTCGTCCGATTCGGTCCGGACGGCGCGATGGAGGTCGGGTCCGGTCACATTCCGATGGCTGTGGGCGATCCGGACAGTCTGTTAGCGATGGGTGGCGACATCGCCGTCGCGGCCGATGGTGACGTCGTGGTGAGCGGCGTCTGGGGTGAATCGTGGGCCATCTGGCGCTTCGAAGGTCCATCGCCGTCGGTGACGACGACCTCGACTTCGATCGTGTCGACAACGACGACGAGCCCGGATACGACGCCATCAACCTCGATCGTGTCCACAACCACGACGACCGCGCCGGCGACACCCCCGTCCACCGTTC
Source organism: Acidimicrobiia bacterium (assembly GCA_050329955.1). GTDB lineage: Bacteria > Actinomycetota > Acidimicrobiia > Spongiisociales > ZC4RG35 > JAOUGY01. The sequence continues at coordinate 2,807 of JBHJOH010000011.1, read as the reverse complement.
CCCATGACACCCCGACCGACACGTTCTCGGACGACGACGGATCGGTGTTCGAGTCCGACATCGAGTGGCTTGCCCGATCCGGCATCACCTCGGGCTGCAACCCGCCCGCCAATGACCTCTTCTGTCCCGACGATGCGGTGACCCGGGGTCAGATGGCAGCGTTCCTCGTGCGTGCTCTGGGGCTGACAGAGGCCGGTTCGATCGAGTTCGCCGACGACGACGAGTCGGTGTTCGAGTCCGATATCGAGAGGCTCGCGGCTGCTGGGGTGACGATGGGCTGCAATCCGCCGACCAACACGCTGTTCTGTCCGAACGAGGCGGTGACCCGGGGCCAGATGGCGGCGTTCCTGCGGCGGGCATGGTCTGATCTGGAGCTGGTCGCCGGACCCGCGGATTTCGGCGACATGGATGGCTCGGTGTTCGTTTCCGACGTTGAATGGCTGGCGCAGACAGGTGTGACCAGGGGGTGTTCAACCATGTCGTTCTGCCCCGAGGATCCCGTCACTCGCGGCCAGATGGCAGCGTTCCTCCACCGCGCGTTGACATCGTGACTGCGACTCGCGTAGGCAACCTGCGCTAGGAGCGCCCGCCCGATCCTGGATCGGGAGTATCGAGATCAGGCGTCAGGACGCAACATCGAACGTCAACGCCGGTTCGGTGCCCGCACCGCTTTGGCCGCCAGGTTGAGGATGTCGGCACCCGTGCTCACGGCGGCATGCTTCAGGTCTTCGGGCCTGGGCTTGCGCCGCAACGCCCGCACCGTGACGAAGCCGCCTGCCACCGCCCCCGTGATGAACCACCAGATCCGATCGAGCATGATCGGATCGTACCGGCGCGTCCGGGGTTGTGATGCGCCTCAATCCAGACCGGAGACACCCGAGACACGATCCACCCAGGCTGTGCCGATTTCGCCCGCTTCGGCTCCGAGCAGGGCCCGGAGCTCTGCCAGGAAGCGGGTGACGGCCCCGACTGCGTCATCCCACCGGAACTCGACCTGGTCCCAGTTCAGGTACACGTCGCCCTCGCCGTTCTCCTCCACGATCGTGAGCGTTGCCGAATCCCCCGCCCGCTCGAAACGGTATTCAGGCTCCCCCTGATCACCGGGGTCGTGGCTGAACCGACCGTTCATCGATGTGCCGAGCTCACGAACCATCGCCGGAAGTTCCGTGACCCAGTCTGCGAAGCAGGCATCGTCCATGCCCCAGTATCCGAGCGGAGGCAGCGAGCGGCCCTGGACGACGATGTCGAGCACACCGTGGATGTCCTCACTCCCGGTCAGCTCGGACAGCGGCAAACGTGTGCCCAAAGGATGGGGTGGGCGGGACTGAACCCAGAGACCGTCGAACCGAATCGCAAACGTCGTTCCCTCCATCGCCCGTAGTTCAGCAGACGGGCGGCCGGGGTGGAGGCCGTTCGGGGCAGTTAGACCACCACTAACCCCGCGCCAGCAACACACCAACACCCGTCTCAGCCTGACATGAACGATCCAACACCAACACGCCTCCCGAACACCACGCCACCACCCAGACCACCGCCACCAACCCAGCCGCCGGTCACAGTGCCGTTCCCAAACGTCGGCGCGAAGCCGGTCACAGAACTCGAACAACACCGCACGCCCACCACAGACACCCAACCGTCCCACCGGGCACCAACACAAGGATTCAGGATGCGTGAAACACCAGCGCCGATCACCAGATGTGGAGCACGAACGAGCATTCCTCAGAGTGTCCGGGATCGGCACTTCCAGGCGTCGCCTCCCCCTCGCCGGGTCGTCACTGAGCGTGACGCTCGGCCGTTGCCACGTTGCATGTCGGTGACTTCGAGGATGGCAAGTGCACGAGGGCGTGCCCGCCACGACGGATTGGTCACCGTCGGAGGGGACCTCGACCACCGTGGCCGGGACTCGGTGCATTCACGGTCCACCCAGCCAGGGAGCCCTATTCTGGCTTGTTTCGGTGAGATCGTCGGAGCGTGCGGTGGCCGATTCGCCGGTCTGACAGCACGCGGTCGTCGCTGTCGACCACCTCGATCTGCCATCCTGGTTGTCAGGGTTCGGTGAGGATCCAGGGGTCGCCGGCGCAGAGCCGTTCGGTTCGGCTGGCGATTTCGGTGCCGTCCTCGGTTCGCACCACGAAGTCCTCATCCACACACTCGGCACGGTCGACGTATTCGTTCCCGGGACGCAGCCTTGTGAGCTCTACCTCAGTGCCCTCTGGGCTGCCACCGCCGGGTCCGACCACGTAGTACAAGGTGAGGGTCCGGTCGGTTTCGTTGCGGATGGTCGGTACCTCGGACCGGTACTCACACCCCGACAGTCCGACGATGACTACCAGGCCCAGCAGCGACACCACGACGCGACTTGGTGGCCCTGTTGTCCGAGGGATCACTGGCCCGCCCGGCCGGTGACGACATCGGAGGACGCCTCGTGGGGCAGGCTGTGGATCCTGATCGCGTCCGGGTGGTTCTGGTTCATCGTGGCCTTTCGACTTTGTGGCTCCCGCCACCGGTGCCAACGCCGCTGTTGGACACCGCAGGCATTGGATTCCGTCGCAGGGTGCGCCGTTTCTGTGGGTGACATGCCGCTCGTGGTGTGGTTGGTCATAGGGCAGCGTTCAGGTAAACTCCGTCGAATGCGACGTCAACCCCGCCCAGTGCTGTGAAACGGTCGGCGATGAGCCGGATCGTGACGGTTTCGTTGGCGGCCACGTCCACCGCCAGTTGGTGCCAGGTGGTGTCCCCTGTGAGGGCCACCGAGTCGGTCCGGATCCCGGTGCTGTCGGTGACCTCGAGGATGGCAAGCGCACCAG
>JBHJOH010000010.1:0-33471 GCA_050329955.1 Acidimicrobiia bacterium | reverse complement strand
TGGTGGCGGGTCATGGCGTGCTTGGCCGAGGGTGCGGAGGTGCTCGCGTCGCGCTGTTGCCACGTTCCGGATTCCGGGCCTCCGGCCTCTGGCCTCCTGCTTCCGGCGTTCTTCTGATGGCCAGGGTTGACGGTCGCCCGGCTGCCCGTTCCGGATTCCGGGCCTCCGCCTTCCTCCGCCTTCCTCCGCCTTCCCCCGCCTTCCTCCGCCTTCCTCAATCGAAGATGTCGTCGAGCTTGTCGCCGAGGTCGTCGAGGACTTTGGCGATGCCGCTCTTGCGGTTCTTGCGTTTGCGGAACAGCTCGGGGGAGGCGATGCCGTCGAGGGCGCGGTCGAGGCCCCGGCGGATCGATGACGACCACGCCTTTGCGGTGATGAGGCCGGCGGAGATGCCGACGGTGGCGGTGGGCAGCGACACCATCAGGAAGTCGGCGACGTCGGATCCGGAGCCGGCCAGCGCCGCAACCGTCCCGCCGATCACGCCCAGCACCGTGGCCCCGCCGGCGATGCCGGCGGCCGTCCACGACACCACCCGGGTGTCGGCGTCGAGTTCCACCAGATGGCGGCCATCCCCGGTGTCGGTGTGACGGTGGGTGATCGTCTTCAGACCACGCAGCGAACCGGTGCCCTGCTTGTCGCCGAGGGACAGCCGCATCTTGGTGGCCCAATGGTCGTCGCGTTCCCAGGTGTACCCGGTGCCGGTCTTGGCCCGCGGTCGGAACCCTTCAGCACTCCGCAGCCAGTTGATGATGGCCTTCTCGACGGTGGCCGGATCGCCGAGGATGACCTGGCCACCGGTGATCCGGTCAGGGGCGAACACCCGCTCGCGGAGCGAACGACCCGGCAGGTCGGCGGTGGTCTCCAACTCCGAGACGAGGGCAGCGCTGATGTACTTGGGGTCGATGCCCAGCTCCGAGGCGATCTGATCGAGCTGGGAACGGCTCAACTTCTCGGGGCCGAGCTGGTCCCGGCTGTGCAATTCGATCGCCCGCTGGAGAACCCGCTCGGCCAGCGGGCGGCTCAGGGCATCAAGCCGGTCCATCGCTTCCGGGGAAGGCTCGGACTCACCCGGTACGGGTCGTTGCTGTTCGCGGTCCATCACCTCAGGATATGCGCGACGTCAGCGGAAACCGCCCGCATCCACCACCGAGTCGCTGAACTCAGCCATCAGCGACGTGAGCGTCGCGGTGCCCTCGGACCCGAGTGCCTCGAGCACAGGAGCCATGGTCCGGTCGGTGGCGTCCTCGATCGACTGACGCAGCTCCACTCCGGGCGCGGTGAGCGTCCACTCGGCGTCCACCCACCCGGCGCCGATGCAACGCTGCACCGCCGCCGCCAACTGATCGTCGTCCCACCCACGTCGCTTGCGGTGGAAACCAACCGACAGGTTCGAGAAGCTCCCTGCGGTCACCAGCGACTCGATCGGACCGATTCCATGCTCGATGAGCGCTGCCACGTGCCCGTCGCCCCGGTACTCGCGGAGCACGGCGATGTGGTGCCACAGTGCCGACAGCGGATCGGCGGGAACCGGCATGGCTGCATGGCAGGCGCCGAGCGGGCGACCCCCCATCACCAGACCTTCGATGGCCCGGGCCGCCAATGCGGTTGCCGAGGCGACATCTGCGTCGTGGAAACCGCCGGGAACCATCCGGCCGAGGGCGGCACCGACCCCGGTGATACGGTGCCCCCAGGCCTCGGAAGGCGAGACGAGCGACCACACCGCCGGGATCGACTTCGACACCAGTGCCGGATTGAACCCGTAGAACACCGCCGACACCAGCTCGCCCGACACCGCTCCCATCGGGCACGACCGCTGGGCGAAGTAGGCCGCCATCGGATGCAGCCCGGCCTCCTCCAGCTTCGGCATCCGTAGCTCCGCCGCGAAGTACGAGAACGAGTGGAACGGCTCGATGGCGTCCCGCAGGGCCCGGGCGGGGCTGGTCACGGGACGATCAGCACCGAGCAGGGAGCATGGTGGGCGAGCCGGTCGGCCACCGAGCCCAGCATCATCCGCTCCACCAGGCCGGCACCGCGGCGGCCGATCACGAGCACGTCGGCGTCGAGACGCTCACACAGGGCGATGATGATGGAAGCCGGATCGCCCAGCTCGTTGACGGTCTCGAAGGTGACACCGGTGGTGTCCAGCTCGGAGACGACCCGGGACAGCTCCCGGCTCCCCGACGCCACCGCCTCCGACAACACCTCGGGACTCGGGGGCGAACCCTCCAGGCCCCACCAGCCCTCTGGGGGTCTCACCACCGACACGAAGGTGACCGTTGCCCCCGTGCTGCGGGCCATCTCGACCGCGGTGCGGGCTGCGCCCACGCTCTGCTCGGATCCGTCCACGGCGGCGACGATCCGGTTCGGTTGCCAGCTCACAGCGTGTCCTCCTTGGGTTCGGAGGGCCAGCGTATCGTCGCTTTGGCGACGACCGGCCGAAACATCACAATGGGCGCTCATCAACACGGAGCAGAGCAGCGTGAAACCAAAGGTCGTCGTAGCCGAAACCATCGCCCAAGCAGGCATCGATGCCCTGGCCGAATCGTGTGAGGTCGACGTGGCGGTGGGAGCCGGCCGCGACGAGCTGATCGCCCGTCTGGCCGACGCCTCCGGGCTGGTGGTGCGTTCCGCTACCGACGTCGACCGTGAGATGCTGCTGGCCGCCCCGATGCTCAAAGTGGTGGGACGGGCCGGCATCGGCGTCGACAACATCGACCTGGCCACCGCCACCGACCGCGGCGTGCTGGTGGTCAACGCCCCCCACGCCAACACCATCTCCGCCGCCGAGCACACGATGGCGCTGTTGTTGAGCCAGGCCCGCAGCATCCCCCAGGCACACGCCAAGCTGGTGGCCGGTAACTGGGACCGCAAAAGCTTCCAGGGAGTCGAGCTGCACGGCAAGACCCTGGGCGTGATCGGGCTCGGGAAGATCGGCACCATGGTCGCCCAACGCTGCCTCGCCTTCGGCATGAAGGTGGTCGCCTATGACCCGTTCGTGTCGGCCGAACGCGCCCGTCGCCTCGACGTCGAACTGGTCGAGCTCGACGACCTGTTCCCCCAGGTCGACTTCATCACCATTCACCTGCCCAAGACCAAAGAAACCGAAGGCCTGCTCGGCAAGGACAACCTGGCCCGGTGCCGGCAGGGCGTGCGGATCATCAACACGTCCCGGGGTGGCATCATCGACGAGGCCGCCCTCGCCGAAGCAATCCGATCCGGCCACGTCGCCGGCGCCGGCATCGACGTCTTCGCCCTCGAACCCACCGTCGACAGCCCCCTGTTCGATCTCCCCCAGGTGGTGGTCACACCCCATCTCGGAGCCTCCACCGCCGAAGCCCAGGACAAGGCCGGAACCGACACCGCCGAGGCCGTGGCCGCCGCCCTGCGCGGCGAGCTGGTTCTCACCGCCGTCAACGTCGACCTGGGACGCGAGGTCAGCGAAGACGTGCAGGCGTTTCTCCCGCTCGCCGAACAACTCGGCAAGGCATTCGTCGGCCTCACCGGCGGCATGTCCGGCCGGGTCGTGCTGCGCGCCGAAGGCCGCCTCGCCAGCCAGGAGTTGCGCCCGCTCAAACTGGCACTGCTCAAGGGTGCCCTCTCCGGGTACTCCACCGAGCCGGTCTCCTACGTCAACGCCCCCTCCATCGCCGACCAGCGCGGCCTGGTGGTCGACCTCGAATCCTCCGAAGAGGCCGAAGAGTACGTCTCGTGCCTGCGCATCTCCGACGGCACCGCCTCCCTCGCCGGCACCATGTCCCGCAAGGGCACCATGATGGTGGAGATCCTCGGCCACGACGTCGAACTCCCCTTCTCAGACCACGTCCTCATCGTCCGCAACTCAGACACCCCCGGTGTGATCGGACGGGTCGGCACCTACCTCGGAGAGCTCGGCGTCAACATCGCCAACATGGTGGTGGGCCGCTCCCGGGTGACCGGCGAAGCCGCCATGATGGGCATCAACGTCGACCAACCCCTCGGTGACGACCAACTCGCCGGCCTCCGCCGCCTGGAAGGAATCGAAGAAGCGCGCTACCTCGATCTGGCGTGACGGCGCGAGGACCCTATGTGAGTACGTGGAAAAGCCACCCGGCGGCGAGGCCGTAGAGGCCGGCTACGAGGTCGTCGGCGGTGACGCCGATGGAGCCGGGGAGGGCTTCGGCTTGGGCGACGCCGGGGAAGCGGGTTTTCATGATGTCGGCGGCACGGAAGACGAGCCAGCCGATCAAGGCGGCGGGGCCGGTGAGTCCGATGGTGGCGAGCAGGGCGCCGGCTGCTTCGTCGACGACGACCCAGGCGGGGTCGGCGTGTTCGTCGGAGAAGGGGCGGGCGGACCACACCGAAAGTGCGGTGACGATGACCACCGAGAGGGCCTGGGCGGGCCATCCGAGGTCGGAGAGAGCCCACCAGATGAGCATGGCGAAGGCGGCGCCGACCGTTCCGGAGCCTTCGTCGGCTCCGCGGAGGCGTCGCAGGATGAGACCGGTTCCGAACCATGAGGCCACCAGGCGATGCATGGCGGAGAGGGTATACGCTGCCTGGGTGCAGCCGTCAGATCTGTCCCGCATCGTCACGCCTTCCGATCCGCGCATCCGGGGTGGGCGGGTGGCGTATGTCCGAACGACCATCGACCTCGACGGGGATCGGTATGTGCGTGAGGTCTGGCTGGCGGATGGAGGTGTGGCCCGCCGTCTGACGGCCGGTCCCGGTGACACGGCTCCCCGCTGGTCTCCCGATGGTGTCGATCTGGCGTTCCTCCGTTCGGTCGACGCCAAGCCGGCCCAGGTGGCCGTGCTGGCGGTTGATGGGGGAGAGGCGGAGGTGGTCACCGGCTTCGACCTGGGGGTGGAGTCGCTCGAGTGGTCGCCCGACGGCACCCGGATGGCGGTGGTGGCTGTCAGCTGGGCCGAGGGCTGGGGCGGGCTCGATGATGACGAACGTGGACGCCGACCCCGCCGGATCACCTCCGTCCCGTACCGGTTCGATGGCAAGGGCTGGACCCATGATCGGCGCCGTCACCTGTGGCTGGTGGACCCGGGTGGTGGCTCGGAGCCCGTGTGCCTCACGCCCGGTGACTTCGACGTTGCCGGGTTCGCCTGGGCTCCGGATGGGAGTCGGCTCGCTGTGATCTCCGACCGTGACCCCCGCCAGGGCCTGGTGGCCGGTACCGACGTGTGGGAGGTGGCACTCGACGGTGAGCTGACGCAGGCCTGCGCCCGCGGCGACTGGGTGGGTGTGAGCTACCGGCCCGACGGCGTGCTGCATCTGGTGGGCAGCGCCGATGCGAGGTACCCGAACGTCTCGAAGGTGTACCGGCGCGGGTCCGACGGTTCGCTGACCGATCTCACCGGCCCCCTCGATCGGGGTGTGACCGCGCTGGGAACGCCGGTACGGCTGGTGTGGGATGACACCCTCTGCCTGGTCACCTTGGAGGACTCGGGGTCGGTGGGCGTGATCGCAGTCGATGAGACCGGCGCGGTGCGTCACCTGGTCGACGGTCGTCGGGTGGTGGGCGGCTTCGACATGTCGGAAGGCGTGCTGGCGTTCACTGCCAGTGGCATCGCCGACCCGGGCGGGCTGTTCGTCGACGGCGCCCGGATCGATCCGCCGCTCGCCGATCTCGCAACGGTCGACGCCGATCACTTCCGGGTGAAGTCGGGAGACGTGGAAGTCGACGTGTGGGTGTACCTGCCCCACGGCGACGTCGCGGTGCCGGCGCTGCTCAACATTCATGGCGGGCCGGCGAGTCAGTACGGGTTCGGGTTTTTCGACGAGTTCCAGGTGTACGCCGGGGCCGGGTACGGGGTGGTTGCCTGCAACCCGCGTGGTTCGTCGGGGCGCGGCAGCGACTTCGTCGAGGCCGTCACCGGCGACGGCTGGGGTGTGGTCGACGTCGCCGACGTCATGGCAGCGATGGAAGCCGCCACGGCTCGACACCCCCGCCTCGACACCGAGAGGCTCGGGATCATGGGCGGATCGTACGGAGGATTCCTCACCGCCTGGATCACATCCCGGGACCATCGTTTCCGTGCGGCGATCGTGGAACGAGCACTGATCAGTTGGACCAGCTTCGCCGGCACCTCCGACATCGCCGGGGTGTTCCCGTCGGATTACACCGGTGCGCCCTACCCCGACGGATGGCAGGTGTGGTGGGACAAGAGCCCACTCGCCACCGCCCATCAGGTGCGCACCCCCACCCTCGTCCTGCATGCGGAGGCCGATCACCGCTGCCCGATCGAACAGGCCGAGCAGTACTTCCATGCGCTCCTCCGGAACGGCACCCCTGCCGAACTGCTCCGGTTCCCGGGCGAGGGACACGAGATGTCCCGTACAGGCACGCCCCGGCACCGGCTGGAGCGTTTCGAGGCGGTGCTCGACTGGTACGGACGCCATCTGCGCTGACCGTTGCGGCTCATGTTGTCCGATCCGCATATCCCCGGCATGATGTGGGGGACGACCATCCTCAGGAGCGAGCACCAGTGGCGCAGCAGCCGAACATCGAGTTGGACCCCTCCGACCTTCCCCGTGAAGGGCTCGACACCTCGCCGGCTCGTCGCTGGTCGCCGGCGGGCAGGCCCGGTGTGATCACCGCCCCCGGCCAGGTTCCCCGCGGTAAGGGGTTCGGCACGCCCGGGCCCGACACCGGCTGGGCGAAGAAGATCGTTCGGCACATGGAAGGTGACATCGACCCCGACCTGCATGACGTGCTGGTGGCGCTGATGTCGGCCAGGGCGTCGATGTTCGGGCGGGCGCCGATCCCCGAGGATCTCGAAGTCGCCAAGCTGCTGTGTGGCATCGGCGAGGGCCTGCCGCTCGAATTGTCGGCCCGCCGCAAGACCTGGCTGGCGGCGGTTCCACACGAGCAGTCGAAGGGCAAGACGGCGGTCGCCGAGGTCGACGACGAGTTGCTGCGCCAGAAGCCGGCTGGGGTTCGACAGACGTTGACCCTCGGCCTGTGAACTTCCGGTTTCTCACCGGGGAGATCGTCCCCGTGCCCGATGCGGGAGTGTTGGCGCAGCTGCCGACCCACCACCTCCCGACGTGTTTCGGCTGTGGCCCCGAGAACGACACCCGACTCGGTGTTCAGCCCCGCTTCGAAGGTGACAAGGTGGTGGCCGAGCTGGTGTTCCACCCTCGATTCGAGGGCGGCCCCGGACTGGCCCACGGCGGGGCGATCGCCGCCTTCTTCGACGACCTCATCGGGTTCGTATCGATGGCCCACCAGAAGCCCGCCGTCACCGCCAAACTCGAGGTCAACTACCTCGAACCGATCCCACTTGGCGTGACCATCAGGGGAGAGGCATGGCTCGCCCGGAGCGACGGTCGCAAGCTCTATCCCGAAGCGGTCGGCTACGGCCCCGACGGTCGCATCCACGTCGAAGCCACCGGCCTGTTCCTCCAGGTCGGCATCGAGCACTTCACCAAGGCCATCGAAGGCGTGGCGACGCCGTACCCGGAGTCGAGCTACCGGAAGGACGAGTACTACCCCTGACCCGTTCACCGTTGACCGTTCACGGTTGACCGTCCGTCGGTGAACGGTGAACGGTGAACGGTGAAGCCACTACCGTCTGTCCCCGTGAGCAAGATCGTGCGTTTCAAGGCCGGAGATGACATTGCCTACGGGCTGGCGGAGGCGGAGGGAGTGACCGTGTACCAAGGGTCGCCGCTGTTCGTTTGGGAGCCGACCGAGACGGTGGTGCCGTGGGATCAGGTTCAACTGCTGGCACCGGTGCTGCCGTCGAAGGTGGTGGCGGTCGACTACAACTTCACCGACCTCGGTGACGAAGGCGACCAGGTGCTGCCCGATGAGCCGGTGATCGTGTTGAAGCCGGCGACGTCGGTGGCCGGGCCCAACGCCGCCATCGTGTATCCGTCGGCCACCAGCCAGTTGCACCAGCAGGCCGAACTGGCGGTGGTGATGGGGCGTCTCGCCCGCAACATCAAGGCCGAGGACGCCTCGCAGTACATCTTCGGGTACACCGCCGCCAACGACGTGCGCGCCGTCGATCTGGAACGCTCCGACGGAAGCCCAGGCCGGGCCCGGGGCTTCGACACCTTCTGCCCGTTGGGACCCGCCGTCGAGACCGAACTCGATCCGTTGGAACGACTCGCCATCATCGGGCGGGTCAACGGCGAGGTCCGTCAGGCCGGCTTCACCTCAGACATGGTGTTCGGGGTGGCCGAGCTGCTCGAATTCATCAGCGGTGTGATGACGCTGCTCCCCGGCGATGTCGTGCTGACCGGCACCCCGCTCGGCTCCAGCGTGATCACACCCGGTGACCTGGTCGAGGTGGAGGTCGATGGGATCGGCACGCTCGTCAACCGGGTGGTCGTCAGATGACGGCCGTTCACCGTTCACCGTTCACCGTTCACAGTCAGTCAGGAAGACCATGACCGTCCGGGTTCGTATCGCTCCGTCCCCCACCGGGTACGTCCACGTCGGCAACACCCGTTCGGCGTTGTTCAACTGGTTGTTCGCCCGGCATCACGGTGGAACCTTCATCCTCCGCATCGACGACACCGACGTCGAGCGCTCCGAGGCGATCTATGAGGACGACATCAAGGACGGGCTGCGCTGGCTGGGGCTCGACTGGGATGAGGGCGTCGACGCCGGCGGCCCCCACGGCAGCTACCGCCAGTCGGACCGCTTCGACCACTACCGCGAGGTGGCACACGATCTGGTCGCCCGTGGGCTGGCCTATCACGACCCGCGTTCACAGGACGAGCTGGAGGTGCTGCGCCAGCAGGCCGTCGCCGAGAAGAAACACCCCAACACCTACATCCGCCGCCCCGACGTGACCGCCAGCTCGGGTGTCATCCGCTTCTCGGTGCCCCAGGACCAGGCGATCGAGTTCCACGACCAGGTGCGCGACGACATGCGGTTCGAAGCGGCCATGGTCGACGACTTCGTGATCCTCCGCTCCGACGGGGTGCCCACCTACCACTTGGCATCGGTGACCGACGACGTCGACTACCGCATCACCCATGTCGCCCGGGGCGAGGACCTGCTGCCGTCGACCCCCAAGCACATCCTGCTGACCAGGGCGCTGGGCGGGGACATCCCCACCTACGCCCACCTGCCGCTCCTGTTCGGTCCCGACGGCAAAAAACTCTCGAAGCGACATGGCGACACCTCGCTCAAGGCCTACCGGGAGGGCGGGTACCTGCCGGCCGCCATGCTCAACTTCCTGGCGTTGCTGGGATGGTCGATCGGCTCGGACCGCACCGTGTTCACGCTCGAGGAGGCCGTTGCCGCCTTCGATCTGTCCGCCGTTTCGAAGAACCCGGCGGTGTTCGACCTCGACAAGCTGGCATGGATCAACGGCGAGTACATCCGCTCGATGCCGGCCGACGACTTCGCCGCAGCCGTCCTGCCCGGCATCGAGAGCGACCTGGGTCGGAAACTGGCCACGGACGAGCGAGACGTGTTCGCAGACATTGCCCCGCTGGTGCAGGAGCGCACCAAGCTGCTCACCGAGGTCGCCGACCAGGTCCGATTCCTGTTCGGCGACGTCACCTACCACGAGGACTCCTGGGAGAAGGTGATGGCCAAGGACGGCGTCGCCGAGGTGATCGCCGCTGCCACCGTCCGTCTGGCCGTGCTCGATCCGTTCGGCGCAGCTTCGATCGAGGTCGCGCTGCGGGCGATGCTGGAAGAACTGGGGATCGGCGCCAAGAAGGGCCTGCAGCCGCTGCGGGTGGCGGTCACCGGGTCGGCGGTCAGCCCACCTCTGTTCGAGTCGATGGCGGCTTTGGGCCGGGACACCACGCTGTTGCGACTGGAGACGGCGGCATCGCGTCTCGGTTGACCGACCAACGCCCCTAGCGCTCGACCCGCCCGGCGCGTAGACCGGGGACAAGGGAATCAACCCCTCGATCCGACGGTTCGCCGGGTCCGGTCGATGTAGGGATGGCAGCCATGCAGAGCGAGTTCGAGCCCCGTACGTTCAAGATGCCCATCGAGGGCATCGCCGACAACTTCTTCGTGTACCCGCACTTCCGGGCCTTCGTCGAGACCGACTCCGACAGCCCGACCGTTCTGGCGACCACCAACGAGCTGACGGAACCGGCCAAGGTCGACTTCCACACCGCCATCGGCGGGACCCACCAGGACGGGCGGAGCGGAGTTCTGGTGTACATGCGCTACACCGGTACCCCCCGTATGGGCGACGCCGTCACCTTCACCCTGTGGCAGCAGGCGGCCACCGTCTACGGCGCACCGGAGCCGATGACCGAAACCGGGTTCGACACCAACGATCCAATGGCCGGGTTCGCTCAAGTCCCGGTTCCCAGCGCCAGGCGTGAGCCTCCCCATCCCGTCGCCTGATCGCCCGGCTGTAGAACGGGTCAGCGGATGCACCCGGATCGAGCCCGATCCGGGTGCATCCGCGTCACCGCGGCCGACCTCGGAAGGGTTTGAGAAGAGGAGACTGGGAAGTCTCCGCCGGAGGCTACGATTCTTGACGCATGGCCCCGTCGTCCAGCGGTCTAGGACGCCGGCCTTTCAAGCCGGAAACGCCAGTTCGAACCTGGTCGGGGCTACCACATCATGACGGTTCAGGTCTTCAACCCCATCGTCGCCACGCTGGCGCTGGCCGGCCTGGTGCTGGCGATCGGGATCGCGGCGGTCCCGACGGTTCGGGCGCGGGTTGCCCCACATGCCGTTCGGCTATCGCTGGCGGTGGCGTCGGTGGCCACCGTCGGCAGCCTGGTCTACTCCGAGTACTTCCTGTTCGAACCGTGCCGGATGTGCTGGTACCAGCGGATCGCCATGTACCCGCTGGTACCGATCCTGGCGGTGGGTCTGTGGCGCCGGGACCCCAACGTCCGTTGGTATGCGCTTCCCCTCGCCGTCGCCGGTCTCGGCACGGCCGTGTGGCACTACCTGATACAGACGATCCCGGCGCTGTCGGATTCGGTGGCCTGCGGCCTCGGCGTCGTTTGCAACGCCAAATACGTGAACGAGTTCCAGGCACTCGCCAACGGCGAGTTCGCGTTCATCTCCATCCCATTCATGGCGGGATGTGGTTTCCTGTTGATCATCACGCTCTTGATTCTTGCCAAACCCAAGGAGATCACATGAAGAAGGTCACCGTGTTGCTGGCGCTGGGGCTGCTGTTGGCGGCCTGCGGCAGCACCGAGGCGTCCGGGAACAGCGCGTTCGGCGACGTCACCGCCGAGGGCTCGTTGGCGCCGTTCAGCGACCCCGCCAACGACCCGGCGTTGGGGCTGCCCGCCCCCAGCCTGACGGGGGTCGATCGCACGGGAGCGGCGGTCACCTACACGCCGGGTGGCGGTTCGCCCTCGCTGGTCGTGTTCCTCGCCCACTGGTGCCCCCACTGCCAGGATGACCTCCCGCTGCTGGTCGACTGGCTCGAGGCCAATCCCGATCGGCTCGGTGTCGACGTGACGGCGGTGGCGACCGGTTCCGACGCTACCCGCCCCAACTTCCCCCCGGGTCCGTGGATCGAGCGTGAGGGATGGGATCAGCCGTTGATCATGGACGATCAGCAGAGCACGGCCGGTCAGGCGTTCGGTCTGACGTCGTTCCCGTTCTGGGTGGTGGTCGACGCCGACGGCAATGTGGCGGCTCGCTTCGGTGGGGCGCTCGGCCCGGAGCAGATCGACGCCTTGATGCAATCGATCGCCGCCAGCTGAGCGTCACATCCCCGCTTCGAGAGCCTTCACCTTGTCGAGCCGACGCTGGTGGCGTTCCTCCCGGCTGAACTGAGCGCCGAGGAAGGCGTCCACCAGCTCGTCGGCGACTGCGATACCGATCACGCGGCTTCCCAGGCAGAGCACGTTCACATCGTCATGCTCGACCGCCTGGTGAGCCGTGTAGGTGTCGTGGGCGAGAGCGGCGCGAACGCCGCGGATCTTGTTGGCGGCAACGCAGGCACCGGCGCCCGAGCCGCACACGATGATTCCACGGTCGGCCCGGCCATCGACAACCGCTCGCCCGACCGCCGCCGAGAAGTCGGGGTAGTCGACCGGGTCCTCGGAGTGGGTGCCCAGGTCGAACACGGTCACCCCCATCTCGGCGAGGCGTCGGGCCAGATGCTGTTTCATTACGTAGCCGGCATGATCCGACCCCAGAGCGATGCGCATTGCGCCAGGCTAGTGGCTGCGAAGTCGGTGGCCCGGTCCGGAGCTGGCGAACCGCGTTTCCCTGACGCCTCGTAGACTCACGTCATGTCCGCCATCATCGTCGAAGGTGGTCGAGCGCTCCGGGGGACAGTGGGAGTGCTCGGCGCCAAGAACGCCGTGCTCAAGGAGATGGCGGCCACGCTGCTCGCCCCGGGCCGTCACATCATCTCCAACGTGCCGGGGATCCTCGACGTCGAGCTGATGGGCCAGGTGCTCCGGCACATGGGCGCCCACTGCAAGCTCGACGGCCACGAGTTGTCGGTGGTGATCCCCGATGACCCCACCCCCGAGGCGCCGATCGAACTGGTGCGGGCGATGCGGGCCTCGATCGTGGTGTTGGGACCGCTGCTGGCCCGCTGTGGCGAGGCCAGGGTCGCTCTCCCCGGAGGCGATGACCTGGGGGCCCGTCCGATCGACATGCACCTGGGCGGGCTCGAGCAGATGGGGGCCCACTTCGAGCTGATCCACGGTGTGCTGGTGGGGCGCTGCGACGGCCGGCTCAGCGGCGCCGAGGTGGAGCTGCCGTTCCCGAGCGTGGGCGCCACCGAGAACCTGCTGCTGGCGGGAACCCTCGCCCGGGGCGAGACGGTCATCCTCAACGCCGCCCGCGAGCCGGAGATCCAGGATCTGTGTGACATGTTGGGCGGGATGGGGGCCGACATCGAGGGGGCCGGCACCGCCATCATCCGTGTGCGAGGGGTCGAGTCGCTGCAGCCGGTGAACCACCGGGTGATCGCCGACCGCTTGGAGGCCGGCACCTACGCCATCGCTGGGGCCATCACCGGCGGTGATGTGACGGTCACCTCGTGCAACCCGGCCCACCTCCGCATGGAGCTGATCAAGCTGGAGGAAGTCGGGTGTTCGGTGGAGCGGGGCGACGGCTGGCTCCGGGTGCAGGGCCCGGAGCGTCCCAAGGCGGTCGACTTTGCAACGTTGCCGTTCCCCGGGTTCCACACCGACATGCACCCGCAGATGGTGGCGTTGCTCGCAGTCGCCGATGGGACGTCCGTCATCACCGAGAACCTGTACGACGCCCGCTTCCGCTACGTGGGCGAGCTGCTTCGCATGGGAGCCGACATCACCACCGAGTGGCAGCACGCCGTGATCCGCGGGGTTGAACAGCTGAGCGGCGCACCGGTGTTGGCGCATGACATCCGGGCTGGTGCCGCCCTGGTGCTCGCCGGCCTCCGGGCCGACGGAACCACCGTCGTCGGCGACGCCCACCACATCGACCGCGGGTACGAGGGCTTCGCCGACAAGTTGGCGGCGTTGGGTGGGGCCGTGCACCGCCAGGACGACTGATGCGCACAGCCGTCATCGCCCTGGCGCTGCTGCTGGCATGGCCACCGGTGGCGCTGGCCCAGGAGAGCGACGAGCCGGCGGCGATCGCCGGCCAGGACGTGCGGGTCACGGCCGCCCCCGGTGTGCGACTCACCGCCGGTGGGTACCGGTTCGTCGGTCCACTCGACATCTCCGGCCACCAGGGCGGTCTCGGGCTGACCGAGCGGACCAGTCTGGACGCCTACCTGGAAGGTGTCACCGAGGTGCCCTTCGGCTGGGACGATCAGGCGCTGAAGGCTCAGGCGGTGGCGGCCCGAACCTACCTGGCCTGGACGTTGTCGCGGGGCAGGACATCCAGCGGAGCGCGCTACGGCTACGACATCTGCGCCACCACCCAGTGTCAGGTCTACGCCGGGGTGAGCGCGGTGGAGGGGTGGGGCGGCGATCGTTGGACGGCGGCGGTCGAGTCGACCTCGGGGGAGGTCCTGCTGTACCGGGGCGAGCCCGCCCAGGCTCTGTACTCGTCCACCTCGGGAGGTCGCACCCGCAACGTCGAGGATATCTTTCCCAACGCCTCACCCATCCCGTACCTGGTGGGGGTCGACTCGCCCAACGAGGACTCACCATTCGTGGAGTGGAGCTTCGAGCTGAGCTCGGCCGACATGGCGGCCCTGCTGCGGGATGCGGGGCTGCTGCGGGGCGCCCTGCAGGATGTCGACACCGTGGTGACCGAAAACGGGGGCGGATCGTGGGTGGTCGAGATAGAGGGTTCCGAGGCCACCACCCGGATCGGCACCTGGCTGATGCGTACCGAGTTGAACGCCGCCGCTCTCGCCGTGATGCCTGACCGGTTGCCACCCCCGCGACCCGATGTCGACCGCCGCTACCCCCAGACCATCCTCTCTCCCACCTTCACCATCACCTCCCGCACCCGGTTCGTCCCGCCGCAGGGGGCACCTCCCCGGGTCGACACCGTCTACGAGATCCGCGGTGGGGGCTGGGGGCACTCGGTGGGCATGAGCCAGTTCGGTGCCGAGGCGATGGCCACGGCCGGGGCGACCTACGGCGACATCCTGGCCCACTACTACGGCGGGTTGCGGCCGGAGGACGGCGCCTCGCTGCTGCCCGACTCGGTGGTGGTGGGCCTGGAGGCCGGGGTCGAGGAGATCGAGATCGGCGCCGACGGACCGGTGGTGGTCACCGTGGACGGCGAAGTGGTGGCCGACGGGGTGCTGGGCACCTGGCGGTTCGAACAGGCCGGGTCGGGGGTCAGGGTGATCCCGCCGGTTGGTCTGGGGCGTCCGCCCACGCTGGAACGGGTGCGGGTGCTTGCCTTCGACCGGGTTCCGGTCGCCCTGCAGGCGTGGCTGACGGCGTCGGCCGAGGTGCGGGTGCTGCAGCGGAGCGGCACCGGCCTGACGCCGGTCACCGACTGGGAGGTTCGTGACGCCGGTCCGATCACCTGGTCGTGGTCGGAGGTGCGGCCGCTCACGGCCACGACCGGGGCGGCGCTGGTGATCGAGGCTCGCTCACCGGACGGCCAGGCAACCGCTCCGGTGGCCTGGATCCCCGGAGCGGAATAGCTCGAGCCGGATTCGGGTTCCCACCGATGCCAGGTACCCTCCAGAGGACATCATGAGCGAAACCACCACGCCAGTCGAGATCACCAGGACATCTGCCCCCGGCGAGCCGGTCGAGCCTATCGAGATCGACATCGCCGTGCTCGAGCAGACGCTCGACTACATCCGTCCCGCCATCCAGATGGACGGCGGCGATATCGTCCTGCTGGGAACCGAGGGCGGCGTCGTCAACCTGCAGATGGTGGGAGCCTGCGGTGGCTGTCCCATGTCGATGATGACGCTCAAGGCCGGTATCGAACGGATTCTCGTCGACCGGGTGGCCGGGGTCGAAGAGGTCAACGCCATCGCCTGACCGGCGACCGAAGAACCCCAACTGGGGGCAGAATCGACCCTCTGAAGGTCGATTCTGCCCCCAGTTCGCGTGTGTGTGGGGGGGGTGGTGGCGGGCTATCCGCCGACGACGAGGTGGTCGACGGCCGACCAGGGGTCGATGGTTCGATCGACGACCCTGGGCAGCACGTCCTCGAGCCCGGGTTCGGCTCGTTGACGCATGCGTTCGAACAACGCCCGCCTGAGGGGGACGGCCGCCTGCTCGGCCCGGCGCTTCTCCAGGCGCCCCTCGGCACCGAGATGGTCCCGGTGTGAGGCGATGGCGGCGGTCACGTCGGACAGGCCCTCGCCGGCGGTGGCCACACACGTCACGATGGGAGGCTCCCAGTCGCCGGTGCTGCCCAGTTCGATCATCTGACGGAGGTCGCGGACCACGTCGTCGGCCCCGGGCCGGTCAGCCTTGTTGACCACGAACACGTGGCCGATCTCGAGCAGGCCCGCCTTGGCGGCCTGGATGCCGTCACCCATCCCGGGCGTGAGCACCACCACCACCGTGTCGGCCAGGTCCATCACCTCCACCTCGCTCTGGCCCACCCCCACGGTCTCGACGAAGACCGGGTCGAAACCCACCCCGTCGAGCACCGTCACCACCTTGGCAGTGCCGTCCGACAGGCCGCCCAGTCGACCCCGAGTGGACATCGACCGCACGAACACACCCCGGTCGGAGACGTGTTCCTGCATCCGGATACGGTCGCCCAGGATCGCCCCGCCGGTGAACGGGCTGGACGGGTCCACGGCCACCACCGCCACCAGCTCGTGCGTCTGTCTGGCGTGGGAAACCAGCCGGTCGGTGAGGGTGCTCTTGCCGGCGCCCGGCGAGCCGGTGATGCCCACCACGTGGGCGCGGCCCGCCTGGCGGTAGGTTCTCGCCAGCAGCTCCGGAGCGCCCGCCCGGTCGTCCTCGACGATCGAGATGCAGCGCGCCAGGGCGCGACGATCGTCGGCCCGGGCGAGCGCCAGCAATTCCAACGGGTCAGCAGGCATCGGCATCGGGTTCAAGCTAGTACCCGAGCACCGTGTGCCGTATCAGCCGCCGTCAGCCACCCGTCTCCACCGCCGACTTGTGGATCTCGGCCTGGGCCGCCGCCAACCGGGCCACGTGCACCCGGGGAGGGGAGCACGAGACGTAGTCGAGACCGATCTCCTGGCAGAAGGCGATCGAGGCGGGATCGCCACCGTGCTCGCCGCACACGCCGACCGTCAGGTTCGGGTTGGCGGCCCGTCCCTCGGTGTTGGCGAAGCGCATGAGGCGTCCGACACCTTCGGTGTCGATGGTCTGGAACGGGTCGAAGGTGAGAATCTGGCGCTCCAGGTAGTCCCGCAGGAACAGGCCCTCGGCGTCGTCGCGGCTGAGTCCGAACGTCATCTGGGTGAGGTCGTTGGTGCCGAACGAGAAGAACTCGGCGACCCCGGCGATCTCACCGGCCGTCAGCGCCGCCCGGGGGAGCTCGATCATGGTGCCGATTGGGATTTCGAGCTTGACGCCGTTCCCGGCCTCCGTGGCCGCGATGACACCTTCGATCATCTCGCGCATCCTGCGGAGCTCTTCGACCGTCGACACCAGCGGGATCATGATCTCGAGGTGCGGATCGCCGCCCGCCTCCTTGCGGATCGTGACCGCATCGATCGCCGCTTCCGCCTGCATCAGATACAGGTGAGCCATCATCAGCCCCAACCGAACACCACGGAGGCCCAGCATCGGGTTGTGCTCCTGCCACTTGGCCACTTTGGCGGCGGTCTTCACCAGATCGTCCGCCGACACTCGGGCACGGACCCGGTCCACCATCTGATGCTCGAGGTCGAGCAGCGACGGCAGGAACTCGTGCAAGGGAGGATCGAGGAAGCGGACCACTACCGGCAACCCGTCCATCGCCTCGAGGATGCCCACGAAGTCGGATGTCTGGAGCGCCTTCAGCTCCTGCAGGGCATCCTCGCGTTCGGCGTCGTTGTCGGCCAGGATGATGTGCTGGACGATGGAGAGGCGCTCGCCCATGAACATGTGCTCGGTGCGGGCCAGGCCGATGCCCTCGGCGCCGTAGGCGCGGGCCTTGGCGGCATCCTCGGGCGTGTCGGCGTTGGCCCTGACTCCCAGTGAGCGGATCTCGTCGGCCAAGGCGAGGATGGTGTGCAGCTCGGGAGTCTCCTCGGGAGCGATGAGCGGCAGTGCGCCCAGGTACACGGCGCCGGTGGTCCCATCGATGGTGATGAGGTCGCCCTCGCGGAACTCGACGCCGCCGGTGTGGGCGATCCCGCGCTTGGTGTCGACCGCCAGTGAGGCGGCGCCCGTCACCGCCGGCTTGCCCATACCCCGGGCAACCACGGCGGCGTGGCTGGTCTTGCCGCCCTGGCTGGTGAGGATGCCCTCGGCGGCGTCCATTCCGTGGATGTCGTCGGGAGTGGTCTCCTGGCGTACCAGCAGCACCCGGCGCCCGGCAGCCTTGGCCTCGACGGCCTTGTCGGCGTCGAAGATGGCCTCGCCCTGGGCGGCGCCCGGTGAGGCGGCGACGCCGGTGGCGATGGCGGCCGGCTTCGCCTTGGAGTCGATGCGGGGCCGCTCCAGCTGTTCGAGCTGGGCCGGGTCGATGCGAAGCAATGCAGTCTCCCGGTCGATCAGGCCAGCACTCTCCATCTCCACCGCGATGCGGACCGCAGCCGCGGCGGTACGTTTGCCCGCCCGGGTCTGCAGGATCCACAGCCGACCCCGTTCGATCGTGAACTCGATGTCGGCCATGTCGGTGGTGTGCTGCTCGAGCCGATCCATGATGGCGATCAGCTCGTCGTGAAGGCCGGGGTGGAGTGCGCCCAGATCGTCGAGGGTGAGGGTGTTGCGGATACCCGCCACCACGTCCTCGCCCTGAGCCTGAGGCAGGTAGTCGCCGTATGCCTTGTTCTCGCCGGTGGAGGGATCGCGGGTGAAGCACACCCCGGTGCCGGAGTCCTCGCCCAGGTCGCCGAAGACCATGGTCTGGATGTTGGCGGCGGTGCCCAGCTCGTCGGCGATGTTGTTGATTCGGCGGTAGGCCTTGGCGCGGGGATTGTTCCAGGAGTTGAACACGGCGGCGACGGCCGAATGGAGCTGCTGGCGGGGATCCTCGGGAATGCTGTGGCCGGCGTCGGCGATGAGCTTCTTGAACCGGGTCACCACTTCGGACAGATCCTCGACGGTGAGCTGGGAATCGTCGGGAACGCCCCGGCGGGTGCGCACTTCGCTGAGCGTGTGCTCGAAAGGCTCCTCCTCGACGCCGAGGACGACGTCGGCGTACATGTGGAGGAAGCGGCGGTAGGCGTCGTAGGCGAAGTGGGCGTCGCCCGACCACTCGATCAGCGTCGGCAGCACCTGGTCGTTGATGCCCAGGTTGAGGACCGTGTCCATCATGCCGGGCATCGAGACCTTCGCTCCCGAACGAACCGATACCAGCAGCGGGGCGGGACCCCCACCGAAGGTGCGTTCCATGGTCGCTTCCAGCCGGCTCATGGCGGCATCCACCTGCTGCCACAGATCGGCGGGCATGTCACCGTGTTCCATCACATACCGGCAGGCATCGGTGGTCACGGTGAATCCGGGAGGGACCGCCAACCCGATCCTGGTCATCTCGGCCAGCCCCGCGCCCTTGCCGCCCAGCAGCTCGCGCATGGTGCCGTCACCGGCAGTGAAGTCGGATACCCAGGAAATGCTCACGTTCTTTCGCCCTTTGCCGTTGAAGAATCTCCGCAATCCATTGTGGCGGACGCCAGATCACGTACTCCCCGGTGTTTGCCGAAAAGTCACGTGATTTTTCGGCCCGTGATCTCGTCGGGCCGAATCCGGACCCACCGGCGGCGATCCGCTGCTTCCGCCCAGGGCCGCAGCCCCAGATCGAACAGGTCGGCCGCCTCGGCGTCGTCGAGCACCTCCGCCGCCACACCCTTCACCACCACCGACCAACCGGTCTGGGTCTCTGCGTCCCAACCGTCGATCTCGAAGGCAACGGGGGAGTGGCGGGCGGCCGCCTCCAGCTTGGCGCCGACAGTGGTGCGAAACACCACCGAGCTTCCCTGCATGCGGTAGTTCACCGGCATGATCGAAATGTCCCCATCGGCCAAGAACGCCACCCGTCCCACCGCAGTGGTTCGAAGAAGCTCACTGCACTCCTGCCTACCCAGGATCTCCAATCCGGCATGATCGACCGGGGCGGTTGACTCGCCGCTCACGTGGTCTCCTTTTACGTCGCTGCGCACAGTGTGAACCTCCCGCGTCGCCGGGGGGAGGGAAACAAGTCCCTAAGACGAGCGACGAGCTACGAGCTACGAGCTACGAGAGATGGCTCGTGCTCGTAGCTGTTCTCCAATCGAAAGCGGCCCCCCAGTGGGGGGCCGCTGTTCGTTGCGTCGCGTCGGTGGTGTTGGAGACGGTCAGGCGTGCGACGGCTTCACCACCAACACGTCGCAAGGAGCGAGATGGATGGCACGGTGGCTGGTGGAACCCAGAATGAGAGCTGCGAGCTCGCCCCTTCCCCTGGAACCCACAATCACCAGATCGGCCTGCGCGTTCTTGGCGTAGTCGACCAGCGTGTCAGGTGGGTACCCCTCGAGATCGACGCGCTCCACCGGTACGGCGGCTCGTGCGAGATGCGGTTCGACCCGCTCCCACACCGCTTGGCGTTGAGCCGTTGCGAGTGCCGCCATGTCGATGGGTGCCCCCATGTAGGGCAGGATCGGAGGATGGAACACGTGAACCACGTGCAACTCGGCATCTCTCATCCGAGCCTCCTCCAACGCCCGTTCGACCACGTGGACGGCGTGTTCGGACTCATCGATTCCGACCACAACCACCATTCGTGTCTCCTTGGCTCTTGCTCCATCACATTCGCGCCCATGCCCCTGTTTCCGACAGGGCCGGAAGGCCCCATCGGCTGTGCCGCCCGCCGGGACGCGTGCGCCTCGAGCGCTGACTTGCGGTTGGCGCGGTTCGCGCCGAACCTGATGTTATGCGTGTGACGGTCTTCAGTACCAAGCGATATGACCGTGACTACCTGGGTGCCGCCATCGGGGACGGTCACGAGGTCCTGTACCTGGAGGCGCGACTGGATGAGACCACTGCCGGTCTGGCGGCCGGGAGTGATGCGGTGTGCGTGTTCGTCAACGACGATGCGTCGCGAGCGGTCCTGGAGCGGCTGGCGGCAGGTGGGAGTCGGTTCCTGGTGCTCCGGTCGGCCGGGTACAACCACGTGGATCTGGTGGCGGCACGTGAGCTGGGGTTTCGAGTGGCACGGGTGCCCGGGTACTCGCCGCATGCGGTGGCCGAGCATGCCGTTGCCCTCATGCTCACCCTCGATCGCAAGATCCACCGCTCGTACGCTCGGGTGCGGGAGGGCAACTTCTCGCTCGAGGGATTGCTGGGTTTCGACATGCACCTTCGTACCGTCGGCATCATCGGCACCGGCAAGATCGGGTTGGCGGTCGCCCGGATCCTGCGCGGGTTCGGCTGCCGGCTGCTCGGCACCGATACGGTTCCCAACCCCGAGTGTGTGGCGCTCGGGGTGGAGTACGTCGAGATGGACCGGATCCTGGCGGAGTCGGACATCCTGACCCTGCACTGCCCGCTCACCCCCGAGACCCATCATCTGATCGACGCCGCAACCCTGGGGATGATGAAGCGGGGCGTGATGATCATCAACACCAGCCGGGGCGGTTTGATCGACACGCCGGCGGTGATCGAAGCTCTGAAGGACGGCACCGTCGGCAACCTCGGTCTCGATGTGTACGAGGAGGAGACCGACCTGTTCTTCGAGGACCTGTCGGGCACGGTCATCCAGGACGACGTGTTCAGTCGGCTGCTCACCTTCCCGAACGTGATCGTCACCGGTCACCAGGCGTTCTTCACCGAGAATGCCCTCGAGCAGATAGCCCACACTACCGCCGCCAATCTCGATGGCTTCGCGCATGGGCAGCGCCTCGAGACCGAACTGGACCTGTCGGCCTTCTGAGCGGCTGAACGAAGGGTCGGTTGGGTCCTCGTTCCCTGGCGTCACCCCGCCGATCGGCATACGGTTTTGGCGGAGGTGCTGAATGATGGGTGACACGATCACTCCGACCACTCCGCCCCAGACCGGGCGGTCCCGCCTCACCCGCAGCAAGCGCGACCGGGTGGTCGCTGGGGTCTGCGGTGGGCTCGGTTCCTACTTCGCCGTCGATCCCGTGGTGTTCCGGATCGCATTCGTGGTGCTGGCGCTGTCGGGATGGGGCGGTGGGGTGCTGCTCTATGTGATTGCATGGTTGGTGATGCCTGAAGGCTCGGAGACGGAACCGGCCGTCGAGTACCGGCCCCGGCAAGGTGCCAGGTTCATCGGTCTGGCCTTGGTCCTGGCCGGTGGTGTGGCGTTGATCAACCGGATCCTGCCCGACTTCGATCTGATGTTCTGGCCGTTGGCCGTGATCGCCGTAGGTGTCGCCGTATTGATCGGAGGTGATCGCAATGACCGCGTTGCGTGAACGTCAATTGGAACGCCCGGCGAGACGGAGCACGGGTCGCCTGGTCGGTGGGCTGCTCATCGTGGCTGTTGGGGTGGCCTGGCTGGCCGAACGGGTCGGCCTGGTGGACATGGATGCCGGCCTGGTGCTGCCGCTGCTGGTGGTGGCGGTCGGGTTGGCGCTGCTTGCTTCGTGGCGCGATGAGACCCACGGTGGGCTCATCGGTCTCGGTGTGGTGCTGACGGTGCTGTCGCTGGTTTCGGCCCTGGCCGTCCCCTTCGGACCGATCGGTGACCGCCGCTTCGAGCCGCTCACCGCGTCCGATGTTGCCGACCACTACGAGATGACCGCCGGAAGTCTCGAGCTCGATCTGAGCCGCCTGGAGGTGTCCGAGACCACCAGGGTTTCGGCCCGCGTCGGCTTCGGCGAGATCGATGTGGTGGTTCCTGCCGGAGTTTCGGTGGTTGTCGAAGGCCATGCCTTCGTCGGTCGGCTGGGGATCCTGGGCACCAGCGACGACGGTTTCGGACTCGATCGGAGGGTCGACACGGGATCCGCCGATCCGTTGCTCGTCCTCGATCTGACGGTGGTCGCCGGTGAGGTGACCGTGACGGAGGTGCAGCGTGGTTGAACGATCGAATCTGGAGAATCTGGGATGGGGGATGGCGTTCTCGCTCGTCGGGCTCGCCCTGCTCACCGAGCGGATCGGATGGTGGGATCTGGGGCGGGTGGATCTCGCCCTGCTCGGGCCGATGGCGCTGGTCGCCGTTGGACTCGTGGTCCTGGCTTCCTCGTTCTTCCTGTCGGGTCGGACCCAGCGGTAGCGGAGACCCGTTCGGACGTGAGCGTGTCCGTCCCCCGGCTCCCTACGGTGCCCACCCCGGGTGCCCCGTGCGGCGGTCCCCCGAGTGGGTGAGGCCGGCGCTGGGATGTGAAAGGGGTCTTTGGTCCCTACGAGAGGGACCTCGTAGTCCTGTCATATCCAGTCCGGCGTAGAACGATGAGCGCGGAGCGGTTCATGGTTTGGAGGCGAGCATGGAGATCAGAAATCTCATAGGAGGGTCCGCAAGCGTTTGCGGGCCCGATCTGACGGTATCGGAAGCGGCCCAGGTGATGATCGATCAGGGCATCGGCTCGATCGGCGTGGTCGACCAGGGTCGATTGGTCGGCATCTTCACCGAGCGCGACGCCCTGCGGGTGGCGGCCGGCGGGGCCGACACCTCAGTGGTCACGGTCGAGACCTGGATGACCCCTGACCCGGATGCGTTGACGCCCGACGTCAACGTGGAGGACGCGGCCGAATGGCTACTCGCCACCGGGTACCGCCACCTCCCGGTGGTCGACGACGGAAAGCTCATCGGGGTGGTGTCGATCAAAGACATCCTGTGGGCGTTGAGGGAGCCGACGACGTAAGGAGGTTGAGTGTGGCCAAAGTCAGCCGTGAAGCGAAGCTGGGTGTCTCGCTGGAGTCGGCCGTGAAGGTCCTCTCCGGCCGCCCATTCGAGCTCCTCGGCGGCGAGCTCGCCTCGTTCTCCTCGGCGGTCTTCGGACTCGAGGTCAGCCACCCGGTGCGCGTCGTGCCGGGGGAGCTGGTCACCGTGGATCAGCCGCTCGACTTGGCGGTCCTGCCGTTCCGGCTCGAAGCCGACCGCGGACCGGGATGGTTTCCGGTGCTCGACGCCGAGCTCGAGGTGATCTCGACCGCCGACTGCGGTATCGACGTCGCGCTGGAAGGCGAATACCACCCACCGGGGGGCGTGCTCGGTTCCGTGGTCGATCGGGCCGGTCTCCATCACCTGGCCGATGACGCCATCGACCAGTTCTTCCGCTCTGTCGTCGGCAGGCTCCGCCAGGACGGAGCCGCGCTCGATGCGCTCGCCGGGGTGCCGGTTTGAGCCATTCGAGGGTGAGATCGTGATGCTCGTGCACGACTTCGTCGATCTCGACCTTCCCCGCGATCAAGTGGTCGCGGCGCTCAGCTCGGTGGGTGATGAGCTTCAAGTCTGGGCCCAGGCCGCCTTCAGGCGCGGCGAGGAGCTTGCGATCGGCCCAGGAACCGGAGTGGTGACGGCGCCGATCGAGCTCGAGATCGGTCGACCGATGGAGGGCCTCGAGGCGGTGACCATCCCGATGGCGTGGACGGCCTCGACCGCCACCCATCTCTTCCCGCGCATGGACGCCGAGATCGTGGTGTCGGCGCTGGGTCCGGTGACCACTCACCTCGAGTTCCGGGGCAGCTACACGCCGCCATTCGACGGTTTCGGCAAGCTGCTCGACAAACTCGCCCTGCACCGCGTGGCCGAGTCGACCGTGCGGGGGTTCCTGCAGAGACTGTCGGAGGCAATCCGGACCGAGGCGCTCTCGCACTCGTGATAGGAGACCGTCACGCGGATGGCGGTGACGGTTCGGACCGATGGCCGGATGGTCAACCGGTCAACTGGTCAGCCAGTCGACAGGAACGGCACCCACGGTGCATGACATGTGGGCCCGTTGACCAGTGGACTCGTTGACTTCGTGAGGCTTCAGTCGGGGAACACGGTTCTGATGGTGGTTCCGACTCCGGGGGCCGATTCGATGGCGATGGAGCCGGCTCGGCCGGTGGCGCGGGCATGCAGGTTGTCGAGGCCCATTCCGCGCGGGACCGACCCCGGTTCGAATCCGCATCCGTTGTCCCGCACCACGATGCTCAGTCCGTCGTCGGTGGTGTCGACCCGAACCGAGAGGGAGGTGGCGTCGGAGTGCCGGACCGCATTCGACACCGCCTCGCGGATCACGCCGAGTGCGTCGTCGAGCAGCTCCGGAGACGATGCCCCGATGCTGCCGATCTCAACCGTGACCTCGATCGAACGGTCGGCCACCAGCCGTTCGACCATGCGACGAATTGTCCGCTCGGGGTCGGCGATGGTGGCGGCGAATGAACGGATGTCGAAGATGAACGAACGGAGCGATGAGATGGCGTTGTCGATGCGCTCGATGGCGTCGTCGAGTCGTCCGGCCGCTTTGGCGTCGTCGATGCTCATCGACAACGCCTGGAGACCGAGTCCGGTTGCGAACAGATCCTGGATCACCGAGTCGTGCAGGTCGCGGGCGATGCGTTCCCGGTCCTCGGAGAGGGC
The DNA here is from genome assembly GCA_050329955.1 of Acidimicrobiia bacterium. Taxonomy (GTDB): domain Bacteria; phylum Actinomycetota; class Acidimicrobiia; order Spongiisociales; family ZC4RG35; genus JAOUGY01. The sequence continues at coordinate 8,510 of JBHJOH010000010.1, read as the reverse complement.
AACCCGGGTGAGGCGATCGTGCAGTCGGGCGGCCGCCACCGCCCCGCCTGCCACCGCCGACAGCGCCACCACCATCTGTTCGTCGTCCTCGTCGAAGCCGCCGTCCTTCTCGGTCAGGTAGAGGTTGCCGAACACCTGGTCGCCGGCTCGGACCGGTACGCCCAGGAAGGCACCCATCGGGGGATGGCGGTCGGGGAAGCCAGCCGATGCGGGGTGGTCGGTGATCCGGTCGAGCCGAATCGGCACGGGGTGGTCGATGAGGGCACCGAGCACGCCATTGCCGACAGGAGGGGGCCCGATGATGGCGACCTGCTCGGGCGACATGCCGGTGTAGATGAAGTCGACGAGGGTGCCATGGTCGCCGATGACACCGATTGCTCCGTATCGGGCACCGGTGTTCTCGACGGCCATTTCGACCGTCGTTTTGAGTACGGATCTGAGTTCGATCTGCCCGGCGACTGCGGCTGCCGCCTGGATCAGAACCGTAAATCGTTCGATCGGGATGCGCTGCATTGCTGGCCTGAGCGTACACGCATGTACCCTTGCCCGTGAGGTGATGAGATGAAGGTTCTGCTGGTAGACGATCACGAGATCGTCCGGGAGGGGCTTCGGGCGATGCTCGAAGCCCAGGACGACATCGTGGTCGTGGGCGAAGCGGGCACGGCGGCTGATGCCGTGCGCCGGGTCGGATTCGACGATCCCGACGTGGTGGTGCTGGACGTGCGACTGCCGGATGGGTCGGGTGTCGAGGCGTGCCGTGAGATCCGCCAGCGGTTCCCAGAGGTCAAGGTGCTCATGCTCACCTCGTTCGCCGACGAGGAGGCGCTGATGTCGGCGATCATCGCTGGCGCCGCCGGGTACGTGCTGAAGCGGATCAAGGGCCACGACCTGGTCGATTCGATCCGGAAGGTGGGGAGGGGCGAGTCGTTGCTCGACCCGGCGATGACCGAGCGGCTGTTCCGCCGCTTGCGGGGCGACGAGCCCGAAGATCCGTTGCTGGCCCGGTTGTCACCTCAGGAACGGGCCATCCTCGAACACATCGCCGAGGGCAAGACCAACCGTCAGATCGCCGAGGAGATGTTCCTGGCCGAGAAGACGGTCAAGAACTACGTGTCCAACATGCTCGCCAAACTGGGCATGCATCGCCGGAGCGAGGCCGCCGCCTACATGGCCCGCCTCTCCGCCCACAGGGACGACGACTACCCACCCGAGGAATGGCCCGAGGGACGACAGCCGGGCTGACCCGGTGGATTGTGGGGCGGCGCCACTAATCTGCCGGCCAGCACAGTCCACGTAGATGTCGAGTACACACCGAGGTTTGTTCCATGGCGCGTTCGTCAGTCCCCCAGAAGCCCGAACCGATTGCGGCTCCGGCGCGTGTGGTCCCCTGGAAGGGGTTGGCGGTCGTCGGGGTGATCGCTATTGGGATAGCGGTGCTCGTGATCTTCGATCCGCAACCGCCCGGTGTCACGTTCCCGAGCATGGGCAACGACCACATCGCCGATCCGAGTCAGGCGACGGCGCCGTACAACTCGTCGCCGCCGTCCTCCGGTCCCCACCTGAATGTGCTGGCCAACTGGGGCGTCCACGAGGAAGCGCTGCCGGTGCCGCTGTTCATCCACAACATGGAGGACGGTGGAGTGGTGTTCACCTACGATTGTCCCGACGGCTGTGATGACCTGGTGGCCGGCATCACCGAGATCGTCGAGGATGGCCCCCGCCGTTTGCTGACGCCCTACACCGGCATCGAACACGACGGCCAGACGTATCGCGCTGCGGTGGCGGCGTGGACCAAGGTCTACTACTTCGACGAGCTCACCGATGAGGTGCGCGATGACATCGAGACCTTCGTGGGGCTGTACGAGGGTCTCGACCACCACCTGACCACCAACTAGGCGTGATCTCATTCGACGGCACCGCCGTTGCCGTCCATCCGTTCCCGGCGGCGGGTCGGGGCCCCGACATCTGGCTGGCCCATGCCACCGGTTTCTGCGCCGGATGCTGGGCTCCGGTGGCCGACGGGCTCGCCGCCGTGGCGGGTCGGATCGTGGGCTGGGATCATCGTGGGCACGGCGGTTCCGGCTCCAACGGGTTCCCCGTGTCCTGGTGGGAGATGGCGGGCGACGTGATCGAGGTGGTCTCCTCGTTCCCGCCACGTCATGCGCCCTCGATCGGGGTCGGTCACTCCATGGGCGGCGCTGCCACCGTGATGGCGGCTCTCACTCGACCGCGATTGTTCGACGCCGTCGTCCTGGTGGAGCCGATCCTGCTGGCACCACCGTATCGGCGCACCCCGTACCCGCTGGCGGAGGTGGTGAGGAAGCGGCGCCGGACCTTCCCCATGCGGGAGAAGGCCCGGGCCAACTTCGAGCGCAAGATCCCGTTCTCGCGCTGGCATCCGGACGCTTTGTCCGGCTATCTGTCCCACGGCCTGGTCGACACCGCCGACGGGGTCGAACTCGCCTGCGCCCCGGAGTTCGAGGCCGAGGTCTACGACACTGCCGCCGCTCATGGCGCGAGGGGGTTGCTCGGTCGCCTCGATCTGCCGGTTCATGTGATCGTCGGTGATGTTTCCGACACCTATGACGTTGCCTGGGCGGCGGAGATCGTCGATGCCATTCCCGGCGCCTCGATCCAGGTGGTGGCAGGGGGCACCCACTTCATCCCGTTCGAACGACCTGAGGTGGTGGTGGAGGCGGTCGAGCGGATCATCCCGCACGGATAGCGGCGGCTCAGAAAGCGCTGTAGCCGCCGTCGAGCACGATCTCGGTTCCGGTCATGAACGCCGAGGCGGGCGAGGCCAGGTAGACGGCGATGCCTTCGAAGTCCTCGTGAGCCCCCCAGCGGCGGAGCGGCACCCTGGTTCTGATCGATTCGGTGAACGCCTCGTGCTCCTGTTGGGGAGCGGTGAGCTCGGTGGCGACCCAGCCGGGGCACACCGCGTTGACCCGGATGCCGTGTTTGCCGAGGCGTACGGCCAACGCTTTCACCAGTCCGAGTTGGGCGGCCTTGCTCGCCGAGTAGTGGGGTGCCACCGGGAGGCCATGGGTGGCTCCGATCGACGAGGTGACCACGATCGATCCGCCGCCGCCCCGTTCCAGCATGTGACGGCTGATCTCGCGCACCGGAAGCAGCGTGCCGGTGACGTTGACGGTCATCATGTCGTCCCACGTCTGCAGGTCGAGGTCGGGGAACGACACCGCCCCCGACGTTCCGGCGTTGGCGAACAACGAGTCGACCCGCCCGAAGTACGCAAGCGTGGTTGCCGTCGCCTCCGCCACCTGGGTTTCGTCGCTCACGTCACAGGCCACCGCATGGGCTTCCCCGCCGGCTTCGCTGATCAGCGACATGGCGTCGTGGTTGCGTTGCGGGTTGCGACCCCACACCGAAATCGAGGCGCCGGCTTTGGCGAGGCCGATGGCGAAGCCCAGTCCGATGCCCCGGTTCCCGCCCGTGACGACCGCTACCTGCCCTGTCAGATCGAACATGCCTGCGACGGTAGTGCTCAGGCGGCGGCTGCGGCGGCCGCCAGGGCGATCCCAACCAGCAGCTGAAGACGGGCGGTGCCCGCCAGCAGCGGGATGAGCGGTGCGGCCTCGGTCTCGGTGCGGGCGGTTCGGATGAGGGGGACGGAGAGCCCGACGAACATGCAGGCCAGAGCGGTCAGGGGATGGGTGACGCCGACGATGGGGCCGAGAGCGATCAGCACGAACGATCCGAACACGAGGCTGGTGTAGAGGGCCCGTGCCCGGGGACGCCCCAGCATCACCGCCAGGGTCCGTTTGTCCACCCGGGTGTCGGTGTCGAGGTCGCGCAGGTTGTTGGCCACCAGGATGGCGGCGGCGAGCATGCCCATCACCGCTCCCATCCACCAGGCGTCGGGTGGTGCGGTCTGGTCGTGGACGTAGCGGGTTCCGACCGTTGCCACGAAGCCGAAGAACACCAGCACCGCCACCTCGCCCAACCCCCGGTAGCCGTAGGGGATGGGCCCACCCACGTAGCCGAGCATGGCCACGATCGAAGCCACGCCGATGGCGGCGACGACCCATCCGGCGGTGGCGATCAGGTACACCCCGGCGAGGGCGGCCACCCCGACCGCCAGCCAGGTTGCCGTCCACATCTGGCGGGGAGAGATGATGCCGGCGGTGACCATGCGGGGCGGACCGATCCGCTCGGCGTCGGCGCCCCGCTTGGCATCGGAGACGTCGTTGGCGAAGTTGGCGGCGATCTGGAGGGCCAGCGCTCCGATCATGGCGGCGATCAGGGCACCCCACCGGAACCCGCCGTCCGAGACGGCCAGGCCCGACCCGACCAGTACCGGCGCCACCGCAGCCGGCAACGTCCTGGGCCGGGCGGCCACCTTCCACGCCTGATACCCCCTGGTCATGTGCGGGTGGGTGGGGGACAGTTCAGCCGGGTGGGTGCTCTCACGGCTGTGAGGGTAGATGCCGTCCGCGATAGGTGTTCCTTCGCAGCCCGACCAACAGGACCAGACCGATGACGGTGGTGGTGGCGGCCACCATCCGGAACGGCCATGGCGACGATGCCGGCCCGGGGAGCACCGACGACATCACGAAGTAGAGCGTGAAGCCGGATTGGGCGGCGATGGGGTACCAGGTCGACCGCGGCACCACCTCCAGCAGGGCGCTGAACAGGATGGCCGAGCCGAGCGCCCACGCCAGCAGATCGAGCGGCGAGGTGGAGGGGAACGGGCTGGCCCCGGCAATCTCGAGCGGAACGTGCCACAGGGCCCAGGCCAGCCCGGTCACGAGCCCTGCCACCAATGCCGGGAAGCGCACTCGCAGCAGCGGCTGCAAGTAGCCCCGCCAGCCGAGTTCCGCCGATACGGCCCCGCTCAAAGCCCAGGCGAGCTCGACCGGGTCGGGGATCGAAAAGGCGAGAGAACGGCCGGTGAAGCCGAGGATGCCGGCGACCATGGCCGGGCCGGCGAGCAGGCTGGTGACGAGCACACCCGGATGGGGTGGGGTGCCCGCCACCGAGGACACCTCTCCTTTGCGGGCCGCGGTGAGGGCATAGGCCACCAGTCCGGGGGCGAGCAGGGCGCCGCCCGCCAGCCAGGGCTGGGTGGTGATGGTGCTGATGGCGAGCACCATGGTGGTGAGGCCGAGCGTCAGGAGCAGGAATGCACCCACCGGGATGCCCACCGGCCGCCGTGCCTTCCGCGCGCTGTGAACCATGGAGACCTCGGTCGTATCCCTCGGTGTCGATCCGCGCCGGTTTGGGCGGCCGAGCGGGACTCTAACCTCTCCGCGGTCATGCCATTCGAACTGTCGGTGAGTCCCAGCATCCTCCTCGCCATGTGGGCGGGTGGTATCGCCGCCGCGGCGGCATTCGTGGCCCGCTGGAAGGTGGTCGGCGCCGGTTTCCTGTGGACGGCCGGTGCGGCAGCCCTTCTCACCGGTGCCGCGGCGTCGACGGCCGGACGGTGGGGCGCTGTCGCGGTGGCCGCCCTGGTGGGCGGTTTGGTGGTCGCCCGCAACCACATCCCTGCCGCCGTCCTGTTCGGTGTCTCGGCGGTTTCGTTCCTGGTGCACGGGTTCGTCAACGTCGCCGACAATCCGCTGCTCATCCTCACCGGAGCGATTGCCCTGGGCGGCACCACCGCCGAGATGCTGCTCGGGCACTGGTTCCTGGTCGACCCCAAGCTTCCCCGCTGGGCGCTCCGCCGCCTCGACGGCGCCGGCATCGCCGGTCTGGTTCTCGACATCGCCTACGTGGTGTCGTTGGGCGGTCTGTCCGGGGACGGACTGCTCCGCTGGGCCTACCTGGGCCTGGGTCTGATGAGCGTTCTCATGATGACCGGTGTCTGGTTCTCGCTGAAGGAGAAGGGCTACGAAGGTGTGATGGCCGCCACCGGCCTGTCGTACCTGTCGGTGCTGACCGCGCTGGGAGCGGTGGCGATGGGGCGGTTCCTCGTAGCTTGAGAGCTGCCAGTCCCAGCTGCCAGCTGCCAGCTGCCAGGATCCGGAAATGGGAGCGAAACCGTGGCCCTTCAGGCGGCGAGACCCATGCCGGTTTGTTGCCGGTCGGATCTACCAGATCGTGTGGAGGCCGTTGAACTCGTCGAAGCTCTCGTCCCGGGTGACGAGCGGGAACCCTGTCAGCATCGACTGGGCGGCCAGCAGTCGATCGAAGGGGTCGCGATGTGACCACGGCAGCATGCCAGCCCGAAGCGCGTGGCTGGGGTCGATTGCCAGATGGGACGCACCGAGCCGGGCGACAAGGTCTTCGTATTGTGCGACCAGCGGCTCGGCCTCCGGGAACTTGCCGAGGCGGACCTTGGTGGCGAGCTCCAGTGCCGTCACCGCAGATACCAGCAGGGTGGTGGTCGGGTCGGTGATGCCCTCCCGACCGGCTGCGCCGAGCCGTTCGGGCGCCGTGACGGCCCAGACGAAGGCGTGGGTGTCGAGCAGATAGGTCACTCCCACTCGGCGGTCTCAGCGGGGACGAGCGGGTCGAACAGGCCGTCGGGGATGTCGAGCGGGAGGAAGCCGAGCGCCCGCGCCGAAGGCGTTTCCACCGGGACGAGCCGCACCGCGGGCTTGCCGGCACGATCGATGACAACCTCTTCACCGGCCATGGCGGCGTTCACCAACTCGGAGAGTTTGGCCTTCGCCTCGGAAATATTCAGGTGGGTAACCATGTGGACCAAGTCTACCTGGTCCAGATCAGGAGCTCGGAGAGTGTCCTCAGTGCTCGTAACCGTTTCCTGTCAGCGAATCCGCCTGGGCAGACTCGTTGGCAACTCATTCGCTCGTTCCGTCTGGCCGCGCAACGAGATGACGCGTGGTCGAGGGCGGCCGGTCCATGGGGGTACGCTTGGAAGATGGGAGAAGTTGCCGTGAGCGAAGCCCGTAACCGGCTTGCTCGAGTCATTCACGAGTCCCGCCGTTTGGGCGAGCCGATCACGCTGACTCGGCGCGGCCGTCGCGTGGCGGTGATCATCGATGCCGATGCCTTCGATCGTCTCGTTGCGACCGCCGAAGATGGCGACGATCGCCGAGTCCTCGAGGCGGCGCGGGCCGACGATGACTTCGTCCCCTGGGATCAGGTGAAGGCGAAGCTGGGACTCGAGTGAGTCGCTAACCGTCGAGGTGGTGCCGGACGAACCTCGGCCGCTGGGCTGCATCAAGCTCGCTGGCTTACTCGTTGCTCGTTGCTCGTTGCTCGTTGCTCTCAATACATCCACGGAAACTGTTCGAACTCCGGTCTGCGTTTCTCGAGGAATGCGTCACGGCCTTCGGCGGCTTCGTCGGTCATGTAGCCCAGGCGGGTGGCTTCGCCGGCGAAGATCTGCTGGCCGACCAGGCCGTCGTCGACCAGGTTGAAGGCGTACTTCAGCATGCGCTGGGCGGTGGGGGACTTGGCCGTGACTTCCCGGGCCCACTGCAGTGCTTCGGTCTCGAGGTCGGCGTGGGGGACCACGGCGTTGGCCATGCCCATGTCGAAGGCTTCCTGGGCGGAGTAGTTGCGGCCGAGGAAGAAGATCTCCCGGGCTCGTTTCTGGCCCACCATCTTGGCCAGGTAGGCCGAGCCGTAGCCGGCGTCGAAGCTGGCCACGTCGGCGTCGGTCTGTTTGAAGATGGCGTGCTCAGCGGAGGCGAGGGTGAGGTCGCACACCACGTGCAGGGAATGGCCACCGCCGACCGCCCAGCCGGGCACGACCGCCATCACCACTTTGGGCATGAACCGGATGAGCCGCTGCACCTCCAGGATGTGGAGACGTCCGAGCCGGGCCGGGTCGATGCCCACCGCCGACTCGGCTTCGGAGTACTTGTATCCGTCCTTGCCCCGGATGCGCTGATCGCCTCCCGAGCAGAACGCCCAGCCGCCGTCTTTCAGGCTGGGCCCGTTGCCGGTGAGGATGACCGCACCCACGTCCGACCACTGCCGGGTGTGTTCGAGGGCGGTGTACAGCTCGTCGACGGTGTGGGGCCGGAAGGCGTTGCGCACCTCGGGCCGGTCGAAGGCGATGCGGACACAGCCGACGTCCTTGGCGCGGTGATAAGTGATGTCGGTGAACTCGAAGCCGGGAACCACGTCCCAGGCGGAGGGGTCGAAGATCTCTGAGACCATGGCGGCAACGCTAGTGCCCGCGGGTCATGCACTTCGCCGAAGCTCGTCGTCGAGGGCTCGGGCGAGCATGGACGGCTCGACGCCGAGACGGCGGATCACCTGGATGGCCGGGTCGCGTTCGCTGCGCCCGAGGATGGCGAGGGCGATGTGTTCGACTCCCAGCTTCTTGTCGCCCCGGGTGAGGGCCACCTTCAGGGTTTCTTCGAGGCACTCCTTGGCCCCGGCGGTGAAGGGCTTGTGGCGGGATGCCCGGGGCCCCGGTCCTGCCAGTTCGGGGTCGAGGCCGAGGCTGCTGAGTGAGGCCCGTTCGTATTCGGTGAGTGCCCGCTGGAAGGCCCCCGGCTCGACGCCGGAGCGGCTGAGGGCGCTGGAAACTGCCGGGTCGCCGGCATCCCCGATGGCGAGGAGCAAAT
>JBHJOH010000009.1:0-7436 GCA_050329955.1 Acidimicrobiia bacterium | reverse complement strand
AAGTCCTCCACCGCCAACGCCAGCAGCTCGGGACCGGTGGCGAACTCGGCACAGCCGTTGAGGTTTTCGTTGATGCGGGTGAATCCCTCGGTGCACCGGTTGGGGAGCCACATGTCCCGCGGGATCGACGCCATGATCGGATCCGCCCCGTCATTCGGAAGCAACACGTAGATGATCGAGTCCGCCAACGCCCCGGAAGCGTCAGAACCGATCAACAGCACCGAGGTGAACATGTCATCGGGAAGTTCCGGGCTTCCCATGAGGGCGAGTTGGATGCCCGAGAGGTTGTCGGTCGAGGCCGCCGACCTGAATCTCAGGACCTCGGGAAGGTACTCCTCAGGGGCGGGCGGGTAGGTGGAAGACGTGGTCGCCGTCATGGCAGGTTCGCGGTCGAGCGCCTCGGCGGCTGCCTCGGGGGTGAACTGCTCGGAGGCGATGTCTCTGAAACGGGCAGCCGGCGCCGACACGAGAAAGGTCGACAAGCCGACCAGAGCACCCACGACGACGATCACGACCGCACGAATACGATGTACGCGCAACCAACCCACCGGGCCATGCTATCCGAGCGGGCCGGTGGTGAAGGTTCAGCCCGCAGAGATGTGAACCGTGCCGGTGAACAGACCCACCACCCGACCATCGCCACGTGTGACGGTGATCCGGTAGGTGCCGAGCGTCCGTCCCCTGGTCGACTCCTCAGCCCTGGCCGTGAGCACATCACCCTCGGCCGAGCCGCCGGTTATCACCAGATGGGTGTCGATGGCCACTGCCCGCTCGCCGGAGGCGTTCGAAGCCAACGAGAACGCGCAGTCGGCCAACGAGAACATGGCCCCGCCGTGGGTGGTGCCGAGAAAGTTCAGGTGCTGGGGCCCCACCGTCATCTGGACCACCACCGCGTCCGGATCTCCCACCAGGCTCAGCCCGAGATGGGCGGCGTAGGGGTCGGCGGTGATCATCTGGGTGAGCCGGGAGCTGTCCATCGACCGGACGCTACTGCGGACCCGACCACCCCCGACGGTTTACGCTCATCTGGTGAACCATCCCCTTCTCGACACACTGCTGGCGGCGGCCGCCGGGGCGTTCCCACCGGTCGACGGCGGCGTCACCCACCTGCCGCCACTGGAGGACGGACTCGAAGCGATCGTGTCGTTCACCGGTCACGCCTTCCTGGCGAGCCGCCTGACGGCCGACGATATCGCCGATCTGGCACCGGACGGATTCGGATCGGTGTTGCATCCGTCGGTGCTGTTGCGCATGGCCGGCGACCGCGGGGACATCGCGGTGGGAGTGATCGACGTGACCCTGGTCGCCCCGGGCACCGGTGCCGGTGCCGGAGCCGGCGGGATGGAGGGCCGGACCGACCTCGACGACCACCCGCGGGTGCGACACGCCCGATCGCTGCGCAGCGACGTCGAGGTGTTCGGCGACGAGTCGGGTCTTGTCACCGTCGCCCGCGGGCTGGCCGGACGTCGCGAGATGAGCATCGAACTGTTCGACACATCGACCAGCCGCGGTGAGGGCCGACGCTTGATCGAATCCACCCTGGGGATGGTGGGTGGCGGCGAGCCGGTGTTCGCCGGCGTCTCGCCCGGGAACGCACGGTCGCTGCGGGCGTTCCTCGCCTGCGGTTTCACGCCCATCGGCAGCGAGGTGATCGTCAAGCCCGCCCGAGCGGCGCCGTGACCCAGCCGAAGTGCCGCCACGTTCGCGTGACGGGCGTGGTGCAGGGGGTCGGTTTCCGCCCCTTCGTGTACGTGCTGGCGACCGGGCTCGGGCTCACCGGCCACGTCGGCAACGACTCGGCCGGAGTCTTCATCGAGGTCGAGGGTCGGCCCGAGGTCATCGAGGAGTTCTGCCGTCGACTGGTCGAGGAGGCCCCGCCGCTGGCCCGCATCGAGTCGGTGACGGTCACAGAGGGTGAGGCAAGTGGGCGTGGCGGGTTCGAGATCGTGGCCTCGGTGCAGGTCGATGGCACCTTGACGTTGGTGTCGGCCGACATGGCGCCGTGCCGGGACTGCCTGGCGGAGATGAGCGATCCGGCCGATCGCCGCTTCCGGTATCCGTTCCTCAACTGCACCAATTGCGGGCCGCGGTTCACCATCACCCGGTCGGTTCCCTACGACCGGCCCGCCACCACCATGGCCGACTTCCCGATGTGTGATGAGTGCCTGACCGAGTACCGCAACCCGCACGACCGTCGGTTCCATGCTCAGCCCACCGCCTGTCCCCGGTGCGGACCACGACTCACTGCCCATCCGCCCCGGTCGGGCGATCCCATCGAGTCGGCCAGGGCGGTGGTGGCGGCCGACGGTGTGGTTGCGATCAAAGGGGTCGGCGGATTCCATCTGGCCTGCCGGGCGGACTCCGACGACGCCGTCGCCGGTTTGAGGCGACGCAAGCAACGACCCGACAAACCGTTGGCGGTGATGGTGGCCGACGTCGCCACCGCTCGTCAGGTGGCCCAGGTCGACGCCGCCGAGGCGACGCTGCTGGAAGGCATCGAACGACCCATCGTCCTGTGCCGGACCCTGTCCGGTTCACCGCTTTCGGACCTGGTGGCGCCCGGCAACGGGTTCTTGGGCCTGATGCTTCCCTCCACCCCGCTGCATCATCTGCTGTTGAAACCGGGTGACCTGTGGGTGATGACGTCGGGCAACCGCCGCGACGAGCCCATCTGCATCGACAACGACGAGGCGCTGGAACGGCTCGGCGACCTGGCCGACCTGTTCCTGCTGCATGATCGGCCGATCCACGTGCCCTGTGACGACTCGGTGGTGAGGGTGCATCGGAACCGTCTGCTGCCGGTGCGCCGGTCCCGCGGCTACGCCCCCTATCCGGTCCCGCTCGGTTTCTCCGGGCCGCCGGTGCTGGCGGTGGGCGGCGAGCTCAAGGCCACCGCCTGTCTCACATCGGGCGACCACGCCTTCATGAGCCAGCACATCGGCGACATGGGCAACCTCGAGACGCTGCAGGCGTTCGAGCGGGCGGTCGAGCACATGACGTCGTTGTTCGCCACCGAACCCGCCGCCCTGGCCTGTGACGCCCACCCCCGTTACCTGTCGGCCCAGTGGGCCCGACGGGTGGCCGGCGACCGGCCGGTGATCGAAGTGCAGCACCACCACGCCCACCTGGCGTCGTTACTGGCCGAACACCGCCACCCTGGCCCGTTCATCGGCTTCAGTTTCGACGGCACCGGGTACGGCGCCGACGGAACCATCTGGGGTGGAGAGGTGATGGTGGCCGACCTGGCCGGGTTCGAGCGAGTCGGACATCTCCGCCCCTCGCAGCTGGCGGGCGGTGATGCCGCCGTGCGCAGTCCGGCCCGCCAGGCTCTCACCCGACTCCGGGAGGCGGGGATCACCTGGGACCAACGACTCCCCCCGGTGTCGGCCGGAACCGAGGAAGAGCTTCGCATCCTCGCCACCCAGCTCGATCGGGGTTTGAACGTCACCACGACCACCTCTATGGGCCGGCTGTTCGACTCGGTCGCCTCCCTGTGTGGCGTGCGTCACCTGGTCAGCTATGAGGGTCAGGCCGCCATCGAACTGGAGGCCCTCATCACCGACATCAGAACTGGCTACACCATCCCGATCGACGACGACGGGGTGTGGGACACGGCAGCGGTCATCGGCGCCGTCGCCGCCGACGTATTGGATGGCGTCACCCCCGCCCTGATCGCGTCCAGGTTCCACGTCGCCGTGGCCGAGACGATCACCCGGGCCGCTCTCCGGGTCCGTACCGTTACCGGTCTGGCGCTGGTGGGACTGTCGGGTGGGGTGTTCCAGAACGTGGCGTTGACCGAACTCGCCGAACGCAGCCTGATGGCGTCGGGCTTCGAGGTGCTGACACACCGGCTGGTCCCGCCCAACGACGGCGGCATCGCCCTCGGTCAGGCGGCGGTGGCGGCGACCCGGCTATCGACATCGTCGTTGTGACCTTCGACCCCCGCCTTCCGCCCCGGGAGCGTATAGCGTTCACGCCAGGCGACGGCAGGAGCGAACCATGTGCCTCGGAATCCCGGGCAGGGTGCTGGACATCTACGACCGCGGCGGGGCCCGGATGGGCCGCGTCGACTTCGACGGCATCACCAAGGACGTGTGCCTGGAGTACGTCCCCGAGATCGAAGTGGGTGACTACACCATCGTCCACGTCGGCTTCGCCATCACCCGCCTCGATGAGGAGAGCGCCCTCGAGACTCTCGAACTGATGCGGGCCATGGGGGTGCTGGAAATCGAACTCGACCCGGCGGCCGCCGAACGTCTCGCCGCCGATGAGGCCGGCCGGTGAAGTACCTCACCGAGTTCCGCGACCCCGAGGTGGCCCACAAGCTCTTCCGGGAGATCGAACGCACCATCACCAAGCCGGCGGTGATCATGGAGGTGTGCGGGGGTCAGACGCACTCCATCATCCGCAATGGCATCGACCTGCTGCTCCCGGACCTGGTGGAGATGGTGCACGGGCCGGGTTGCCCGGTGTGTGTGACCCCGCTCGAGACGATCGACCGGGCGCTGGCCATCGCCGCCCGGCCCGACGTGATCTTCTGTTCGTTCGGCGACATGCTGCGGGTGCCGGGAACCGACCACGACCTGTTCTCGGTGAAGAGCACCGGCGGCGACGTCCGCATCGTCTACTCACCGCTCGACGCATTCCAGATCGCCCAGGACAACCCCGATCGTCAGGTGGTGTTCTTCGGGATCGGGTTCGAGACCACCGCTCCCGCCAACGCCATGGCGGTGTTCCAGGCGCGCCGACACAACGTTGCGAACTTCTCGATGCTGGTGAGCCACGTGCTGGTGCCACCGGCAATGGAGGCCATCCTCTCGTCACCCACCAACCGGGTGCAGTCGTTCCTGGCGGCCGGGCACGTGTGCTCGGTGATGGGCTTCACCGAGTACGAGCCGATCGCCGAACGCTGGCGGGTGCCGATCGTCATCACCGGGTTCGAGCCGGTCGACCTGCTCGACGGCATCCTCCGCACCGTCAGCCAACTCGAGGAGGGCCGTGCCGAGGTCGACAACGCCTACCCGAGGGCGGTGACCCGCCAGGGCAACCGGGCCGCCCAGCAGATGTTGGCCGACGTGTTCACGGTGACCGATCGCAACTGGCGTGGGATCGGCATGATCCCGAACAGCGGGTGGGAGCTGTCGGAGGACTACCGCGACTTCGACGCCGCCGAACGGTTCACCGTCACCGACATCCACACCGAGGAGTCGCCGCTGTGCCGGGCCGGTGAGGTGCTGCGAGGCACGCTCAAACCCAACGAGTGTCCGGCGTTCGGCAACGAATGCACGCCGCGCACCCCGCTGGGCGCCACCATGGTGTCGACCGAGGGCGCCTGCGCCGCCTACTTCACCTACGGCCGCTGGAAGGAGCTGGTGGGATGAACGGGCCACTCGACTTCGGAGCCTGGACCTGTCCGCTGCCGCTCCGCCAGTTCCCCAACGTGGTGATGGGACACGGCGGGGGCGGGAAGCTCTCGGCAGAGCTCATCCAGCACCTCTTCCTGCCGGCGTTCGACTCGGCCGCTCTCGCCTTACTGGGGGACTCGTCGGTGCTGGCCCAACCGGCCGGGCGGATCGCGGTGTCCACCGATTCGTTCGTGGTGCGGCCGCTGTTCTTTCCCGGGGGCAACATCGGCGAGCTGGCAGTCAACGGCACCGTCAACGACGTCGCCTGCTCGGGCGCCACCCCCCTCTACCTCACCGCCGGGTTCATCATCGAAGAGGGCTTCCCGCTGGAGCGACTCAACGCCATCGCCGTGTCGATGGCGGCGGCGGCCAAACGGGCCGGTGTGGTTCTGGTGGCGGGTGACACCAAAGTGGTGGACCGGGGCCACGGCGACGGTGTCTTCATCAACACCAGCGGCATCGGCGTGGTGGCCGACGGCGTGGAGATCGGACCCGATCGGGCTCGAGCGGGCGACAACGTGATCGTGTCCGGAACCATCGGCGACCACGGCATGGCCATCATGAGCGTCCGCGAGGGCCTCGAGTTCGAGTCGTCGATCGTGTCGGACTCCGCCGCCCTCAACCACATGATCGCCGACGTCCTGGCATCCGCACCCCAGGTCCACACGCTGCGTGACCCCACCCGGGGCGGCCTCGCCGCCACCCTCAACGAGATCGCCCAGGCATCGCAGGTGGGCATCGCCTATATCGAATCCGAACTCCCGGTGAACCGTTCGGTCGCCGCCGCCTGTGAGCTGCTGGGAATGGACCCGATCTACGTCGCCAACGAAGGCAAGGTGGTCGCCTTCGTTCCCGCCGACCAGACCGACGCCGCCCTCGAGGCGATGCGCCGCCACCCGGAGGGCGAGCGTGCCACCGTCATCGGCACCGTCGTCGACGCCCACCCCGGAATGGTGGTGTCCCGCACCGCCATCGGCGGCACCCGGGTGGTCGACACCCAGATCGGCGAACAACTTCCCCGCATCTGCTGAACCCTCCCGAAAGGTACCCTCAGCCCTGTGATCACCGTGGTGCACAACTCCCCTGTCTCACCCGCCGGACGATTGGTGCCGGTGCTGGAACGAGCCGACATGGTGGTCAACCACGTACGCGCCCACCAGGGCGAACGCCTCCCCTGGAAGCCCGCCGCGGTCGTGATCCTGGGCGGAGAGATGAGCGCCTTCCACGATGGTCGGTACCCCTATCTCCGCGACGAGAAGACGTGGATCCGCCAGCTGATGGAACACGACACCCCCATCCTCGGCATCTGCCTGGGCGCCCAACTCCTCGCAGACGCCCTTGGCGGACGCGCCTACACAGCCGAGCGACCTGAAGCCGGCGTGATCGACCTCACCCTCACCGAAGCAGGCGCCTCCGACCCCGTCATCGGGCCCCTCCACTCCCCCGTCTTCACCGTGCACGCCGACACCTTCGATCTTCCCCCCGACGCCGTGCTGCTTGCATCGAGCAGCCGTTTTCCGCACGCCTTCCGACAGGGCCCGGCTCTCGGAATCCAGTTCCACCCCGAGATCCCCTCCTCCAAAGTCGCCGACTGGGCCCGCAACGACCTCCGCCCCGTCATCCAAGCCGCCGGGACCGACCCCGACGCCCTCGTCCACCAGGTGGTGGCGGCCGAACACCATCTGGAAACCGAAGCCGAGCGCCTGTTCGAGCGCTGGCTCTCCACCGTTCCGAGGTGAGCGTGCTGGGCTCGGAAGCCAACGCGACGAGGCCCAACGCGTTCGGAACGCGTCATCATGCTCGCGAGGGATAGGCCCCCCCTACCCCGCAAGCGGGGGCCCCTTCCCCCTCTCGCAAGCTCGAGGGGGACAAAGCTACTCACGCCGCTCGTTGCGGGGACCCCTTCCCCCTCTCGCAAGCTCGAGGGGGACAAAGCTACTCACGCCGCTCGTGGACGGGCCCCTTCCCCCTCTCGCAAGCTCGAGGGGGACAAAGCTACTCACGCCGCTCGTGGACGGGCCCCTTCCCCCT
>JBHJOH010000008.1:0-9193 GCA_050329955.1 Acidimicrobiia bacterium | reverse complement strand
CGAAACTTCGCAGCCTGGGTGCGCGAGGAGGCTGCCGCCGAGAACCGGGTCGTGGCGGTGCTCCAGGACATCCAGGGTCCGAAGCTTCGGGTGGGCTACTTCCCGGAGGGCCGTATCCACCTGGGTAACGACGAGACCATCGTGCTGCGCCAGGGCAGGGAGATGGCGTCGCCCGGCGAGGTGTTCGTCGACTACGACCACCTGTTGGAGGACGTCGAGCCAGGTGAGCCCATTCTTCTGGCGGACGGTCTGATCCGCATCGTGGCCACCGCCAAACACCACGATCGCATCGAGGCACGGATCATTCAGGGCGGACCGCTCAGTGACGGCAAGGGTGTCGCCTTCCCCGAGACCAACCTGCGGGTGCCTGCCATCACGGAGAAAGACCGTGTCGATCTGGCCTTCGGGCGCGAGATCGGTGTCGATTTCGTGGCCGCATCGTTCGTCCGGAGCGGTGCCGACATGGCCGAGATCCGTGAGCTGGCCGGTGGCACCCCGGTGATCGCCAAGATCGAATTGGCTGCCGCCTACGCCAACCTCGATGACATCCTCACCGAGTCGGCAGGGGCGATGGTGGCCCGGGGCGATCTCGGTGTTCAGCTTCCACTGGAGCGAATCCCTCTGGTGCAGGCCGACATCCTGGCCCGGACCAATCGGGCCGGGCTGATATCGATCACGGCCACCGAGATGCTGGAGTCGATGACGAAGTCGCCGCGTCCCACCCGGGCCGAGGTCACCGACGTGGCCAACGCGGTGCTGGCAGGGACCGACGCCGTGATGTTGTCGGCCGAGACGGCCGCCGGTGACTTCCCGATCGAAACGGTCGAGACCATGGCGCGGATTTGTGTGACGGTGGAGGAAGGCCTTCAGGACCGCCAGGCGGTCGAGTTCATCGGGGGCGCCGACTCCTTCGCCTCGGCGGTGGCACGCGCCGCGGTCGAGGCTTCCCACAACCTGGGGATCAGCACGATCGTGGCGTTCACGGAGTCCGGCAACACCGCCCGCCTGCTCTCCAAGTACCGCCCTCCCGCCCGCATCATCGCGTTCACCCCGGAGCGTCAGACCCTGGCCCGGATGGCGCTGTACCGGGGAGTGCAGCCGCATCCCTTCGGACGACGCGACTACACCGATGTGATGATCGCTGCCGCCGAGAAGTTCCTCGAGAAGGAGCAGGTGTGCCGACGGGGCGAGGCGGTGGTCATGGTCGCCGGGATCCCACCCAACCTCCGGGCATCGACCAATCTCATGAAGATCCACGTCATCGGAGAGCGCGATCGGGGAGCCTTTCCCCAGAAGGCTGGCCGTTCGGTGCCGAAAGTCGGCGGCACATCGGGTTGATCGGGTGCGGTGACGCCCGCAGCACCGGCTAGCATCCCATGGCCCATGGGACAGACCATCGAGATCAACACCACTGCCATCATCGACCACGTGCTGGTGATCAACACCGATCGCAGCCTCGCCGGCCAGGACGGCGAGAGTTACAGCGGGGTCGAGACCGCCCGTCTCGGTGTCACCTTTCCGGCTCAGCTGGCGGTCAGGTTGTTCGAATCGGTGCCCTCGGTCGACCACGTCTTCGTGATGTCCAACTCGGTGTCGGTGCGGCGACCCACCGGTTGGGACGACACTGCGGTCGAGACCGCCACCGCCACCGTTGCGGAGTTCTTCCTCTTCTACCGCTGAGGCAGGGGCCGGCTCCGAACCCTGCCGGCTCTCAACCCTCGCCCTCGACCTCGCCGCCGTCGCCACCGCCGTCGCCGTCGCCGTCGCCGTCGCCACCGGTCGTGGTGGGCGGTGTCGTGGCCTCCGTTGTGTCCGGCGTGCTCGGCACCGTCGTGTCCGAAGGTTCGGTCACCGTGGTCGAGGGCTGCGGGCACTCGACCACGGTGTCGGGCACCTTGCAGGGATGGACCTCGATGATCTGCTGGCGTGGCGAGTACACGACGTTCCATTCCGAGACGTCCTCGGCCCCCCCAACGGTGATCGTGCGTACGACCGTGATGGTCCACCCGGAGGCCGACCCCTGCACGGTCACCTGCGAGTCGACGCCGAGATCCGGATTCGCCCGGTACCGCGGCTCCTGCGGTTCCCGCACAGCGAAGCGGTCGCTGACTTCCGCAGTGACGATCCGAGCTTCGGATCCACCCTCGGCCAGCACTTCGCGCGACAACCCACCGCCGTCGGAGTAGGCGAGGGCGACGCTGCGACCGTCGTTGTCGCCGAAGAAGCGAACCGTGAGAGACGTGTCGGTGTACGAGGTGTCCACGAGCACGGCGGCGTCGCTGTCGTTGCGGAAGGCAAGGTCCGGTGACGGCCAGGAGATGGTTGCCTCGATACCTTCCGGGTAGCGGGGGAAGTAGAAGCTGTGGGCCTTGTGGGTCACGTCCTCGTACCCGCCCCAGAAGACGGCATTGAACAACGTGGTGGCGAACTGGCTGACGCCTCCACCCACGGTTTTGGTGAGCTCGCCCCCGACGATGGTCCCGTCTTCGAGGTAGCCCTTGTCGACGGTACAGGGGCCGACGTGGTCGTTGAGTGAGAAGGTGGCGCCCGGTGGCACGATGACACCGTCGACCGCTTCGGCGATGAGGTGGATGTTGGTGACGCGGTTCTGGCAGCAGTCGAAGTACGTGGTGAACTGCGACACCATGTGCTGCACTCCGTAGGCCTCCAGGGTCTCGGTGGTGACTTCGGGCTCGGCGCCTTCGATGAGCGGCAGGATGGCGGTTCGGGTGGCCGAGGCAGCGCCGGTTTCCAACGCGCCGGCGGTTGCCTCCGGGTCGATCAGGGTGCCGGTGCGGCCGGGGACGATTCGGATCTCGCCGCCTTCGATCTCGAAGCGGGCGTTCACCGGGGCCTGTTCGAGACCCCCACGCTGTGCTTCGAGGATCGGGGCGATCACTTCGGGATCGAAGCTGAGCGCCAAACGATCGCCTGTGCTCTTTGTGAGGAGCGCCGATGCCATCTGCTCGGTCGAGAAGGTGATCGACACCTCTTCGGAGCGGAGGGTGACCGGTGCCGACAGCCACAGCCGGGCCCGCGCAACGGCGTCGTCGACGTCTCCGGCCGTGAGGGTGGCCGACACCGCCATCACCGGGAGCTCGACCGGATCGACGCTCTCGGATGTCAGCGTGTCGAGGATGATCGAGCCTGCCACCGAGCGGTCGACCTGCTCGCCGTCGCGGGGGTATTCGGCAACGGGGGTGGTGGCATCGAAGGTGATGGCGCCGGGGAAGGGCGGATTTCCCACGAAGTCCTCATCCCACACCGCCAGTACCTGTTCGACGGCGGCGTCGTCGATGGTGGCGATCGTGGGTACCGTCTCGGTGTCGCCGAAGTGGCCGATCCACCAGCGGAACTGCTCGGACAGTCCGCCCTGACGGCCGATCTGCAGTGCCTCGGCAGCCATGATCTCGAGATCGACGGTGAGGTTGACCTGTGGTGGGAGCAGGGTGGTGGCGGCGCCCCTGATCTGGAACAGCGACTCGCGGCCCTGCAGGACCGACTCGGCATCGTCCAGGGCGGTGGCCAGCTCGTCGGGGGAGAGGCCACCGACTTCGATCCCGAGCGCCCGGACGCTGCCGAGGACCGAGTCGCCCGCCAGAGCTCTGGCCATGGCGAAGGAACCCACCAGGGCAAGGGCGAAGCCAGCCAGGGCGAGCAGCGCGAGGCGCAGCGGGGATGTGGATGTGAGCAGAAGACTCCGTTCCCAATCAGCCAAGAGTTTAGGACGCGCGCTCAAGCCCACCACCCTCCTTCCCTGGCGAGCCGGCCCCTCGATTAACGCTGTCCCGACTCACAACCGTAGCCTCGGATCCAGCGAACACACGGAGTTTCCGATGAAGGTCCTCATAACAGGCGCCAGCGGCTTCATCGGTCGGGCACTGTCACAACGTCTGACCGAATCCGGCCATGAAGCGATCCCTTTGGTCCGGGGTGAACCGGGGACGGGAGTCCGCACCTGGGATGTGCGTGCCGGGCGTATCGACGACGATGCGCTGGTCGGCATCGATGCCGTCGTTCATCTGGCCGGTGAGTCGATTGGTGGCCGATGGACCCCTGCCAAGAAGCAGGCGATCCTCTCTTCCCGCATCGAGGGCACCGATCTCATCTCCAAGGCAGTTGCCTCGGCCAAGCCATCGGTGTTCGTGTGTGGCTCGGCAATCGGGTTCTACGGCAGTCGTGGCGAGGATGTGCTGACCGAGGATTCCCCGGCAGGCAGCGGATTTCTGGCGGACGTGACGGTGGCGTGGGAAGAGGCGGCCAAACCGGCGTCCGAGGCGGGTGTGAGGACGGTACTCGCCCGGACCGCGCTGGTGCTGGAGGACGAGGGTGGCTCGTTCCCGCGAATGCTCCTCCCGTTCAAGTTCGGGATCGGCGGCCCGCTCGGCTCGGGTCGTCAGTGGTGGGCGTGGATCACCCTCGAGGACGAGATCCGGGCGATCATGCATTGCCTGGAGACCGACGCCCTGGAAGGGCCGGTCAACCTGGCAGCGCCCAACCCGGTCCGCAACGGCGACTTCGGCAAGGCCCTGGGGAGGGCTCTGAAACGTCCCGCGCTGCTGCCCGCTCCCGGATTCGGGCTCAAGCTGTTACTCGGCGGCGAGTTCGCGGATGAGGTACTCCTCGCCAGCCAGCGGGTGGTTCCCACCAGGTTGGAGCAGTCGGGGTTCGAATTCTCGCACCCGCACCTTCCCGCCGCCCTCGACGCCGTGCTCGCCTGACGCCACCCCGGCGGAGAGCTCACCCCGCCTGGAGGGTGAGCTCCACGACCTCGACTGGGGTACGGGAGCGACGCACCTCCGAGGTGGCGTCGTCGACGAACTCGAGAAGCTCGCGTCGCATCTCGTCGAGGCCGTCTCGTACCTTCTCCACCGAACCGGCGATGTCGGTGAGCGCCCGACGACTGGTCGAGAACCGCTGAGCGAGCATCCGGATGCGATCGAGCCGCTCGTCGATGGCGCCGAGATCGACGTCGGGGTGGTTGATGCGAGCCCCCGCCAGCGAGAGCCGGGCCCAGCGGAGCGCAACCCCCAGCATGGTCCCGTCACCGTCGTCGACCACGAGGATGCGGTTGCCGTACACGCCGAAGACACCCACCTCGGCAGGGAAGGCGTCGGTGGCCGAGACACAGACCGCCATCCGGGCGTCGCGATTGTCGATGGCACGATCGAGCTGGGCGAGGATGCCGTCCCGGCCGGTGAGCGACAACGATCGGGTGTTCTTGGCCTCCACCACGATCCGTCCGCCCTCTGCCATCTCCACCACGAAGTCGCCCACGATGGCGTCGCCGGCAAGTGACCCGCCCAGCGTGGACGTGCGCTCCACCAGCGCTCCCAGTGGCCGGGCGATGTGGCGGAGACGCTCCTCGATGACGTCCTCGTAGTCGAACCCCTTGGCGGTGCCCCGATCGGCCTCCTGGCGCCGGCCCCGGTCTTCGGCCACCATTTCGCGTAGTTCCGAGAACCGGCGTTCGATCAGATCGGAGACCTTGGCCAGGCCCGACCCGTCGGTGGTCGGATCGAGAGCGGTCGCCAGCCGCTGCTCGAAGGTGCCGCCCGGACCGAGCAGCCCGTTGAGATGGACGAGAAGCCGGCCGGTGTGGCTGTGGGCGGCGTCGGGATCGACCTGGGACAGGAACGAGTCCCGCCAGGAACCGAAGTCGGCGACAGCCCGGGCGATGAGCGACGACCGTTGGTCCGGATCGAGCGACGAGGCCATCACGCGACCCGCCTCGTCCAGCATCGCCTGTGCCCGGAGGGCCGCCTCCTCGGTGACCCGCTCGACCGTGCGATGAACCCGGTTGTCGACTTCTGCGATGTCGATCCCGATACCCATGGTGGCCAGACCCCGCGCCCCCACCGACAACACCCGTTCCAGCAGCCGCCCCTGCTCATCGACCGGGCACCGACGCAACAGATCCGCCAGGACGGAATCGGCGATGGCGACATGTTCGATGACGACCCGGTCGCCGGTGATCGTGACGGTTTCGGAAAGCGCTGTGTCCATGTGAGGGAACGTATCGCGGGGGTGTGACAGAAAAGGAAGGAGCCGGGAGCCAGAAGCCAGAAGCCAGGTGCCAGGAGCCAGCAGCCAGACTGCCTCGTCGCTCGTCGCTCGTCGCTCGTCGCTCGTCGCTCGTCGCTCGTTCTGCGACAATCGGTTCTCATGCCCCCCGAGATTGCTCCCACCGCGACGTTGCGCGCCGAGATCGACCGCCTTGCCGAGGCGCTCGACTCGGTTCGGTTCGATCTGGCGGTGCCGGGACAGGAGGGGCGCAGGGCGGTTCCGCGGCGGGGGTCGGACATCGCCCGGCGGTACCTGCTGCCGCGGTTGCGTGACCTGGAGGCGCCGTTGCTGGTGGTGGTGTTCGGGCCCACCGGGGCGGGTAAGTCGACGCTGGTGAACTCGTTGGCCGGCTCCACGGTGTCCGAGCCGGGGGCGCTGCGGCCAACCACCAGGCGGCCGGTGGTGTGGTGTCATCGGGCCAACGCCGCCCGGGCCGCCACCATCGAGGGGGATCCGATCGTGGTGGCCGACGACCATCCTCTGCTCGAACATCTCACGCTGGTGGACACACCCGACCTGGACTCGTACATGGCCGAGCACAAGGAGATGGCCGAGTCGATCCTTCGCATCGCCGATGCCGCCGTGTTCGTGACGACGCCGCAACGATATGCCGATGCGGTCCCGTGGACGGTGGTGGCCGATCTGGTGGCCAGACGGATGCCGTTGGTGGTGGTCGCCAACCGCCTCGGTCGGCGGTCTTCGGGTGCGGTGGCCGATCTGACTTCGTTGCTCCGTTCCCACGGTATGGCCGATGCCCGCACCGACATGGTGATCCAGATTCAGGAGCATCGGCTCAAGGCGGATGGCCGCCTCCCCCGATCGGCGGTGGAACGGGTGCGCGAACGTCTGGCCGATGTCGGCTCCCGACGCGAGGCGGTGATCGCCCGCACCGTCGAGGGCGCGGTGGCGGCGGTCGTGTCCGACGCCCGGGTCAGCGCCAGACACGTCTCGGAACAGCGCCGCGAGGGCGAGGGTCTGTGGGAGGTGGCACGCAACGCCTTCGCAGGACAGGTCGAGGAGATGACGCTCCACATCGAACGGGGCGAGTTGGTGCGGGGCGAAGTGGTGGCTCGCTGGCAACGCATGCTGGGCGTGACCGACCTGGCCGCGCTGGTGACCCGTGGGGTGGCCCGGGTCAAGGACATCGTCCGGGGTGGTGATCCGGTGGAGTCCGACCAGGTGGCCCGGGTCGGTTCCGAGGCCCGGGAGGAGCTGGTCGACCTGACCACGGTGCGGGCGCAACGGGCGGTGACGGCTGCGGTCACGGCCTGGGAGATCGAACCGGGCGCTCGCGCCCTCATCACCCCCGAGCTGCGCAGGACGGCAGCCCGTCTGGAGGACGAGGTCCGCTTCGAAGTCGACGAGTGGCTCGCCGGGATCGTCACCATGCTGCATGAGCAGGGCCGTCCCCGCTACCGGGTGGCCCGGATGGCATCGGTGGGCATCAACGGTGCCGCCACCCTCCTGCTGCTCGGGGTGTTCGCCTCGACCGGGGGTATCACCGGCGCCGAGGTGGGGGTGGCGGCGGGCGCCGCCGCCGCCCAGCAGACGGTTCTGGAGCACCTGTTCGGCTCGGCTGCCGCCACCACGTTGGCACGGCGGGCCCGCAGCGACCTGATCGGGCGGCTGACCGGGGTACTCGACACCGAGGCGCTCCGGTTCCGTGCCGCCATCGACGCCGCCATCGACCCCCCCGATCGGGCGGAGCGGTTGCTGGCATCCGCCACGGCCGTGGAGCGGTCCGCCGGGGAGGTCCGGATTGGCTGAGCTCGGCGAGATGATCGATGCTTTCGACAGGGTGGTGGCCATGGCGGTCGAGTCCGCCCCGATCGAGGCGGTGGAGGCGGCCGCCATCGTGGGGCGGCGGGCCCGGAGCCGTCGCGGCTACCTGGGCGGCACCGTGGTGGTGGCTCTGGCGGGTGGTACCGGATCGGGCAAGGCGTCTATGATCAACGCCTTCGCCGGGGAGGAGGTGGCCCGAACCGGTGCGCTTCGTCCCACCACGTCCCAGCCGCTGGCGTGGGTACCCGCCAATCCCGAGCCCGGTGTGATCCGGCTTCTCGATGACATCGGCGTCACCGAGCGCATCGGACAGGATGTGCACGACTGGCTGGTGGTGATCGACCTGCCCGACACGGACTCGGTTGCCACCGAGCATCGGGCCATCGTGGCCCGGCTCCTCCCCGAGGTGGACGCCGTGGTCTGGGTGATGGATCCCGAGAAGTACCAGGACCGGGTACTTCACGCCGAACATCTCTCCCCGCTGGCGGCCCATCAGGATCAGTTCCTGTTCGTCCTCAACCAGATCGACCGGATCCGACCCGAGGAGGTCCCGGCGCTGGTGGAGGACCTGCGCTCGTCGCTGCGGGCCGACGGCATCAGCGATCCGGTCATCATCCCCACCGCCGCCGATCCCACCTCGGGCCCGGCCGAGGGCATCGCCGAGCTCGTGTCGGCCCTGCGGGGCCTGGGCGACGCCAAGATGGTGGTCCAGCGGAAGCTGCTCACCGATCTGGCGATCGCCGCCGACGGGCTGGCCGGCGCTGCCGGAGTGACGGGTGGTCGCGGTACCGGTTTCGCCGGTGAGTGGGAGGCACTGGTCGGCGAGATCTCCGAGAAGGTCGCCCAGGACGTGGTGGGTCCCGGAGTGCTCGACGAGGCAGCCAGGGTCGGTCGGAGCACCCACCGCGCCGCCGTATCGATCCTGCGCCGACGGTTGCAGTCCGGCATTGTGAATCTCTCGGAGCGGGCGGTGGGCGGCCCCGGGGCCATGAACGCCGTCCGGCGACTGGACGGCTACCTGGCCGACCTGGCCAGCAGGGTCGAAGGCGACACCGCCCAGGAGGTGAGGCGTGTGGCCGGCTCCATCGACCAGGCGGTGTCGTCCTCGGTCGACACCGTCGCCTTCGGTGAGGCGGTCACGCTTCCGACCCCCGGACCGTGGACGGCCACCCTCTCCTGGCTGCGCAGGGTGGCGGCTGTGGTGGCGGTGGTGAGCGGGTTGTGGCTGTTCGACACCGTCCGGGCGAGCGCCGACCTGGTGCTGCCGGTCACGGTGCTGCTGGTGGCGTTGGTGGCGGTGGTCGTCCCGGGGGTGATCGCAGCGGCCATGGGCGGTCGGCAGGCA
>JBHJOH010000007.1:0-42556 GCA_050329955.1 Acidimicrobiia bacterium | reverse complement strand
CGCCACCACCACCGCCGCCCACCACCGAAAGCAGCGGCAGTGGCTGAGCACAGGTTCAGGGTGATGGGCTCCCAGGCCCACGTCGTGGTCGTGGCCGGGCCGACGCTGGTCGAGTACGCCGTGAGGCGTCTCCAGGAGCTGGAGGCGGCGTGGACGCGCTTTCGACCCACCAGTGAAGTGAGCCGACTCAACGCCTCCGCCGGCCGAACGGTGTCGGTCAGCGCGGAGACCTACGCGCTGGTGGCACGCTCGATCGATGGCTGGCGACTCACCGAGGGACGATTCGACCCTACCGTGTTGGACTCGATCGTGGCCGCCGGTTACGACCGCCCCCTCGACAGGGAAGGGCGTTGCGGAGACGCCCACCCCGGTGCACGGCCGTCGCCAGGCTGTGGCGATATCCACCTCGACCCGGACAACCGGACGGTCACGCTCCCTGCGGGAACGCGCATCGACCCCGGGGGGATCGGCAAGGGATTGGCGGCGGACATCGTCGCCGTCGAGCTGCTCGAGCGCGGTGTCGGGGGCGCCCTGGTCAACATCGGTGGCGACCTGCGGGCGGTGGGGTCGCCACCCACTGATCAGGGGTGGATCGTCGCCGTCAAAGACCCCTTCGTATCCACGGGCACGATCGCCCTCGCCCGCCTCGACGAAGGTGCCGTGGCCACCAGTACCCCCGACCACCGGCGGTGGCGAACGCCTGACGGACCCGGACGCCATCTGATCGACCCGCGCACCGGTTCGGGTGCGAACACCGATGTGGCCTCAGCCACCGTCCTTGCCGCCCAGGCATGGATGGCCGAGGCCTTCGCCAAAGCCGCGGCGCTGGTGGGTTTCGAACGGGCGGTCGACCTCATCGACGACGCCGGTTTGTCCGGGCTCGTGATCTCGGACTCGGCCCAACTCAGCCTCTCGGCACGAATGGGAGCATTCCTGTGAACGACACAATTCTCGACGAAAAGATCTGGTGGTACCTCTCCCGCTCGTCGGGCCTGGTCGCCTGGCTCATTCTGGCGCTGGCCGTGATCTGGGGACTGCTGCTCTCCACCAGACTGCTCCAGGAACGACGCCGCCCGGCCTGGCTGCTCGACCTGCACCGCTGGCTCGGCGGGCTCTCGGTGGCGTTCACCGCAGTCCACCTCATCGGGTTGGTGTTGGACGAGTACGTCGAGTTCGGGTGGCGGGAGCTGTTCGTGCCCTTTGCCAGCGAGTGGAGGCCGGGCGCGGTCGCATGGGGCATCGTCGCCTTCTACCTGCTGGTGGCGGTTCAGCTGACCTCACTCATGATGAAGAAGCTGCCTCGTCGCTTCTGGAGGGCGGTCCATTTCACCAGCTTCATCCTGTTCTGGGTGGCGAGCATCCACGCCGCCCAGGCGGGGACCGATGTCACCACCACCTGGTACCGAGTCGGATCGGTGCTCATGATCGCCGCCGTCCTGTTCACGGTGGCATACCGTGCGCTCACAGCCGGGGCATCGCCTCGTCGGAGCCAGGCCGGCGGGCGGGAGAAGGTGTCGAGTACGTCGAGGTCGGGCGGATAGGGACAGCCAGCGACACAGTACCCATCTTCGGCGGGGTCGACAGGTCAACGAGTCGACCGGCCAACCAACCAGACCGGACCAGGTTGTGTTCAGATTCGTTGCAGCAATGCTCCGAGCAGCCGGGAGAAACGATCCTGTGTCTGGGCGGCGGCCGCAGTCACCTCGTCGTGACTCAGCGGGGTCGGCGAGATCCCGGCTGCCAGATTGGTCACCAGCGAAATGCCGATGATGCGGGCGCCCATGTGGCGGGCGGCGATGGCCTCGGGGACCGTCGACATGCCCACCATGTCGGCACCCATTCGTTTGGCCATCTGCACCTCGGCCGGGGTCTCGTAGGTGGGACCGAGGAACCAGGCGTACACCCCATCGCCCAACCCCACCCCGACCTCTGTGGCGACGCGGTGAGCCAGTTCACGCAGTTCGGGGGTGTAAGTGGTCGACATGTCCGGGAAGCGGGGGCCGAGGCGCTCGTCGTTGGGACCCAGCAGCGGCGTCTGGCCGGCCAGGTTCAGATGGTCCCGGATCAGCACCAGATCGCCGGCCGACATCCCGTCTCCACATCCGCCGCAGGCGTTGGTGAGCACCACCGTGCGGGCGCCCGCCAGGATCGACGCCCGCACCGCAAAGGTCACCGTCTCCATGGAGTGCCCTTCGTAGGTGTGCGCCCGGCCCGCCAGCAACAGCACCCGGTTGGGGCCGAACTGCGCCGAGTAGGCGGTTCCGGCATGACCAGCCACGTGGGGAACCGGGAAACCGGGGATGTCGGCGTAGGGCACGGCGACCGTGTCGGCCAGCCCGGCCGGGTAGCCGCCCAGGCCGGAACCGAGCACCGCAACCGCGTCGTGACGGGAGTGCCCCGTCACATCAGCGATCACTGCCGCTGCATCCGAGAGCCGTTGGTACAGATCCATGGGCGGGAGTATGGCGCACACACCCTGCCAGTGGAGCGTCCCGGATACCCTCGCTTTTGAGCGCGAATCGGTTTTTGAGCGCGAATTCCAATTCTGCGGCGTTGAGTTGTACGATCATGTCCAGACCTCGAACGAAGGAGTCGATCCGATGAAGGTGGTCGTCTGCGTCAAGCAGATCCCAGATCCGGCCACCCCGTACGCTCTCGAGCCCGACAGCCACTGGTTGGTTCGTCCGGCCGAGCAGGTCCTCGATGACACGGACCGCTACGGGGTCGAAATGGGATTGCAGCTCGCCCAGGCCAACGGTGGCACGGTGACACTGGTCAGCATGGGCCCGGCCGGCAATATGCAGGGAATCCGCCAGGCGCTCGCAATGGGCGCCGACAAGGCGGTCGTGGTCGACGACAGCGCCCTCCGCGGCTCCGACGCCCTCACCACCGCCCGGGTGTTGGCGGCGGCCATTTCCAGGGAGGGCTTCGACGTCGTGATCGCCGGGACCGAATCCACCGACGGCTACGCCGGGGTGGTGCCGCAAATGGTCGCCGAACTGCTCGACGTGCCCGCCCTGACCTACGCCACCAAGGTGGAACTGGGTGAGGGCACCGTGCGGATCCATCGCCAGACCGCCACCGGCTACGACGCCGTGGATGCCTCCCTGCCTGCGGTGGTCTCGGTCACGGCCGGTGTGGTCGAGCCCCGCTACCCCACCTTCAAGGGGATCATGGACGCCAAGAAGAAGCCGGTCGACACCCTCAGCGTGAGCGACCTCGGCGTGTCCACCGAGATCGAGCAGAAGGTGGCGACCATCGATGCCGCCCACGAACGACAGGCCGGACAGAAGATCGAGGACGATGGCGAGGCCTTCATGGAGATCGTCCGCAAGCTCGAACAGGTGAAGGTGATCTGATGGCGAACATCTGGGTCTTCGTCCAGGAATCGAACGGCGCCCCCACCACCCTCGGGCTCGAGCTTCTCACCAAGGCCCGCAGCCTGGGTGAGGCGACCGCCATCTATGTGGGTGCCGGGTCCGATGCCGCTTTCGCCACCCTCGGCGAGTACGGAGCCGGCGCGGTCTACCACCTCGACCCCGGCGACGCACTGCTGTCGGCGCCGGTGGCGGCAGCACTGGCTGGGCTCGTGGAGCAGTCCGCCCCCGAACTCATCATGTTCGGTCAGGCATATGACGACCGCGACGTGGCAGGCCGGCTGGCAGCCAAACTCGGTCGCTCGGTGCTGTCCAACGCCGTGGACGTCTCGATCGATGGCGGTGTGTCCGCCAAGCACGAGATCTTCGGCGGCACTCAGGTCGCCACCTCAGTGCTGAGCGGTGAAGCCCCCAACCTGGTGATCTGCCGACCCAAGTCGTTCCCGGCCGAGCCGGTGGGCGGTGGGGCACCTTCGGTCACGGCGGTATCGCTGCCCGATGTGGGGCGTTCCGCCGCCCGGGTGGTGGAGTCGCACACCGAGGAGAAGGAAGGCCCTCAGCTCGAGGAGGCCACCGTGATCGTCAGCGGAGGACGCGGTCTGGGCAATGCCGACAACTACGCCCTCATCGAACGGGTGGCCAAACCACTGGCAGCCGCCACCGGTGCGACCCGGGCCATCGTCGATGCCGGCTGGGTTCCCTACTCCAAGCAGGTGGGCCAAACCGGCAAGACCGTGAAGCCGGACGTGTACATCGCCTGCGGCGTGTCCGGTGCCATGCAGCACCTGGTGGGGATGAAGGACTCCAAGACCATCATCGCCATCAACAAGGACCCCGACGCCCCCATCTTCGGGGTGGCCGACCTCGGCATCGTGGGCGACGTCACCGCCATCCTGCCGAAGCTGGCCGAAGAGTTGGAGAAGCGCAAGGGCTGAGCCGTCACGGCCCGATCATCCGGGTCGACAGGTCAACAGGTCGACAGGTCAACCAGACGAGGTTCGTGGCCTGTTGACCCGTTGATCTGTCGACCTATTGCCTGACCCAGAAGATCCCACCCATGTCGAACAGTTGGCCCCACAGCGGACGCAGTGCGGCCAGGTAGGCCACGATGGCGACCACACCCAGGCCGGCCACGCTCAACGGGCCCACCCGCGGCCGCCAAACCGCCTCGGAGAGTCGGCCGTGCCGGAGGTCGCCCAGCGACAAGCGGCCCAGGAGTCCCGCCGGCAGTAATCCGCCCGCCAGCGATCCGAATCCGAGCATGCCGCCCCCGTAGACGATGCCGATTCCGACCTGGCCGACCGCCACCACCCCAACCGCAAGTTGGCCGATGGCGACCACGCCGCGGGCCAGCTGGCCGATGGCAATGACGCCGGTGGCGAGCTGGCCGATGGCGATGACGCCGGTCGCCTCCTGTCCGATGGCGATGAACCCCTGCGCCTCGACTCCGACCGAGAAGAACTTCACGCCGGGCACAGTACCGGGCGGTCGCCAGGCCTCAACCGATCCGGCCGAAGCGGAGGAGGACGGCCTCTCCCTCCAGCTCGAGGCTGTCACCGTCGAGCCGATAGATGCTGACCTCCCGCAGGGCCGACCAGTAGGCGGTTTCCACCTCCATCACCGCCTGGCTACAGGCCTCGTCGGTGATGTCCCCGTTCCCGAACAGCGCAAACCGGCCCCCCACGATGTCGGCCTCGACGACGTACTCGTTGCACCCGGCAACGCCGGATACCGCCCCCCGTTCCACCTGGAGCGTCACCGGAACCCCCTCGACCGGTCGGAAGCTCTCGTCCGCCACCTGGGCTTCGACCAACGACCAGGTGCCGTCGGCTTCACGCGACATCAGGCCGCACGACGACAGGAAAACCACGAGTGCGATCAGAACCCACCGCATGGGGGGAGGATACGCAGAACGCCCAAGACAGGCGCCACCGTTCCCGGCCAGTCTGCACGGCTGCTGGTGCCCGCTCGAGCCGACCGATCAATACGCCTCGGGAACCCTTTTCAGGTTTTCGATCGGGGGGCGCTGGTAGCCGCCGTCGCGGACGATCTCGGGCAGGTCGATGGCCGGGTAGGCAATCGGCTCGTAGGGAATGAGCGACAACAGGTGGGTGATGGTGTTGAGGCGGGCGCGCTTCTTGTCGTCGCCGTCGACCACCCACCAGGGGGATTCGGGGATGGAGGTGTGTTCCATCATGATGTCCTTGGCACGGGAGTACTCGGTCCAGCGGCTGCGGGAGTACACGTCCATCTCGGAGAACTTCCACCGCTTGGCGGGGCTGGCCAGACGATCCTCGAACCGTTGCTCCTGGATCTCGTCGGACACCGAGAACCAGTACTTGACGACCTGCACACCGGAACGAATCAGCATCCGCTCGAACTCGGGAACCGAGCGGATGAACTCCCAGTACTCGGCATCGCTGCAGAATCCCATCACCCGCTCCACCCCGGCGCGGTTGTACCAGGACCGGTCGAACAGGGCCATCTCACCGCCGGCGGGAAGATGGGTGATGTAGCGCTGGAAGTACCACTGGGACTGCTCGCGTTCGGTCGGTTTGGGGAGCGCCACCACCTTGCAGAAACGCGGGTTGAGCGGGTCGGAGATGCGGCTGATCGTGCTTCCCTTGCCGGCGGCGTCGCGGCCTTCGAAGATGACCACCAGTTTGTGCCCGCTGTGACGGATCCACTCCAGCATCTTCACCAGCTCGAGTTGGAGATCAACAAGTTCGTCCTCGTAGGCCTTCTTGGCGAGTTTTCCGTTGGTCATGGCGATTGATCCTAGAGGACGCCACGTCGGGGACGGACCGGGCCGAAGGTCAGCGATCAGGCGTGGCTTGCCAACGGCCGGTACCGCTTGGTCAGAACGAGAACCGGTACGGCAGCAGCTCATCGAGGGTGTGGCTGCGGATTTCCCCTTCGGCGGTGGTCACCAGCACCCGGGCGACATCGAACTCGCTCATGATCTGGCGACACCGGCCACACGGGTAGGCGAGGTCGGCCTGGCGGGCGTCGATGCAAGCGACGGCGACGGTTGCGATGCGGCGCACGCCCTGGGAGGCGGCGTAGTTGACGGCGTTGGCCTCGGCGCACTGTGACACCGGATAGGCGGCGTTCTCGATGTTGGCAGAACTGAAGATGCGCCCGTCGTGGGCGACGACCACCGCGCCCACCCGGAACTTCGAGTACGGCGAGTATGACCCGAGGGCGGCCTGGCGGGCGGCGGCCGCCAGCTCCTCCACCGTCACGTCTCACCAAGCAGAGCTTCTACGAACGCCTCGGGATCGAACGGAATCATGTCATCCATGCCCTCCCCCACCCCGATGAACTTCACGGGCACACCGAGCTCCTGCTCGATCGCAACCACCACCCCACCCTTGGCGGTCCCGTCGAGTTTCGACAGCACGATCCCGGTGATGCCGGCGGTCTCGCCGAACTGGCGGGCCTGGGCGATGCCGTTCTGCCCGGCGGTGGCATCGAGCACCATCAGCACCTCGTCGATCGAACCGGCCTCCCGCTCGAGCACCCGTCGGATCTTGGAGAGCTCGTCCATCAGGTTGCGTTTCGAGTGGAGCCGGCCGGCGGTGTCGATCATCACCACATCGCGGCCCCGGGCCTTGCCGGCGGCGTAGGCGTCGTAAGCGACGGAAGCCGGGTCGGCACCTTCCTGACCACTCACCATGTCGACACCCACCCGATCTGCCCAGGTCTTCAGCTGGGTATCGGCGGCGGCCCGGAACGTGTCGGCCGCCCCCAGCAGGGTCGACACGCCCTGATCGTCGAGCCGCTTGGCAATCTTGGCTATCGAGGTGGTCTTCCCGGTCCCGTTCACTCCGACCACCATCACCACGGCGGGTTTGGCCCGCAGATGGAGCTCACGGTCCTTACCCGACAACACCGACATCACTTCCACCCGCAACAGCTCACGCGCCTGCGTCGGCGATTCGGGACCGGCCCGGCGGACCCGCTCGACGATGGCGGTGGACGCAGCCACCCCCACGTCGACTCCGATGAGTGCCTCTTCGAGCGAGTCCCAGAACTCGGCGTCCATCGCCGCCCGGCCGAATACTGATTTCAACGCACCCGACAGGGCGGTGCGAGACTTGGCGATTCGCGTTCCGAGCGGTGGAGCCGCCGTTGGGGCCGGAGCCGTCGGGGTGGACCCGGCCCGGGCGCGGGCGACCTCCTGCTCGATGGACTTGGGGCGCCGTACGATCACGAAGCCGACCACGGCCACGATCACGACCAGCAGGACTGCAAGTGCGATGAGTACTTCAGGGCTGTTCATGAACCCCGAAGGCTAATGCCGCCCCGGATGCGATCCGACGGCAAAACCCCGGTCATCAGACTCGTGATCGACCTGCCGAGGTCGGCTTCCGGATGACGCCGGAGACGACCCGAAGCGGCAGCCGGCCGGGGAACTCAGACCTGAACGGCTTCCCGATCGGCGTCGGTCACCTCGGACAGGGCCTTGGCCACCACCTTCGATGACCCGCCCGGTTCCATGGTAACGCCGTAGAGCACGTCGGCAGTCTCCATCGTCTGCTGCTGGTGGGTGATCACCAGCAGCTGGGCCGTGCCGCGGAAGGCGTCGAGCAGCCGCAGGAACCGGCGCAGGTTGGAATCGTCGAGCGCCGCCTCGACCTCGTCGAGGATGTAGAACGGCGAGGGGCGGGCCTTGAAGATGGCGAACAGGAACGCCAGCGCCGCCAACGACCGCTCTCCACCCGACAGCAACGTCATCTTGGCGACCTTCTTGCCGAGCGGTTGTGCCTCGATCTCGACGCCCGACGACAGCGGGTTCTCGGGATCGGTCAGGGTGAGCCGTCCCCGGCCGCCGGGGAACAATACGCCGAAGTGTTCCTCGTAGGCGGTGGAAACCTCTTCGAAGGCAGCCATGAACCGCAGCTGGATCTCGTCGTCCAGCGCCCTGATGACTTTGCGGAGTTCATCGCGGGAGCGTTCCAGGTCGGCCAGCTGATCAGACATGAACGTGTGCCGTTCCGACAGCTCGGCATACTCCTGGCCGGCCAGCGGGTTGATCGGTCCCATCCGCCGCAGTTCCGCCTCACGGGACATGAGCACCGACCGCAGCCTGGGGACCGAGCGATCGTCCCCTTCGATCTCGGGGACGGGCGCCGCAAGCGCCTCCTCCTCGGTGGCGTCGGCATCCCGGCGGAGCGCCTCGGCCACCGACTCGAACCGCACCCGCAGCTCGGCGGCCTCGATGGCGACGGTGGAGCGGCGGTCCTTCGCCCTGGTGATGACGGCGGTGACCTCATCGTGGCGACGCTGCACCTCGCCCATCCGGGTTCCGGTGGCACCGACCCGGGTGCGAAGATCCTTCTGGCGTTCCCGCAACGCGTCGAGGTGGATGCGGAGGGCTTCGAGTGCCTGACGTGCTGCTTCCTCAATCGTTTCGAGTCGGTCGATCGACGACGGGTCGACCGGGTTGCGCTCCTCGGTCTCGATCGACTCGGCGATCGACTTGAGTCGGCGATCGATCATGGTGCGCCGCTCCAGGATGGCCCTGAGGGCGGCGGTGGCCTCCTGCCAGGTGGCCCGGGCCTGCTCCTTCTGGTGCACAACGAGCTGGCGGCGGTCCACCAGCGCCTCCCAGGCACGCTGGCGTTCGGCCTCCTCGCCTTCCAACGCCGCCAATCGCTCGACCAGACGCTGGCGCTGCTCGGCCCGGCCGGCCCCACCATCGAGCAACCCCCGCTTGCGTTCTTCGAGGCGCTCGCTCTCCTGGTCGACGGTGGTGAGCGCACGGTCGAGGCGTCCCAACGCCTCGACGGCACCGGCCAGACGGGCCTCGATGCCCTCGAGCGCTTCGAGCGCTTCGCGTTCGGCCTGACGAGCGGTGTCGAAGGTTCGCTTCGCCTGGTGCAACAGACTCAAGGACCTGGCCTGCTCCAGCTCTGCAGCTTCGGCGCCGGCGGCGGCCGTCTCCAGCATGGCGGGCGTCGCCCCGTCGGGATGGGCTACCCGCACGCCGACCCCGGTGATGAGATCACCTTCCGGGGTCACGACCCGCAGACCAGGGTGGGCGCCCACGAAACGCCAACCGGCCGACCACCCTTCGGCGATCACCACGTCACCCAGCAGCAGCGCAGCCAGTCCCTGGTCGGCGCCCGATCCGAGACCGTCGACGAGCGCTTCCAACCCGGCGGTCCGGGCGGCAATCCGCACCTGGTCGATGGTGCCGGGGGCGTCGGGGGAGGCGGAAGCGACCATGGGCACTCCACCCCGCCCGGCCCCCTTGAGCGAGCCGACCGCCTCCTCCAGCGCCCTTCCGTCGCCAAAGGTGACCGCATCGGCCCACGGCCCGAGTGCGGCGTCGACAGCCGCCGCCAGATGCCCCGGAATGTCGAGGCGGGCCGCGATCGAGCCGAGCGAACCTTCGGCGGCCTCGACCAGCAGGCGGGCTGCGGGGTCGGCCAGGCCGGACACGGCCTGTTCGATGGCCTCCATCTTGGCGGTGGCCGCCGCCAGACCGATCCGGGCGTCGGCGTGAGCGGCCTCGGCAACCTCCCAACGCTCTTGCTCGAGCTTGCGGTCGGCTTCGGCGACGGCGTACCGCGCCTGGGCGGCACCGGCATTCCCATCGAGGCTGCGGATCTCCTCGTTGATCCGCTCGATCTCGGCCCGGTCGGTCTCGTGCTGAACGGCGAGGCCTTCCAGCCGTCGCTGGACGGCTTCGAGCTCACGGGTGTCACGGAGCTCGGCGGCGTCGAGACTGCGCAGGTCCCCCCGAACCACGGCGACGGCGCCTTCGGTGCTCATGCCCTCCTGATCTGCCAGGGAGCGTTCCTCGTCCTCGAGGGCACGGAAGCTCCGCTCGGCGTCGTCGGAGGACCGCTGCGCCTCGGCGTGGCGGATTCCGATGATTGCGGCTTCCGCCTCCAGCTGATCACGCTCGACAGAAAGGTCACGGCGCCGCTCATCGGCGCCATCCAACCGGCCCCGGGCAGCCCTGGCCCGCTCGTGGGCGACCGAGCCGATCCTGCGCAGTCGCTCGATGGTGGTCTCGATCCGGGCGGCGGCTGAGGTGTCACGGTCGAGGGCCGCCCCGACCTCCGCTGCCGCCCGGCGCAGGATGGCGAGGGCGGCGCCCAACTCCACCAGTTCGGTCGCGGATTCGGTTCCGACCTGCACGAGGCGGGTGTCTTCTTCGGCGATCTCGGCCCGGCGACCGGTGATGGTGCGGAGGTCTTCACCGCCCAGGTGCAGGCGAAGCGCTCGCACCGAGTCGACCACCTCGTCGTGACGGGCGGCGGCCTCGGCCTGCCGCTTCAACGGCTTCATCTGCCGGATCAGCTCGCCCAGCAGATCGTGGAGGCGCAACACGTCGGCGTCGGTGCGTTCCAGGCGTCGGATCGCCTTGTCCTTGCGCATACGGTGCTTGAGGATTCCGGCCGCCTCCTCGATGACGGCGCGGTGGTCCTCAGGTCCGGCGCTGAGAACCTTGTCGATCTGACCCTGCCCGATGATGACGTGTTGGTGGCGCCCCACCCCCGAATCGGAGAGCAGCTCCTGGATGTCGAGGAGACGGCAGCCCACCCCGTTGATCTCGTAGTCGCTCGACCCGTCCCGGTAGAGGCGGCGGGTGAGGCTCACCTCGGGAAGGTCGAGCGGGAGCAC
Organism: Acidimicrobiia bacterium; assembly: GCA_050329955.1. Taxonomy (GTDB): domain Bacteria; phylum Actinomycetota; class Acidimicrobiia; order Spongiisociales; family ZC4RG35; genus JAOUGY01. Next base: position 31,538 of record JBHJOH010000007.1, on the reverse strand, counting down.
ACCCGAGGCGTTGTCGAGAATGAGGGTGACCTCGGCCCGTCCCAGCCCGGGGCGGGTGGCGGTGCCGGCGAAGATCACATCGTCCATCTTGTCGGTGCGCATCGACTTGGCCGACTGGGTGCCCATCACCCAGGCCACGGCATCCACGACGTTGGACTTGCCCGAACCGTTGGGACCAACGATGACGGTGACCCCGGGGCGCAGCTCGAGACGCGTGCGGTCTGCGAACGACTTGAACCCGGTCAGCTTGAGAGACTTGAGAAACATGTGAATTACACCAGTGTGAGTTGCGGACAGGCTAGCGCTTGACATCGGGCCCGGGAAGCGCAGATTTGGAGCCCGGGGAGCCGGCCGGAGCGACAGCTACCGCCATTCCAGCGGTGGCCGGCGTTGCCGGATCGGGCCGCAGCCGGTCTAACGTCGGCGCGTGAGCGACACAGCGGTGCATGCATTCGTGAGCGGCCTGGTCCAGGGCGTGTACTTCCGGCAGAGCTGCCGGCAGGCGGCCCGACGCCACCACCTGCACGGGTGGGTTCGGAACCTGCCCGATGGACGGGTCGAGGTGTGGGCGCAGGGGGCACCTTCGGCGGTGGAGTCGCTGGTCGACTGGCTGTGGATGGGACCACCCAATGCCAACGTCACCGGTGTCGAGTCGGATGTGGCCGACCCCGATCCCAACGTCCAGGACTTCCTCATCATCCATTGATGACAGGGCAACAGGGCACCGTCAGGTCTGACACCGCGGGCAGAAGTGACTCGAACGCTGCGCCACGATCGTCCGCTCGATCGGGGTGGCGCACACCGGGCAGGGTTGGCCGGTGCGGCCGTAGGCCCACAGCCTGCTGAGGTACTCCCCCGCCCGTCCGTCGGGTAACAGGTAGGCGAGGTCGTCGAGACTGGTGCCGCCGTGCTGGATGCCCGCTTCGAGCACCGGTCCGATGGCGTCGTGCAGTTTGGTGATCTCGGACCGGGTGAGCCTCCCGGCGGGGCGGCGGGGATGAACACCGGCTCTGATCAGAACCTCGTCGGCATAGATGTTGCCGAGGCCCGCCAGAATCCGCTGGTCGAGCAGCAACGCCTTGATCGGGGCGGTGCGGTTGGCAAACGCGCCCACCAGTTCTCCGGCCGAGGGAGGGTCAACGAGCGCGTCGCGGCCGATTCCGGTCATGGTGGAGGCGTCCCATTCCTCCGGTGTCCACACCGCCACGAACCCGAAGGTGCGGGGGTCGATGAGGCGTATCTCCCGGCCCGAGTCGAGGTCGACCACCAGGTTGGCGTGAACCTCGAGTGGTTCGACGGTGTCGACGATGCGGATGCGGCCCGACATACCCAGGTGGATGACCCACCGCAGGTCGCCTTCCACATCGATCACGATGAACTTCCCGAGCCGTCCCACCGCCGCCACCTTCCGGCCGGTGAGCCGGTCGACCACATCGGCCGGTCGGTGGTTGCGACGGGCCATCCTGTCACGGCGCAGCTGGACGCGGGTGATCGACGCCCCCTCGAGCGCCGCCGCCAGGTGTCGTCGGGTGGTCTCCACCTCGGGAAGTTCGGGCATGACACAGAGGATGGATGGCCCACCGACAGAAGGCAAGGTGGTCGCTGGTCTGAGGCCGGTCACCAACTAGCCTTTCCACCATGGAACCCGTTGCCCTGCGGCCGCTCAACTTCGGTGAAGTGCTCGACACCTCGTTCAACCTGTTCAAGCGCAACTTCAAGGCCGTGGTGCTGGTGTCGGGAGCCATCATGATTCCGCTGTCGCTCCTCGGCGCCGCCGCCGCCGCCGGGCTGGCGCCATCGGATCTGTCGGCCCTCGACGATCCCAACGCCGACGTCGAGGACATCCTCGGACTATTCGGCGGGTTGCTCGGAGCCATCGGTCTGGGGTCGCTCCTGCAGATTGTCGGTTCGATCCTTGTTCAGGCCGCCACCACCCGCATTTATGCCGAGTCGTATCGGGGCGGTTCGATGTCGGCCGGCGATGCCCTCCGTCACGGCCTCGGCCGACTGCCCGGCATGCTCGGGCTGACGCTGCTCACCACCATCGGCAGCTTCATCGGGATCATCCTGTGCATCGCACCCGGCGTGTGGCTGTATGCCGCCTGGGGTCTGGCGCCGGCGGCACTCATCGCAGAACCGACCTCCCCCATCAAGGCGTTGGGCCGCTCCTTCAACCTGGTCAAGGGGAACTGGTGGCGGGTATTCGGCCTGCTGCTGCTGGCGGCGGTACTGGTGGCGATCATCTCGGGCACGGTGACCGCACCCCTCCAGTTCGGCGCCACCTTCGGGGCGGGGTTCGCCGAAAATCCCGCCTTCGTGCTCTCAGGGACGTTCGTCGCACTCAACACACTCGTCACCGGTCTCGTCACTGCCGTCACCCTGCCCTTCACCGCCGCCGTCGTGGTGGCGATCTACTACGACCTGCGGGTCCGCAAGGAGGGCTACGACCTGGAGCGGCTCATCGCCGATCTCGGGGCAGCTCCCGACGCCCCCGCCCCCCCGACCGCCAACCCCTCAGACCCGTTCGGGTTGGGGTGACCGGTCGCTCATGAAGCCATCGAGGGGGTGGTTGACGGGGTTGCTCGCCACGGGCCTGGGCCTGGTGGGGTCGGCAGTGGCCGCCCAGACCTCAGATCCCTTCACCGACCTGACGCCGGAGGCGCTCGATGGCCCTGCCGTCGACCCGGTCGACATCGACCAACGGATCACCGCCATCCTGTCGGACCCCCGGTACGCCACCGAACGGGAGACCCTGCTCGAGCGACTGTTCGGACCGTTGTACGACTGGGTGGAGCGCATGCTCGCCTTCCTCACCGATCTGGTCACGCGCGCCTTCCAGGAAGTCCTCTCCGTCCTGGACTGGGAAACCCTGCAGTGGGTGGGACCCACCTTGGTGGGGGTTGCCGCCCTGGTCGGTGCGCTCATCCTCGGGCGTCGACGGGCCCGGGACATCGAGCGTCGGGCCACCATCGAACGGATCCTGGAACTCGGCACCGACCCCCAGGAGCTGGAGAGGCTGGCAGCGGCTGCCCAGGCGGGCGGCGATCACGCCGAGGCGATCCGGTTCCGGTTCGTGGCCGGATTGCTGCGCCTGGATGGTGCCGGGAGGATCGAGTTCTACCCAGGTCTGTCGAATGCACTGGTGTCGGCCGAGCTCTCCGACGTCACCTTCGATCGGTTGGCGGACCAGTTCGATCGGGTGGTGTACGGCCGTCGCCCGGCCGCCGCCACCGACTCCGCCGCCGCCGAGGCCGATTGGCGACAGCTGCTCGGGGTCAGGGCATGAGCCTGCGCAGCACCACCATCACCGCCGAGGGCCGCGCCACACGCCGCAACATCGAAACCGTGATCGCAACGATCGTGGCAGTGGCGGTTGTCGGCTGGGCACTCACCGAATTCGGACGGCAGCAGACCGGTGCGGGGCCGAGCGGATCGGCGTTCGTGACCGACGTCAACGGCACCGCTGCTTTCGCCGAACTGCTCGAGGACCTCGGCCATCCGGTGGTGAAGGCGACGGCGCCGTTGCTGCAACTGGATGCGGGCGGCACCGTGCTGATCCTCGGCCCCTCGATTCGGACCGAGTACACACCGGACGAGGTGGACCACCTCAGGTCCTGGGTGGAAGAAGGTGGCCGACTGATCGTGGCAGGCCGCCCCCACCCGGATCTGCTCGGGCCGCTCCTCCCCGAGGACCTTCGGCAGGGGTTCGACGGCAGCTCACCGGCACCGATCATCACCCCCCTCCGGGGCGTCGGCGGCTCGCTCGAGTCCTCCGGAATCGTCTCGGCCCGGACCGATGCACCCCATCTGGTGCTGGCGGGAGAACCATCGGTCGCCATCGTCTTCGGGCTCGGCGTCGGCGAGATCGTCTATCTCGCCGACGGCACCGTGCTGGAGAACGAGCGCATCGACGACAACGCCGCCTGGGCCGTCTCCCTCATCGCCGAAGGCCCGGTGCGCTTCGACGAGGTTCGACACGGCTTTGCGGTCGCACCGGCGGCTGAAAGCCCCACCGGGCTGCTCGCCGCCCTGCCGGAGCGGGCTCGTGCCACGGTGCTGCTGTTGCTGCCCGTCCTCGTCATCGCGCTGGTGACCTACGGTCGCCGTTTCGGCCCGCCGGAGCGCACCGAACGGCTGCTCGCTCCGCCCCGACGCGAACTGATCGATGCCATGACCGGTCTGCTCAGTCGGGTGGATGATCCGGTGACGGCCGGCGAACCCGTCCTGCACAGGCTGAGATCGACCCTCACGAGGCATGCCGGTCTCCCGGCCGACGCCTCCGACGATGACATCGTCGACTCGTCACAGCGCCTCGGCCTCGACCCTGACCTGGTTCGCCGGGCGATCCACCCAACCGACGAAGACGGCCTGTTCGAGAGCCAACGCCTTCTCGCACACCTATCCGAAAGGGAACACGCGTGAGTGATCTGAGAGACAGGATCCAAGCCGAGATCGGCAAAGTGGTGGTGGGCCAGACCGGACCGGTCGACGCCCTCATCGCCGCCGCCCTGGTGGGCGGGCACGTCCTGCTGGAGGGGGTCCCGGGGACCGCCAAGACATTGCTGGCGAATGCGTTCGGGCGCTGTACCGGCCTCCAGTTCGGACGGGCCCAGTTCACCCCCGACATGCTCCCCTCGGACCTGACCGGGACGATGGCGCTGCGAGGCGGCGATCTTGCCTTCCGCCCCGGGCCGGTTTTCACCAACATCCTTCTCGCCGATGAGATCAACCGGACCCCGCCCAAGACCCAGGCTGCGCTGCTGGAGGCGATGGCCGAGAGTCAGGTCACCGTCGACGGCACGTCGCATCCGCTGCCCTCGCCGTTCCTGGTGGTGGCCACCCAGAACCCCATCGAGTACGAAGGCACCTATCCCCTCCCCGAGGCCCAACTCGACCGGTTCCTCATGAAGATCGACGTCGCCTATCCGTCAGAGGACGCCGAGCACGCCATGCTCCGGCTGGCCCGTGATGGTGTGAGACCCGCCACCCTGGAGGACGTGACGGCGGTGACCGGCGGAGACGAACTCCTGGCACTCAGGGCCCAGGTGAGCGCGGTCCGCATCGAGGAGCCCGTTCTGGCCTATCTGGCCTCGGTGGTCCGCGCCACCAGAACACTTCCGGCGGTGGAGGTGGGCGCCTCCCCCCGCGCCGCGGTGCACCTGCTCGCCACCTCCCGGGCGATCGCCACGCTGGCCGGACGCGACTTCGTGACCCCCGACGACATCGGGCGGGTGGCCCTACCGGTGTTGCGCCACCGCATCGTGCTGCGGCCCGAGGCCGAACTGGAGCGCTACCGCCCTGACGAAGCGGTGAAGGCAGCGCTGTCCGCGGTCGAGATCCCCCGTTGAGCCCGACTCCCCGGGCGGTCGTGTTGCTGGCACTGGCGGCCCTCACCGGTCTCCGGCTTCCCTGGCAGGTGGCGGGGACGATCATGCTGGCGGTGGCGGTGGTGACCCTGGTCGACGCCTGGCTGGTGCGTCAGGTGCCGGACGTGACGCGCACCACCAGCCCGATCCTGAGCCGGGGCGTCCCATCCCGGATCGAGATCGGCGTTGCAGGACGGTGGCCGCGAATTCGGCTTCGCCAGGCGGCAACCCCCGACATCAGGATCACCCCACAGGAGGGCGAGCGAACGCTCGACGCCGAGATCGTGGCCCTCCGACGCGGCACCCATCCCCTGGTTCCGGTGGCCACCCGCACCACCGGTCCGCTCGGGCTGGGATCCTGGTACCACCGGAGTGGGTCGACCGGACAGGTGACGGTGTTTCCCGACATGCCTGCCGCCCGCCGCATCGCCACCTCGGTGCGTATGGGCCACTTCCGTGAGGAGGGTCGACGAACCCGGGGCCCGCTCGGATTGGGAACCGAGTTCGAGTCGGTGCGCGAGTACCGACCCGACGACGACATCCGGCAACTCAACTGGACCGCCACCGCCCGTACCGGCACCCCGATGTCGAACCAGTTCCGGATCGAACAGGACCGAGACATCATCTGTCTGGTCGACTGCGGACGGCTGATGGCGGCCCGGGTCGAGGATCGAACCCGCCTCGACGCCGCCGTGGACGCCGTGGCCGCCCTGGCGGCGGTGGCGGATCAGGTCGGAGACCGCATCGGTGTGGTCGCCTTCGATCGCAAGGTGCTGCGCTCGCTCGCTCCCCGCCGCGACGGCGGGCGGGCAGTGGTGCAGGCGATCCACGATCTGGAACCCAGCGACGCCGACTCCGACTTCGATCTGGCGATCCGGTCGGTGCTGGGACGCAAGCGGGCGTTCGTGGTGATCTTCACCGATCTGGTCGACATCGCCGCCGCCCGTCCCCTCTCGGCGGCAATTCCGGTGCTGGCCCGAAAACACGCGGTTGCAGTTGCTTCGTTGACCGACCCCGACCTGATGGCGGGACTGGTGCAGCCGGCCGGTGACCGGGCCGGACTCATGCGATCGGCCGCCTCCATCCAGCTGATCGAGGCCAAGGAATCGGTGACGGCGCTCCTCAGGCACCGGGGAGTCGACGTGGTCGAGGCCGGGCTGCACGAGCTCTCATCCAGATGTGTCGCCGCCTATCTGAGGGCCAAAGCCCGGGCCCGACTGTGAGAGCCGTCTCCGGCGCTCTGGCGGCCGAAACGCCACACCAGGAACCAGAACCCTCCCCCGAGGATGAGGCCGATCGCCAGTCCCGTGCCCCAGGTGGTCCCGGTGCGGCTGACGAATCCTTCGACCAGGCCGGCCAGGATCAGCCACGGCACGGTTCCCATCGCCACCAGGGCTGCCGACCTGGCCTCCATCGCCAGCGATTCCCGGCGGGTCAGATGACCGGGCCGCAGCATCGACCTCGCCAGGGAGAACCCGGTTCCGCCCCCGATCACGATGCAGGACAATTCGAGGACGCCGTGGGCGGCAACCGCGGCGATCAACAGCTCGGTGTTTCCGGCTTCGACCGCCAGCCCGGCGATGGCGCCCAGGATGATTCCGTTCTGGACGATCACGTAGCCGCTCATGATCCCCCAGGTGATCCCCAGCACGAATGCCAGCAGGGTGACCCGGATGTTGTTCTGCATGACGTAGGTGGAGAAACCCACCAGCCCGGCGGTGCTGAAGCCCTGATCGGTGGTCTGGGCCTCGGTCACCCACAGGAAGCCGGGCGGCATGACGCTGGTGACCCTGACCGGGTCGGTCAGCGCCCACACCGCACCAAGCACGGCCGGAATGAGCAGCGCCGCCGCCGCCAGGGCCATCGGGCGTCCCCGCTCTGCGATGAGCCGCCAGTAGGTGGCTCCGAAGAACGATCCGATGCTCTCGCGGGCCCCAGCCCGGTCGAACAGCAGCCCGCGGGCCCTGACGACCCGGCGTTCGAGTGCGGGGACCACCGGATCGGACGGAAACAGCCGTCGGGCGATGGCGAGATCGGCCGAGGTGGCTCTATAAAGATCGACGAACGTTCGCAGCCGTTCGGCACCGAGGCTCTCGGCTCGGCGGCCCGCCTCAGCAGTCAGGGCATCCAACTCGGCCCAGCGGGGTTGCCCCGTTTCCAGGAACTCAGGTAGCTTCACGACGGCACACACCAGGAGTGGGACATGACCTTCCAAGACCGACTCGACATCACAACCTCGGAAGGTGTGACGGTCAGCATGACGATAGCCGGGATCGGCTCACGGTCACTGGCGTGGATGCTGGACCTGCTCGTCATCGGTGTCACCCTCCTCATGCTGGGTCTGGTCGGCATCAACACGGTTGACACCGACTCCCTCCTCATGCTCGGTCTCCTCAGCTTTGCCATCCTCCTGGTTCCCTTCTCGTACGTGGTGGGTTCGGAAACGCTGAACGGTGGTCGGACGCTGGGCAAGATGGCGGCGGGAATCAAAGTGGTGAGGACCAGCGGTGCCCCGGTCGGATTCGGCTCGGCGGTGGTTCGTGGTCTCTTCGCACCCATCGATTTCCTGGTTGGTGGGGTCGGAATCGTCAGCATGTTCGTGAGCAAGCGCAGCCAACGCATCGGCGACATCGCCGCCGGCACGGTGGTGGTTCGGGACCGGGTTCCGGCGGCGCCGTTGGAACAGCCGCTACCGGTGGCGCCTGCCGACGCCCCACGGTGGGACGTGTCGGCCGTCACCGACGAGGAGGTCGGCGTGATCCGCTCGTTCCTGCAACGGGCCGGCGGGCTCCCCGTGGGACGACGCCGTGAGCTGGCTTCCCAGCTCCGGAGCCGGGTCAGCGCCCGGGTGGGCGGCGCCATCGGCACTCTCGACGACGAGGCATTCCTGCGCAGGGTCATCGCCGAGAAACATCGCCACGTGTGAGACCGCAGCCGGAACACCTCGGGCTCGCTACCGATCGTTGTCGCTACCGACCACTCAGAGCCCGGTTCAGGAACGCAGCCATCTGACCGCGCGTGACCGGATCCTCGGGGCAGAACCGATCGTTGGCCGGAGGGTTGCAGCCACGGGTGATCCCGGTGGATGCGAGCCACTCGATGTCGGCGGAGAACAGATGGGAACCCTCGACATCTGTGAACCTGGTTCCGGTGGTGACCGTCGCCGGCGCCGAATACGCCGAGATGTTCCCGGCGACGTCGACCGCTGCCACCCGGTAGGTGTAGGCGGTCACCGCCGATAGCCCCGCATCCGCATGAGTCGGTGCGACCACCGACGCCACCGGGGCGCCACCCCTGGTCACCTGGTAGTAGGCGACACCCGAGCCGGCGTCGGAGGATTCGTTCCAAGACAACGACACCCCGGTCGCCGAGACCGCAGAGGCGACCAGCCCGGTCGGCTGCGACGGCGGCGTGGTGTCGGAGACGATACCGCCTCCGCCTCCGCCTCCGCCTCCGCCTCCATCCGACAGCGCAGGCAGCACTGCAAACCCACGGGTTCTCACTCCGCTGACCTGGGTGAAGGTGCCGCCGATGATGAGCCCCCTGGTGTGCTGAGCGATCGCCCAAACCCCGAATCCACTGTCGATGGGTGGCCGGAACGTCGACTCCAGCTCACCGGTGGCGGCATCGGCAGCCAGCAGGCGGACGGTCGGGTCACTGGTACTGCGATCGTGGAACCCGAAGAAGAGATTCCCACCGGCCAGCTCGATCGCCTGAACGTCACCAGCCACGGTCTCATCCCAGATGAGGGCTCCGGTGTTGGCGTTCCAGGCGATGGCGGCGTTACGACTGCCGCCGATGCCGCCGTAGACAGTGCCACCGTCGGCGGAGACCTCGAGGGCCATCACCACCGACACCACCGTGGCGAAGAACGGTCCCACCGCCGCACCAGTGGTGGGGTCGAGGGCCCGCAGCCAGCGGCGATCGACACCGCCGATCCGGAAGAAGGCTCCCCCGGCGTAGATCCGGTCTCCCGCCGGCGCGGGCGCCAGGGCGTACACCGGTTGATCGGGATCGGCATCGAAGGAGCCGATGATCCCGCCCGAAGCCGGATCGAGCGCCGCCAGGTACCGAAGATCCGGGTCGCCGTAGACCGAGGTGAACGACCCCGCCACATACAGCCGGGAGCCCATGATCTCGAGGTCGAGCACGCCCCCGTCGAGACCGGCGTCGAAGCCGGCAAGCACCGCTCCACTGCTGGAGCCAACGGCAGCTACCCCTTCCCGGGCCACTCCGCCGATGGTGGAGAACGAGCCACCCACGAACACCGTGGAACCGGATGCCTCGATCGCCGTCACACGACCATTGCTGTCGGCCCGGAACGGCAGTACCTCACCAGACCCGAGATCGATGGCGGCCAGATTGAGACGGGGCAGCGACGCAGTGCCATCCGGCGAGACCACCCTGGTGAACTCGCCACCCAGGTAGAGCGTGTCGCCGGCGACCTCCAGTGCGTAGACGGCTCCGTCGACGTCCCACCCATCGAGCGGGGCGCGGGCGTAACCGACGGCGGCGGCCTGGGCAGGTAGGGCCGGCACGGCCACCAGCAGAGCCAACACAAGCGCCAGGACAGCGGCGACGGCGCCACACGACCTCGACCATAGCCCGGCGGCACGGCGCATCGAGCGCCTGCATGCACGAGCAGAAAGAGCCTGACGGCCCGGTGTCCCTCTCATTCGCATCCCATCGGCATTATGCCAGGGTCTTCTGAACGTTGGTAACTCAGAGCCGGAGCATCGCCGCTCGTGCCGCGTCCTGTTCGGCTTCCTTCTTCGACCGACCACTCCCGCGTCCCCACACCACCCCGTCGACCTCGACGATGGCGACGAACTCCCGGGCGTGGTCGGGCCCCGAGCCGTCGACGGTGTACAGCGGCCGTCGGCCGTCGGCGGCGAGTTCCTCCTGGAGCCTGGTCTTGAAGTCGAGCCGGCCCGGAGCGGTCGCCTTCGACAGGATCACGGCTGACCAGTGTGACAGGACCACCCCTCGCGCCGCCTCGAGGCCGGCGTCGAGATACACCGCCGCCAACAGTGCCTCCATGGCGTCGCCCAGAATCGATGACTTCTCGCTCCCCCCCGATTGTCGCTCGCCAATCCCGAGCCGGATGTGCTCGCCCACCCCGATCCGACGAGCGACCACGGCGAGTTCGTCGCGGTTCACGCAGGCGGCACGGATCTTGGCGAGCTCACCTTCGCGCTGGGTGGGGAAGTGCTCGTACAGGAAGTCGGTCACCACCAACTGCAGCACCGCATCGCCCAGGAACTCCATCCGTTCGTTGTCGGACAGGGCGGGATGCTCGGCGGTATACGAGCGGTGGACCAGCGCCCGCTCCAACAGGCTGACGTCTTGGAAGGCGTGGCCGATCTCCTCGGCGAGGCGGTCGAGCGTCATCCCACCGCGACCCGGGCCCGAATCCGGGAGACGAGGTCGCGTTCGGCGCCCTCGTGCGCCATCGCGAGTGCGTTCTTGACCGACCGGCGGGTCGATGATCCGTGTGCGATCACCACCACTCCGGCGGTTCCGAGGAGGTGGGCGCCACCCGTGTTCTCGTAGTCCATGCTGTGGCGGATCGGCGCCAGTTCGGGGAGTACGGCCGCCTGGACCTCAGGGGAGGTTCGACCGAGCGCCTCCATCACCATGGCGGTCACCATGGCCGCGATCCCTTCGGTGGTCTTGAGCAGGACGTTGCCGGTGAATCCGTCGGTGACGATCACGTCCAGCCGGTCAGAACCGAGGTCACGGCCCTCGACATTGCCGATGAAACGGATGGGCGCCAGCTCGAGTAGCGCGTAGGTCTCCTTCTCGAGGGCGCGGCCCTTGCCCTTCTCCTCGCCATTGTTGAGGAGGCCGACCCGGGGCGAATCGATCGAGAAGTAGACCTCGGCCAGCACCGAGCCCATCTCGGCGAACTGGACCAGATGCTCGGGTCTGACCTCGGGATTGGCGCCGGAGTCGAGCACAACCGTATGACCTGACGGCTTGGGGATCACCGAGGCGATGGTCGGTCGAAGCACTCCGGGCACCCGGCCCAGGATGATCGCCGCCGCCGCCATCGCCGCTCCGGTGGAGCCGGCAGACACGAATCCGGCCGCCTCACCGGAACGGACCAGACGGGCACACTCGACGATCGACGAGCGCGGTTTCTCTCTGATCGCCTTGGCGGGATCCTCGCCCATGGCGATCACCTCGGGCGCGTCGATCACCGGGAGATCAACTCCCAGGTCTTCGAGTTGGCCCCGGAGCACGGACTCGTCACCGACCAGCACCACGTCCACGCCCTCGGCAGCAGCGGCCACCGCTCCGGCGACCGTTTCGACGGGGGCGTGGTCGCCCCCCATGGCGTCGAGGGCGATCCGCGACACCTCAGTTGGTCTCGAGGACTTCCCGGCCGTTGTAGGTACCGCATTCACGGCAGGCGCGGTGCGGGAGCTTGGGGCTCTTACAGCGGGGGCAGGTCGACATGGCAGGTCGGGAGACCTTCCACGAAGACTTGCGCTGACGCGTCCGCATCCGCGACATCTTCTTCTTTGGCACCGCCATGGTGCGCGCTCCTTCTGGATCAGGAATCGGATTGCTGGGACGGTTCGCCGGCAAACAGCTGCTGTAGTGCAGCGAACGGTGAGTCGGATTCCTCACCGTGCCCGTCACAGGGTTCCACATTCAAGTCGGTTCCACACGTCGGGCAAAGTCCGGGACAGTCCTCCCTGCAGACCGGCCTGGTCGGAAGGGCCAACGCCACCTCGTCGTGGATCACCGGTTCGAGGTCGATCCAGCCGCCGGCCTCGACCGGAAGTTCGTCGTCCTCGTCATCCGGATGAAGCCTGAACACCGACTCGATGGGTACCGACAACTCCTCGGACCAGCCGGTGAGGCACCGATTGCATGTCAGGTCGACGGTGGTCTGGGCTGCTCCCCGCACCACCACCCCGTCGGTGAGCGAACGCAAGGTGACGGATACAACGACCTCGTCGTCGACCGAGGCGTTCGAAAGGCCCACATCGACGGCGAGGACGGCGGACTCTTCACGCCCCTGGCCGGGATGTGCAAGAAGATCGGAGATCTGGAAACGCAGAGACATGGCCATCGGTATTGTCGCAGCTCGCCGACTCTCAAACTCTGTCAGTACGGGACGTCGGGGGCGGGTGGCCGCGCCTCGTGCAGCTCGGCACGGGCGCCATGGATCTTGCGGATCAACTCCGCCATGAGCTGCTCTACGGAGACGAGCCCCTTCTCGAGCTCGTCCTCGGCTTCGAGACGGAGGCGACGGGCCTCGCCTTCGGCCCTGCGCACGAGGATGTTGGCCTCCTCGACCGCTTCGGCCAGCACATATGACTCCGAGATCAGACGGCGGCTCTCGTTCTGGGCACGTTCGACGATCTCGTGAGCACGTTCGTTGGTGCGGGCGATGAACGCCTCTCGCTCCCGCACCATCCAGCGGGCGGCACGCAACTCGTCGGGAAGTTCGGCGCGGAGCCGGTAGAGCATGTCGAGGAAGGACTCCCGATCCACCAGGACGTTGGATGAGAGGGGCATCGACTTGGCCGCCTCCATGTGGGCGATCATGTCGTCGACCATGTCCTGGAGCTCACCCACCGTCGCCCGGGGTCGGGGATCGGAACCGAGGCCCGGTCCGGGTGCCGCTGGGGTCACATCGTCTTCGTAGTCGTAGGGCTCGTCGCTCATGTGAGCTTCTCCTTCAGGGCTTCGGCGACCACGGCCGGGACGAGGGTACCGACGTCGCCCCCCAACCTGGCGACTTCACGCACCAATGACGATGACAGGTAACTCCACTCGGGGGCGGTGGGGATGAACAGGGTGTCGACGTCGCGCAGCGTGTGGTTCATCTGCGCCATCTGCAGCTCGTAGTCGAAGTCGGTGACGGCACGAAGACCCTTGACCAGCACGTCCACCCCCTTGTGCTCGGCGAAGTCGACCAACAGACCCTCGAAGGCAGCGATCTCGACGTTGCCGAGATGGTCGCTCGCCCGCCTCAGCAGTTCGACCCGTTCGTCAGCGCTGAACAGCGGCGATTTCGACGGATTCGCCACCACCGCCACCACCAATCGGTCGAACACGGCTGCGCACCGTTCGATCACGTCGAGATGTCCGTTGGTGGGCGGGTCGAAACTTCCAGGGCAGAGCGCAACGGTCACAAGGTGTCCTTCAGCATGTATCGAATGATTCTGGTGTCTCCGTGGCGCCGTTCGTCGTCAATCGCGAATCCGACCGGGTGCGGGATGTCATCGGAGGCCCGACGTGTCGCGATCACGAGTCCGTCCTCCGCCATGTTGCGGGCGAGATCCTCCAGGATGGCGGAGAGGATCGAGGTGGCCAACGGCCAGGGCGGATCGCAGAACACCAGGTCGAACGGCCCGTGAGATGCGGCTACCCAATGGGTGACATCTGCCTGGACGACCATCCCGTCGAGGCCGAGGTCTGCCAGGTTCTTTCGGAGCGCCTCGAGCGCCTTACGGCCGTTCTCGACGAACACCGCCGACGCCGCCCCCCGGCTGAGCGACTCGATGCCGAAGCTGCCCGCACCGGCGAAGAGATCGGCCACCCTCGCATCCACCACGACCGACCCGAGCGAAGAGAACACCGACTCCTTGACCCGATCGGTCACGGGGCGGGTGTCGGGAGTATCGGGGCCGGCGAGCCTGCGACCGCCTCTCGTTCCAGCGATGACGCGCATGCCGCCATCATCGCAGGCGCGCACCAGCCAGCGGGTACCCTCCCCACCTTCTGCACAATGTGCAAAAGGTGGGTGAATCGTGTGCCTTCTGCACAATGTGCAAAAGGTGGGTGAATCGCGTGCGTTCTGCACAATGTGCAAAAGGTGATGAGGTGCCTTCGTTGAAGGCGGCCTCATCCACGACCGGACGGTGAGGTGTTCGTGTTCGAGGTGGGGTTCTTCGATCTGGATGGGACGCTCGTCGATTCGGGGCCGCCCATCATCGACTCTCTGAACGACGCTCTCGACCGGCACGGGTTGGAGCCTGTGCCGCACGACCACGCCCACGTCTACATCGGTCCACCGCTGTACGACACCATCACCGACCTGCTGGTCGAGCGGGGACAGGACCCGACCCTGATGACTTCGCTGCTCGCCGCCTACCGGGAGGTGTACGCCACCCGGTCGCTCACCGAGACCGTGGTGTACCCGGGGGTCGCTGAGCTGCTTCACACCATGCGCATTCGCATGGGCGTGGTCACATCCAAGCCGAAACCGACCGCAGTTCCGATTCTCGAGTCGCTGGGACTCGCAGCGCTGTTCGAGTTGATCGAAGGCCCCGCGCTCACCAGCCCGGAACCCAAGTCCGTCACGCTCGCCAGGGCGCTGGCCGCCGTGGATCTGCCACCCGATCGCACCGTGATGATCGGCGATCGCCGTCACGACATCGAGGCGGGTCGCCACCACGGCACCCACACCGTCGGCGTCACCTGGGGGTTCGGCACGCCCGAAGAGTTACAGGCGGCCGGAGCCGACCGCCTCGTCGACAGCCCGGCGGCTCTGGCGGCTCTGCTCGACTGATACTGGCACGGACACACGGTGTCACTTCGGGGGGATACCCAGCTCTCTGCACGCCCACTGGAGCGCCACTTCACCCTGGGCGCGCTGGAACGCCCGGATGTGCGGTGCGACTTCCGCCACCAGCGGCTGAGCGGCCGCCCATATGAAGTAGCCGGCGAGGACTGCGGCATACGGCCCACCGTCGATCATCACCTCCCAGGGCTTGGGCCCGCCCTCCATCGCCAGCGACGGCAACCAGGCCGCCAGGTCGAGTTGCGCGTTACCGACGGCCGCCCAGTTCCAGTCGAAAAACCGTGCGATCCCGTCCGGGCCGATGGCGAGGTTGTCGCTGCGGATGTCCTGGTGAATCAGCGCAGACCCCTCCGGCGTTGCCTGAGCGGCGGCATGTTGCATCGCCGGAACCCAGGCGTCGAGCCACTCCAGCGTCAGTTGCCCGGATACGAGCACCGGAGCCGGATCGGTGGCGATCTCGTCCCACAGCGTGAACAGGCCGTCGTCGGCTGGGGGCAGGTCGGGCGGTACGGGTGTCGCCCACATGGCCTCCAACGAAGCCAGGACTGCGTCGGCGTCCGGAGATGTCCATGGCGGCGGCCGGCGGTGATGGCTGAGATCCTCCACGACGAGGAGCGGACGGTCGCCCTCGTCGTCGAAACACACCAGACGGGGCATGAACGGACCCGCCACGCCCTGATAGATCCGAGCTTCGTCCCGCAGCCATCGTGCCGTGTCTTCGTTCACCGCCACCTTCACGAAGACGGTGCCCGAGGGCGTCTCGACGATCCAGAGGCCGGCAGCACTGAACCCGCCGCTCACCGCCCGGAAGGCCCCAACCCCTCCGAGAAGGGACGAGAGGCGCTCGATCTGATCACCCGTCGGCCAAGTCGGTCTCACCATTTCGCGGCAGGCTACGAGGGACAAGCCGAGGAGGGGCGACGATTACTTGCGACCGAAACGGTCGAACTGACTATCGAGATCCACGCCCGCGCTTCGAGCCGCCTCGACGATGGCGTCGACCGACAGTGCCTGCCGGCGGGGGTTGGTTTCCACCTGGAGACGATCGACCAGGCGGCCGATGGTCCAACCGTCGGGTCGGGCTTCGGCCAGCTCGTCCCAGGTGAGCGGCACCGCTACGGGCGCCTGCGGTTTGGGGCGAAGCGAGAACGGTACGACCACCGTGGCGGTCGGTCCGTTGCGGAGCCAGTCGACGAACACCCGGCCCTTGCGCTCGCGCTTGAGAAACTCGGTCGTCATCCGCTCCGGGTGCCGGGCGGCGGCGATCCCGGCGACCGCACGCGACGCGAGCGACACTTCGTCGCCGGTCATCGATCCGTCGAGCGCCACCCACACGTGGAACCCCGATGAGCCGGTGGCCAGGCAGAATCCGTCGACACCGAACTCGGTCAGGACTTCATGGATAGCGGCGGTGGCGAAGCGAACACCATCGAGATCACCGTCGTCGGGGTCGAGGTCGAGCACCATCCAGTCGGGATGCATGGGACGGTCCATCGACGACGTCCACATGTGGAAGGTGACGGTGTTCTGGTTGGCCAGATAGGCGACGTCGTCGGCCTGGTCGACCACCGGATAGACGGTGACGCCGCCACCCTGCCTGGGGACCTCGAAGCGCCGGATGCTGTCGGGGAAGTGGTCGGCGGCGTTCTTCTGCATGAACCCGTTCGAGGAAATGCCGTTGGGGAACCGCTGCAGGGTCAGCGGCCGCCCCGCCATGAACCCGAGCATGCGGGGAGCGACAGACTCGTAGTGGGCGACCAACCCGGCCTTGGTGATCCCGGCGTCCTCGAACATCATCTTGTCGGGGCTCGAGACCTTCACCGCTGACATACCCTGCCCACGCTAGGTCAGACGGTGTGCTGTGTGCACCAGCGGGCGCTTTCCGTCCTCTGGTGCACACAACCCCCTGTGCTGGGGCGGGCCGGGTCGCCTGCTCGCCGAATCAGCTGACGAAGAGCCAGTCGACGTCGTCGCCCAGCATCATCCGGGCCTCTTTCACCAACTCGGGATGGGACGTGAGGCCCGGGTCCGCTGCGACCAGGGCGAAGGCCTCGTCGCGAGCCGCCACCAGCGTGTCGAAGTCCTTGATGATGTTGGCCAGCTTGAGGTCGGCCATCCCCGACTGACGGGCGCCGAACACGGTTCCCTGGCCACGCAGCTCCAGGTCGATCTCGGCCAGACGAAAGCCGTCGGTGGTGTCGACCATCGCCTGCAGCCGCTGTTCCCCGTCGGGGGTGCCCGGGTCGGCCAGCAGGATGCAGGTACCGGGATGGCGACCACGACCCACCCGGCCGCGCAACTGGTGGAGCTGACTCAGCCCGAACCGACCGGCATCCTCGATGACCATGACGGTGGCATTGGGGACGTCGATGCCCACCTCGATCACGGTGGTCGCCACGAGAATGTCGACGGCACCGGCCCGGAACGCCCCCATCACAGCCGCCTTGTCACGCGGGTGCATCTGCCCGTGCAGCAGCCCCAGACGCAGATCGGGGAAGACGCCGTGCAGCCGCTCGAACTCCCCGGTGGCCGAAGCCGCCTCAAGTTTGTCGGACTCCTCCACCAGTGGGCACACGATGAAGGCCTGCCGCCCCTCGGCAACTTCGTCGGTCACGGTCCGCCAGGCGGCATCTTCGGAACTCTTCGAAAGCCAACGGGTCTCGATCGGGGTCCTACCGGGAGGGAGCTCGTCGATGGCGGAAACCTCGAGATCGCCGTACAGGGTCATCGACAGCGTCCGCGGGATCGGCGTGGCGGTCATGATGAGCACGTCGGGATCGATGTCGGCCGCCTTCTCCTTGAGCGCCACCCGTTGCAGGGCACCGAAGCGGTGCTGTTCGTCGACCACCGCAACACCGAGACGGTGGAAGTGGACACCCTCCTGTATGAGAGCATGGGTGCCGGCGACCAGGTCGATCCTTCCCTCGGCGATCCACCCGAGGATGTCCGACCTGGTTGCAGCGGGGGCGAAGTTGGTGGCGACCTGTGACCCGGTGAGAAGGGCGAGCCGAACCACCGGACGCTCCTCCCCCTCGAACAGGCTGCCCATCCCCAGGGCGGCCCCCTCCCCTTCCAGGTCGGGTGCGAGTCCGGCGTCTTCCAAAAGCGCCTGGATCCCGAGGAAATGCTGGGCCGCCAGCACCTCGGTGGGCGCCATCACCGCCCCCTGCCACCCACCCTCGACACCGGCCAGCAGGGTGGCGACCGCCACCACGGTCTTGCCCGAACCCACCTCGCCCTGGAGCAGCCGGTGCATCGGGCGGGCCGAACCGAGGTCGACACCGATCTCTTCCAGCACCCGCCTCTGGGCGATGGTGAGGCTGTAGGGCAGGCCCTCGAGAAAAGCTCGCACCAGGGCGCCGTCCGTCTGATGGACCACCCCGCGCTCCTGTCCCTCCCGGTGTTGTTTCTGCAGGGCGAGGGCGACTTCGAGGCGGAACAGCTCGTCGAAGACGAGGCGGCGTCGGGCCGGGGGCACGGCGCCCATGTCGTCGGGGAAGTGGATGTCGGCGAAGGCACGGTCCCGGTCGATCAGGCGATGGCGTTCGACGATCTCGGGCGGCACCGGGTCGGTGATCGGGTGTGACCGTTTGACGGCGTTGTGCAGGGCCCGGCGCATCCACCCCGGACCCACCTCTCCGACCGCGCGGTGGATGGGCACCACCCGGCCGGTGGTGAGCGCTTCGGCGGTGCCGGCCAGCACGTCGACGTCGGGGTTCGTCATCTGCGGTGTCCCTTTGAAGCGCTCGACCTTGCCGGACAGGGCCACTTCGGCATCCACCGCCAACTGCCGCTCCCGGTACGGCTGGTTGAACCAGACCACCTTGATCGAACCGCTGCCGTCGGTCACCCGCGCCTCGGTGATGGACAACCCCCGCTTGGGCCGCCGGGTCGAGATCGACTGCACGCTCACGATCACCGTCACCTCCTCACCTACCGGGAGCTGGCCCACCGGCTCCACCCGGGAGCGATCGATGTAGCGACGCGGCACGTGGTGGAGCAGGTCGGCGACGGTCTCGATGCCGGCCTTCCGGAGCAGGGCACCGCGCTTGCCGGCGAGACCGGAGACCTCCTCCACGGCGATGGTGGCCAGTTTGGTGAGCGAGGCCATCAGTGAAAGGCAGAACGCAGGACGCCGAACGCAGAACGCAGAACGCTCATCGTCGAAGAGTCCCGGTAGCGGATGGAGCGATCGCGGCCGACCCGACGATCATTCGAGCGAAACCAGATAGGGGTACAGCGGCTGGCCTCCATGGACCTCGGAGATCTCGATCTCGGGGTGGAGCTCACCCAGCCAGGCTTCGAGTGCCTTGAGGGCCGAGGGCGAGGCACCGTCACCGGTGTACACCGTCAGCAGTTCCACCCCCGGCATGAGCAGGGCGGCAACCAGGCCACGGAGCACCGTCTCCATGTCTGCGTCGGCGACGACGATCGTCCCGTCGGCGATCCCCAACCAGTCTCCGTGGGAAATTCGTCCGAAGTCGACCGTGGCATCGCGCACGGCCCGTGTCACCTCGCCGGTGACGACTGATGACGCGGCCGCAGCCATGTCCTCCATCAGCACGCCGAGGTCGGCTTCGAGCGGGTTGTATCCGATCATGGCGGCGATGCCCTGGGCGACGCTCCGGGTCGGGACCACCACGACGGTCTTGGTGGTGAGCGAGTCGAGTTGCTCGGCCACCGGAACGATGTTCTTGTTGTTGGGAAGGACCAGCACGTGCGGGGCGGGTACGGCATCGACCACGGCGAGCAGATCCTCGGTGGAGGGGTTCATGGTCTGGCCTCCGGTGGCGATTCCCTGGGCGCCGAGTTGGCGGAACACCTCGACCAGTCCGTCGCCCACGACCACCGAGACCACACCGATGTCCGCTGAAGTCACCTCGGGCAGTGGCTCGAACATGGTGGCCCCGTGAAGGCTGACATCTCCGGCCGCTTCGAGCAGGTCGGTGACCCGGATGTCGCGGGGTCGGCCCACTTCGAGAGCCGCCTCGATGGAAGACCCGATGTGATCGGTGTGGATGTGGCAGCTCCAGGTGCGGTCGCCACCCACCACCACGATGGAATCCCCGAGCTCGACCCAGCGGGCCCGGAAGTCGTCGATGGCTTCGCCCTCGGCCTCCAACAGGAACATCACCTCGTAGCGGAGGTCGGCGACGGCGTTGTCGCCGACTTCGATCGCCGCCAGGTTGGCGTGGGCCCGCAGCACCCGTTCCGGGAGCGCCACCTCTACTCCGGTCACGATCTCGAGGAACGAAGCGAGGAGGAGGAGAAATCCGGCCCCGCCTGCGTCGACGACGCCTGCCTGCTTCAGAACCGGCAGCAGCTCGGGTGTGTTCTCCAAGGCCACCACCGCCCGGTCGTAGATACGTCGGAGCAGGGCGGCGAGGTCTTCGGCGGGTGGCGAGTTCTCGGCCCGTGCCGCCTCGGCCGCCTCCCGTAGGACGGTGAGGATGGTCCCCTCCACGGGCCGCTGCACCGCCCGGTAGGCGGCGTCCGAAGCACGATCGAGCGCCGCCACCAGCTCCGCCACACCCACCTGTTCGCTGTGGCGGAACGTATCCGACAGGCCCCGCAGAATCTGCGACAGGATCACCCCGGAGTTCCCACGCGCCCCCATCAGGGACCCGTGGGCGATTGCCTCCGATACCTCAGCCATCGAGACGGCCGAATCGACCGATTCGAGGACGCTGCCCATGGTGAGCGACATGTTGGTCCCGGTGTCCCCATCGGGCACCGGATACACGTTCAGCCCATTGAGCGCCTCGCGGTACGAGGTGAGCTGCTGGTGGTAGCGGCGGATGACCGCCTTGATGTCCTCCGGGCGCAAGCCAATCACCGGGCGAGTATATGGAGAGGAACGGGGGGAGGGCGGAGGCGAGAAGCAGGCAGGAGGCACGAGGCAGGATGCAGGAGGCCCGGAGTCCGGAACGTGGCACCCGCGACACGCGACCCATCCACACCCCCGGCCACCAACGCCAACAGGGAAGACCAGCACCGGCGGCGGGTCAGGGGGGTCGTCCCCCCTCTGCAAGAGAAAAGGCACGAGGCCCCGAATCCGGAACGTGGCAATGACACCCGAGCACACGCCCACACCCCCGGCCAAGCAAGCCAACAGCGAAGACCAGCACCGGCGGGGGGTCAGGGGGGTCGTCCCCCCTGGATGTCGGGGTCCCCCCCTGGATGTCACCGTTCGATGTGGCAGGAGCGGTCAGAATGGCTATTCTTCCCGGGCCGAGCGCCTCTCCGCGCGCTTGCATCATGTGATCCCAGGAGTTTTGTCATGTCGTACCGGTGCGAGATCTGCGGTAAAGAGCCGAGCTTCGGGAAGAACGTCACGTTCTCCCACAAGCGCAACAGCCGTCGTTGGCTTCCAAACATCCAGCGCGTTCGAGTCAAGCACGGCTCGAACACCCGCCGTGCCCGTGTGTGCACCTCCTGCATCCGGGCCGGGAAGGTCGAGAAGGCCTGATGGCCGTGCAGGGTGTCGTGAAGACCTACGACCCCACCACCGGCGTTGGCGTGGTCGTGCGTGACGACGATAGTTCAGAGGTCTTCCTCCGACCAGGGTCACTCGACGGCTCGATCTTCCGTTTCGTGCGACAGGGCCAGCGAATCCTGTTCGATCTCGACGACGCCGGTCGTTTCGTGTCGGCTGTCCGAGTCGGGCAAGAAGGCTACTGACCCGCCCGCCGTCGTTCTGCGACCCATCCTCCCCGACTGCTCGGTAGAGTCGGTGAGGCCCGCATGCCCGAAGGAGGAGCACAGTGGTCGAGGCCTACGTCCTGATCCAGACCGAAGTCGGCAAGGCCGCATCGGTGGCAGAAGCCGTCCGGGAGATCGATGGTGTCGCCAACGCCGACGACGTCACCGGCCCCTACGACGTGATCGTGAAGGCATCCGCCGGTGATGTCGATCAACTCGGCAAGCTGGTCGTCGCCAAGATCCAAGCGGTCGACGGCATCACGCGCACCCTCACCTGTCCGGTAGTCAATCTGTAGCTACCATCTACCAGCGAGCCCCCGTCGCGATACTGTCAACCTGTCGCCGGCAGCCCGCGTCAGCCGAGCTTCCCCGCGATCGTCCCGGCATTCCGGAGGGCCGTTCCGTCGGCTCCGGCTGTCGAGAATGCCCGGGGGCGGCTGGCTTCGATCTCGGAGAACATGTCTTCGATCTGTCGGCGACGATCGATGGCGGGTTCGATCCACAGGTAGCCGGACAGGCTGCCGGGGATGGTGTTGATCTCGTTGACCCACAGCTGGCCGTCGGACTCGAGGAAGTCGATGCGGGCCACCGACCGGACACCAACCACACCGGCCACGACTTTTGCTGCCGCTCGGAGTTCCGATTCGAGGGCGGGGTCGAGCTCAGCGGGAAGCTTGCGGGCGATGGCACCCGACCCGCTCCAGGCCAGGTACTTCTGCTGGTAGCTGTAGAGACCGCCGGAGGCCCGGACGGGCTCCTCGATGGCGGAGAGTTGCAGGTCGGGATAGGTTCTCACCGCGATCTGCAGGTCGCGAAAATCGGAGAGGAACGGCTCGATGACCGCACCGTCGGTCATGTTGGGTCCGCGGAGCAGCGCCACCGCGGTGGCATGATCCTCGACCACTTCGATCCCGATCGACGAGCCACCGAAGCGGGGTTTGACGATGTAAGGACCGTCGAAGGGTGGTGGCACGTCGGCCCGCAGGAGCGTACGGGGCAGGGTGGGCAGACCGACCTGGGCAACGGCGGCCCCGAACGACAGCTTGTCCATTCCGAGTGCCGAACCCCACTGCCCTGGACCGGAGTAGCGGTACCCGACCAGGTCGAACAATCCCTGCAGGGTGCCGTCTTCGCCGGGTCCGCCGTGGCAGCAGTTGAGGATGACGGAGATGTCGAGTGGTTTCTTCCTGGCGATGAAACCCATGCCGGGTTCGGCGACGAAGGACAGCTCCCGTGCCTTGCGGGGGACGCCGTCGGCGAAGTCGGAAGCCTCCGAGGTCGGGTCCACCTGATGGAAACGGCCGGTCTTGTCCCAGTAGATGGCTTCGATGGGACCGGCGAGTCTGGCTGCCTGGAGTCCGGTCGAGATGCTGATGTCGTGCTCCGGCGAAGGGCCACCGAAGATCACCGCCCGCTTGGCCATGAGTGCTTCCTGTCGATCTCAGGGAAAATGGTCTGGGAGGTCGTTCTCGTAGAGAACCGCGTCACCGGCAGCCAGGTTTTGCCTGACCCACTCCACCGCTTCCTCCCGTGTGCCGACGACGATAACCGAGGCGAGTCCCGCTTCCATGGCACCTGCCAGCAAGGCGGCCCGGTTGGTCCGGCCAACCACCACCAGATCCGTCACCATCGAGGCGGCATCGCGTGCCAGCGCCCGGTTCTCCCGCTCCTGGATGGCGCCCAGTTCGACCATGCCGGGCGTCACCAGCACCCGGCGCGACGCCCCGGTGGCGGCCAGGCGGGCGAGGGCCGACCGGGCGCCGGACGGGTTCGAGTTGAAGGTGTCGTCGATGATCGTGAATCCGGCGGCAGATGTCGACGCAACCTGGCGATTGGGGGCGGGTGGGATGGTGGCGAGACGATGCGAGACCGTGGCCGGGTCGAGGCCGAGCGCCAGGACGATGCCGACGGCACACGCCACGTTGCCCGCATGCAGGGCGGTGTGATCGAAGGCTCCGATGTCGATGCCGCCCACGGTGACGCGGCCCGACACCGGGTCGGCGTGAACGTCGGCATCGGCGGAGGCGGCGGAGCATCGGATCAGCTCGATCCGAGTGGACTCCTCATCGGCGATCCGGGCCAGCAGCGGGTGGTCGATGTTGATGACGCCGACCCGAACCCTGGCCAGGATCTCCCGTTTGGCCGCGGCGATCGCCTCCTCGGTTTTCATCCGTTCCAGGTGAACCGGACCGATGGCCGTCATCACGCCCACCTCGGGCGGTATCCAGCTGCACAGATCCTCGATCTCTCCGGGACCGTAGATGCCCATCTCGGCGACGAATATCTCGGTGCCGGGTGCCAGGCCTTCGTTGATGGAGCGGGCCAGGCCCATCCGATTGTTGAACGATGCGGGGCTCGCCACGGTGGCCGCCACCCCGGACAGCAGATGCGCCGCCATCACCTTCGTCGAGGTCTTCCCGTACGAGCCGGTGATCGCCACCACCCTCGCACCCGACCGTTCCAGCCCTCGGGCGGCCCTTTCGACCCACTGATCACCCATTCGGCGTTCGAAGGGCGTCAACAGGGCCAGGCTCACGTCGATGATCGCCGGGACCGCAAGCACCACGAGCGGGGTGATGCCGACCATCGTTGCGACGATGACCGTGGCGACGGTCAGACCGCCCACCACCGCTGCCACCCGCTTGAGTCGGGCAGTCCAGGCCAGCGGCGAGGTCCGGCCTTTCAGGCCGAGGCCGAGGGGCGAAGCGGCCAGGACCGCACTTGCTGCCAAGCCCGCCGGCCACCAGACGTAGGCGGCCACGGCGGCGATCACGCCCACCACCAGCACCACAGGGTTGGGCATGACGTGGACCCACCAGCGAACGGCAAAGCGTGTCACAGACCCGGCGAGGTAGTGCTCACGTTGGGCGACCCGCAGCCAGCGGATGGCGGACACCCCGGCACCGACCAGGCCGGCGAGCGCCGCCACTGCCTGTTCGAGCGTCACGACACCCTCTCGATGGCCGCCCGCAGCGCAGCGGGTGCCAGCGTCGGGGTGAAGTGTCCGACGTCCGCCACGACCTCGAGGGTCACATCCACTCCAGCCTCCGACAGCAGCTCCCGAGCGGCCTCGGCAACCGCCACGGGCACGTCGGTGTCGTCCGCTCCCCAGACGAGGGCGACCGGACAGGAGATGCCGCCCAGCTCGTTCTCGTAGGACTCGTTGACGACCGTCACCAGGACATCCCTCATCACCCCGGAGGCAGCCCGGTAGTCGGCCGACCCCCGGGAGCGGCGCTCCCGCTCCATACGCTCGTCGGACACCAGTCCGATCCGATTCGCCCGCCTCATCAGGCGGTATCCGAGGCTGGGCCCGGCCGCGGAACCACGCCGGATCAGCGGCACGCCGCTGAGGACCACACCTTTGACGAGCTCCGGCCTGGTCGATGCGATCACGACGGCCACCCGCCCACCGAAGGAGTGCCCGACCAGGACGAATGGACCCCCGCCCACAACGTCGAGCGCCTCGACGACGGCGGCGGCGTATCCGGCGGCACCGGTGGCCACCGTGGGGGCGGGGCTGGCCCCGAAGCCGGGAAGGTCGAAGGCAACGGCATCGAGGCCGTCCAGGACGCGATCGAAGTCGGCCCCGCGACGGGCCCACCCATGGAGCGCCACGATGCCCGGGTCGCCGTCTCCGTAGACCTGGCCGAAGATCGGGCCGAAGGCACGAAGCGGCATCAGAGATTCCTCAACCAGCCGTTCACGGGCGCCGAGGATACAGTGGCGGTGCTCAACCCATGATGAACGACTCCGCGATCCTGCTTCCGACCATTGTCCGCTTCCGGGCCTCCGCGCTCCGCCGAAGCGTCTTTCTGGCGTGGCTGGTGGTGATCGGGCTGGTGGCATCGGGGATCGTCCGGGCCAATGGCGAGGAGGAGAGCCCCGACTACGAACGTCTTCTGTTCACGGCGGGCGGGTTCGTGCTGGTGTTGGCGATCGGCACCGCCGTCAACTGGGACGACCTCATGCAACGCAAGGCCGGGCCGTGGCTGGCATGGTTGTGGGGCATCCTGCTCACGTTGGGGTTGGGTGCGATGGCGTCCATCCCCAGCATCTTCGACGCCACCGTGCCCTTGTTCGCCGGAGTGGTCGTGCTGACAGGCCTCACCCTGGAACCGGTCCGCCATTCGGTGGTGACGGCGCTGGCGTTGTTGGCGCTGCTGCTGCCCCAGTGGAGGAACTTCACCGAGCTGGCGCAGCTCATCAGCGAGCTGACGGTCCCCGTGCTCACGGTGCTGGTGGTGGCTTCCGCCACCGGCTTCTTCGGTGCGGAGTTCACCCGGGAGGCGATGCGAAGCTTCAGGAGGCTCGAAGAGCTGCACTCCCAACGCGAGGACTTCGAACGGCTCTACGCCGTCACCGCCACGCTCGCCGGCGCTGATTCGCTCGCCGAGGGTCTCCCCCAGATCGTCGGAACCATCTGCCGGTACCTGGGTGCCCAGGTCGGTGTGGTGTTCCTGTATCACCCCGACGACCACACCCTCAAGGTGATGAGCCCGATGTGGGTCAACGGGCACACCCTCGACGTGGGTGACATCAAGCTCCCCATCTCGACGGGCGGGATCGTGCCGCAGGTGTTCCGGTCGGGCAAGCCGATCTTGTTGCATCGCGTCTCCGACAGCCCCGAACAGTTCGGTGTGATCGGCGAACTCGGACTGAAGGAGGCGATGGTGGCTCCCCTCCGGGTGGAAGGTTTCAATGTGGGTGCCATCGCCGTCGGCGACCCGCTCGAGGGTTCCTTCCGGGAGGACCAGATCGAGGTGTTCTCGTCGCTGGCCGCCCCGGCGGCGTTGGTGCTGTCACAGTTGGGTCGGTACGAGGCAGCCGCCGAGATGACCCGGCGCATGCAGGAGATCGCCCAGATGAAGACCGACTTCGTGTCGGTTGTCAGCCACGAGCTCCGCACGCCCCTCACCTCGATCATCGGGTCGCTCGACACGGTCAACCGTCCGGAACTCTCGGCTGAACTCGCCAAGGACCTGCTCGACTCGGCACGCCGCCAGGCGGGACGGCTGCAACGGCTCATCGAGGACCTTCTGATGGTGTCGCGTATCGACCGCGGGGCGATCCCGGTTGCGGTCGAGACGGTGGGCCTGCGCCACCTGCTGTTGGAGGTTGCCGAGACCGTGCAGGGCACCGACGACATCACCGTGTCGGTTCAGCCCCCGTCGCTTCAGGTGACGGGCGACCCCGACCATCTCCGCCGGGTGTTCATCAACCTGGTCGAGAACGCCATCAAGTACGCCCCGGGAAGCGCAATCGAACTGGTGGCGCGTCCGTTCCGGGACCGGGTCGACATCGACGTCATCGACCACGGCGACGGCATCCCCAACAACGAGCGGTTCCGCGTGTTCGAACCCTTCACCCAAACCGAGCGTTCCGACACCAGAACCCGCGGCGGCACCGGCCTCGGCCTGTCGATCGTCAAGGGCCTCACCGAGGCCATGAACGGACGCGTCACCCTCAGCGACACTCCCGGCGGCGGAGCCACCTTCACGGTCAGCCTCCAGCCCGCCGGTTCGCTGCTGGTGAGCGAACGGGCGTAGAGGGAGCTTCTGGCTTCTGGCTTCACTCTGGCCGTGAATGTACGACCTCCGACGCAACACCGCCGAGCACGCGTTCTGGCTGGCAGCTGGCAGCTGGCAGCTGCTCTTTCAGATCTGCCGATCTCCGGGTCCTGAGGCGACGGCGTGGAAACCTCCATCGACGTGGACGACCTCGCCCGTGGTCGCCGGGGCCCAGTCGGAGAAGAGCACACAGATCATCTTGGCGACCGGTGTGGCGTCCTCGGCGTCCCACGGCATCGGGGAGCGCATGTTCCAGGCGTCGTGGAGCAGTTGGAAGCCGGGGATCGACTTGGCGGCGACGGTGGCGAGGGGACCCGCCGAGACGGCGTTGACACGGATGTTCTTCTCGCCGAGGTCACGGGCCAGGTAACGGGTCACGGCCTGCAGCGCTGCCTTTGACACGCCCATCCAGTCGTAGATCGGCCAGGCCTGGGTGTTGTCGAAGTCCAACGTGACCAGGGACCCTCCCCCGGCGGACTCCATCAGGGGAAGCAGGCCCACCGCGAGCGTCTTGTACGAGAACGCAGAGGTCATGAACGCGGTCTGGGCGCGCTCGGCCGGGGTGTACAGGAAGTTGCCGCCCAGAGCGTCGTGCGGGGCGTAGGCGATGGCGTGGAGTGCTCCGTCCACCTTTCCCCAGCGCTCAGTCAGGTCTGCGACCAGGGCATCCATGTGAGCGGGATCGTTGATGTCGAGCTCGTGGACGTCCGCCTGGTTCGGGAGCCGCTGCACGGCCCGCTCGGTGAGTCTGATGCCTCGACCGAATCCGGTGCAGACGATTTCGGCACCCTGCTCCTGTGCAATGCGGGCCGTGTGCCATGCGATCGAGTCGTCGGTGAGCACCCCGGTGATCACGAACTTCTTACCTTCGAGCAGCATGTCGAGTCCTTTCGTGTCGGAGCCGGCGGGACGCGCAAGCCCCTGCCGGGTAGAACGTACAGCCTTCCCCCGAAGAACGCCGGTTGATCGAGTGGGGGGTCGACTCGACCGCGGTTGTGGCGACGCTCAGAAGCTCCGTCCGAAGTTCGAGATCGCCCTCATCCCCAGCCCCATGAGGAAGAGACACAGGATGGCGTAGTAGAGGGCGGGACGCTTGGAGAGTTGAAGCCGGTAGATGTAGGCGAAGGCCAATGAGAACACGCTCACAATGCCGTAGAAGACGTGCTCGTTGCCGGGGTCCACCCCGTCGACCGACAACGCCCAGGTGCCGATGCCCACCTGCACCAGAACCCCCGTCACGCCAACGCCGAATGCCGCCCAGAACGCCCTACCCGGCACCTTCCTCAGGATCGCCAGGATCAGGGCCCACCCACCCAGCAATCCCATCGCGCCGACCACGTACCATCCGATGGCACGGTGAAGACTGCCGGTCTCGGAGACGGCCACAGCCTGTGCGAGGAGTGTTCCGGGCTGGATCATGGGAGACGGCGAGGCTACACGAAGCGTGCCGACCAGGATCCGGCTTCTGGAGAGAGCTGGCGGGGAGCCGGCGCTCAGCGTTCGACGAGCTGACCGGAGCGGAGATCGAGGACGAACTCCTTGTCGCTGTTCGAGTCGGCGATCCAACTCGCCAGGCGTGCCCCAACCGGTCGCACTATCCACCAGGCGAAGTCGGTGCGCTCGGCGGCGAAGAACTCGGCGCGGGCAGCACGGGCCGCCTCGACGGCATCCGGTTCGCTCTCGAACACACCCAGGTTGGTCTCCTTGATGGGAGAACCCGGTCTGTCTCTCGAATCGATGCTCTGGACGGCTTCGAACACGTTCCACCCTTCCGTCCCGGGTGATGGTAGTTCCTGTGCGCTCCTTTGACAGAGGGAAACCCACCCCGTCGCGGGACATCTACTCGGGCAGCATCAACAGGTCCTCGAAGCGCTGCCGGACCACCTTCTTGTCGAACTTGCCGGTTCCCGTCTTGGGGATCTCGTCCACGATCAGCAGGCGGTCGGGCATCCACCAGCTGACCACCCTGTCGGCCAGGAACTCCCCTACCTCCTCGACGCCGAGATCGACTCCAGGTTTGGGGACGATCAGAGCCACCGGCCGTTCCTGCCAACGGGGATGCGGGAGTCCCACCACGGTCGCCTCGGCCACGCCGGGGTGGGCCATGATGGCGTTCTCGAGGTCGATCGAGCTGATCCACTCACCACCGGACTTGATCACATCCTTGGCCCGGTCGGTGATGCGGACGTAACCCTCGGGAGTGATCTTGCACACGTCCCCGGTTCGGAGCCACCCATCCTGGAAGGTCGCAGCCGATCGCTCGTCGTTGTAGTACTCGGCGGCGATCCATGGCCCACGGATCAGCAGCTCCCCGAACGCCTCGCCATCGTGCGGCAGCTCCTCACCCACCTCGTCGACGATCTTCACCTGCAGTCCGGGGGCCGGAAGGCCGGCGGTCTCGAGGAAGTCGAGCTGGCGCTCCCAAGGCAGAGCCTCCAGGGCGGGCGTCAGGATCGCCTTGGCCGCCACCGGGTTGGTCTCGGTCATACCCCAACCTTGCACGACCCTGATGCCGCGGTTCTTCCAGTACCAGTCGATCATCGCCCGCGGCACCGACGAGCCGCCGCACAGGAACGAGCGGATCGAGGACACGTCCGCTTCCGGATGCCGTTCGAGGTGATGTTGCACACCCAGCCAGACGGTGGGAACGCCCGCCGAGAACGTGACCCGCTCCCCCTCCACCAGCGCAACGATGGCCTCCGGGCTCAGATCCGGTCCGGGATAAGTGATCCTGGCGCCCTGGGTGGTAGCCATGAACGGGTATCCCCAGGCAGCGGCGTGGAACATCGGCACCACCGGCATGACATTGTCGGTGGCGGCGATCGGCAGATAGGCGAGGTGGGAGATGGTGTGCAGGTAGGTCGACCGCTGGGTGTAGGCGACCCCCTTGGGGTTGCCGGTGGTCCCCGATGTGTAGCAGTACATCATCGGCGAACGTTCGTCCACCAGCTCCCAACCCGGCACCGGATCGACCCCGTCGATGAGCTCCTCGTAGGGGATCGCCCCGTTCAACCCGGCGGTGTCGGGCCCCATCACGACCACCGCCTCGAGGTTGGACAGCGCCGGAAGGATCGGTTCGATCACGCCCACCAGGTCCGGGTCGACGAACAGCACCCGATCCTTGGCGTGGTTGACGATGTAGCTGATCTGGTCGGCGAAGAGCCGGACGTTGACGGTGTGACACACGAAGCCTGAGCAGGCAGTGGCCCAGTACAGCTCATGGTGACGCAGGTTGTTCCAGGCGAACGTGCCGACCGCCTGTCCGCGTTCGATCCCGAAACGATCGGCCAGCACCCTGGCCAGACGCCGGATCCGCACATCGGTTTCGGCGTAGGTGGCCCGGACGACCGTGCGGTCCGCGCCCGCCGACACGATCTCCTGATCGGGGAAGATCCGCACCGCCCGCTCGTACAACGTCGAGAGGTTCAGCGGGAAGTCATCCATCATGTGGGGCATCGGTCAGCCCTGATCGAGGAACTTGCGTTTCTGCGACTCGAACTCCTCGTCGGTGAGCACGCCCTGGTCCCGGAGCCTCGCCAACGATTCGAGTTCAGAACTCAACGACGGGCTGTTGCCCTTGAGGGCCATCATCCGCGACTCCCGGGCCTTGTAGATCAGCGACTTGAGTCCTTCGGGATCGGGGATGTTCGAGTAGCGGGTGGGACCCATGTCCCCGGCCGAGTCGATGAGCAGGTCACCCGACCGGAGCAGACGCTCCACGAACCGCTGGGAGAAGGCGACGTCGTTGATCACCTCGAGCGGGATCTCCTTGCCCCGCCGACTCAGGATGCCGGCTCGGTAAATCACCCGCTCGTCGGTGACCACATACTGGGTGGTGATCCAGTCGAGGAATGGCTTGACCGACACCGCCAGCCACACCACCACCGCTCCGGCGATGAGCACCCACAACTCGGTGCCTTCGAGGAAGAGCGCACCGGCAATGGTGGCGGCGATGACGACAACCCCGAGGACGATGGGCAGCGCCATCACCCACCAGTGGGATCGGAACGCTTTGACGACCTTTTCACCTGGGCTGAGGAGACGTTCTGGGTAGGACACGTCGAGAGCGTACCAAGAGGAAGCGGGGGGAGGGGGCGGAAGGGGGGTCGTCCCCCCTGGCATCAGAAGCAGGAGGCCGGAAGCCGGAAGCCGGAGGCCCAGAAACGTGGCA
Source organism: Acidimicrobiia bacterium (assembly GCA_050329955.1). Lineage (GTDB taxonomy): Bacteria > Actinomycetota > Acidimicrobiia > Spongiisociales > ZC4RG35 > JAOUGY01. The sequence continues at coordinate 185 of JBHJOH010000007.1, read as the reverse complement.
ACAGCCAACGCGAGCACTCTCTTACCCCGGCCAAGCACGCGAAGAACGCAAGACCAGCACCGGCGGGGGGTCGAAGGGGGGTCGTCCCCCCTGGGAGCTGAAGGGGGGTCGTCCCCCTGGGCATGACAGGCAGGAGGCCGGAAGCCGGCAGCCGGAGGCCAGGAACGTGGCAACGGCCAACGCGA
>JBHJOH010000006.1:0-2023 GCA_050329955.1 Acidimicrobiia bacterium | reverse complement strand
TCGAGCTTCGAGCTTCGAGCTTCGAGCTTCGAGCTTCGAGCTTCGGGCTTCGAGCTTCGAGCTATAGGACACTCGTAGCCTTCCTCTGCCTTCCTCTGCCCTCCTCCGCCTTCCTCCGTTCAGTTCCTCCGTTCAACCCCTCCCCGCAAACCTCACGGTCCCCAGGCTCCACTCCCGTTCGATCCACTCGGCGATCGCTTCGGCGAACTGCTGGTCGTGGTCGGCCCAGGCAGCGGTGACCCAGCATCGCACCATGGCGTCGGCCGCTCCGGTCTCGTCAGGGTCGATGTAGAGGCAGCCGATCACGTCGTCGCCCGACAGCACCGAGTAGGCGAAGGCGATGCGCTGGTCGAACTCGCGACGGTGCATCACCAGATCGCCGAGGTTGTCGGCGAGTGTCATCGGGGCGGGCCAGCCGTCGCTGTCCCAGTCGCCGGGGGCGAACCCCGGTGTCGCCCGGATGTGGTCGATGCTCGACATCCAGGCGTCGTGGTCGCGTTGGTTGTGCTCGGGGCCGAGGGGCTCCAGCCGGAACCAGTCGCCATGCAGCGGCGGAGGCGGCTCGACCCCGAGGGCGGTCATGACCTGGCGACCCGCTCGCCTGCCACCACTGCGTCGATCGAGGTGCCGAGGTCGTCGAAGATCACCATGGCGGCGTTGCGGCCGGGTCCGCCGGTGATCGACCCGCCCGGATGGGTGGTGGCGCCGGTCTGATAGAGGCCGTCGATGGGCATGCGATGCTGGGCCCAACCCGGGACGGGGCGCTGGTTCCACGAGTTGGCCAGCCCGCGGTCACCACCGTGGATGGTCCCGTGCCACATGTGCGGGTTGGAGGCCTCTATGTCGACCGGGCTCTTGGCCTTGCTGGCCAGCACGGTGTCGTCGGTGAGGTTGGGGGCGCACTGCTGGAGGATCTCGAAGTGCTCGGCGGCCAGTTCGTCCTTGTATCCGGCCCAGTCGCCCTGGGGGGATTCCCATGGCGCCATGCTGAGGATCTTGACGGTGTGATGACCTTCCGGGGCACGGCTGGGGTCGACCAGGGTGGGGGTGGCGAACAGCAGGAACGTGCCCGGCTTGTGGATGCTGCCCTGGCGGATGCCCTTGGCGAAGTCCATCACGTCCTCGGACCAGGCCGCCCATCCGGCCGACACCGCGGTGCGGGTCTCGTCACCGGCGATGTACTGCGGCGGGGCGGTGGTGGCGTAGTAACTGGCGAACGAGCTGATGCCCTCGTCGTAGGTGTCCACCCCGTACAGGAAGTCTTCGCCCCAGTTCTCGGCGGGGGCCATGTCCACCAGCGACTTCACATGGATGGAGCTGATCACCGACTGGCGTGCTCGGTACTGGGTGCTGTCCGAGGTCTCCACCCCGACACAGCGGCCGTTCTCGACGATGAGGCCGGTGACGAGGGTGTCGGTGACGATCCGGGCACCGTTCGCCTCGAGCGAGCCGACGATGGCGCGGGGGAGGGCGGCGGATCCTCCGAGGGGGATCGACCAGCTGCGGGTCTGGCGTCCGCCCACCAGCGAGTAGGCCAGGAAGGCAGACCCGGGGGAGTCGATGGGTTGAGCGGTCTGAAAGGCCATCCACACCATGAACGCCCGCACGTGGCGGCTCTCGAACTCGCGGCTGATCACATCCCAGGCGGACATGACGTTGCGGCGGATCCACTTGCTGCCGTCGGCCCGGGCGGCGAGGGCGTCGTCGAGCGAGGGCCCGTAGCCGACCGGGGTGAAGCGCCAGGCTCCGTACACGCTCTTGATGGCCTCGAACTCGTCGAGCATCTTCCGGTAGTTGGCGGCATCGTTCTTCGAGAACCGGCCGATCTCGTCCATGGTCCGGTCGAGGTCGAGAAACATGGTGAAGTGCTCACCGTCGGGGAACACCACGTGGGCGACGGGGTCGGGGTCGACGTAGGTGAGTCCGAACTCGGAGTACAGGCCCAGCTCGTCGCGGGCCAGCACCGGGTTCGATTGGATGAGGGTGTGGCCGGTGGAGCAGGTGTCGAAGTGGTATCCGGGCA
>JBHJOH010000005.1:0-46587 GCA_050329955.1 Acidimicrobiia bacterium | reverse complement strand
GGTCTCAGTCGACCGTCCACGTCCCCAGTGAGCCGATGAGCTTGCCGAGGTCGCCGGGACCCCGCTTCTCCTGGGCGGCTGCCAGTTGGTGGGTCATGGCATCCTCGTAGATGTCCCGTTCGACCTGGCGGAAGATCCCCATCGGGGTGGGCCCGTACGGCCCGTGCGACAGGCGGCTGATGGCGAACGACAGGGTCGGATCCTGGCGGGTGGGGTCGTGCACGATGATCTCCGAGGCGTTCACCGAGGCCGTGTCGACGACCTGGGCTTGGCCGTCCCGGAACACCACGGCGTGCTCGCGGTTGGGCCCGAACACGATCGGCTTGCCCGCCTCGAGGTCGATCCGGTTCTCGGCGCGCTGCTCCTTGTCGGTGAGCTGCAGGAACGCCTTGTCGTTGAAGACGTTGCAGTTCTGGTAGATCTCGATCAGCGCCGTGCCCCTGTGGTTGTGGGCGGCTTCGAGCATCGCCTGGGTGTGGGGCCGGTCGATGTCGATCGTCCTCGCCACGAACCCGGCCTCGGCACCGATGGCCAGGCTGATCGGGTTGAACGGGTAGTCGATCGACCCGAACGGGGTCGACTTGGTCGCCTTCCCAACCTCGGAGGTGGGCGAGTACTGACCCTTGGTCAACCAGTAGATCTGGTTGTTGAACAACAGGATCTTGATGTTCAGGTTGCGCCGAAGGGCGTGGATCAGGTGGTTGCCGCCGATCGACAGGGCGTCGCCGTCACCGGTGACGACCCAGATGTCGAGGTCGGGTCGGCTGGCGGCCAGACCGCTGGCGATGGCGGGCGCCCGACCGTGGATCGAGTGCATGCCATAGGTGTTCATGTAATACGGGAACCGCGACGAGCAGCCGATCCCCGAGATGAACACGATCTTCTCGCGGGGGACGCCCATGTTGGCCATGAAGCCCTGCACGGCGGCCAGGATGGTGTAGTCCCCGCAACCGGGGCACCATCTGACCTCCTGATCCGTCTGGAAGTCGGCGCGGGTGTAGGTGGGTGAGGCGGTCGTCATGCTTCCAGCATCTCCATGACCTTGTCGGCGATCTCGCTGACCTTGAACGGGATTCCTGCGACCTTGTTGAGGCCTTCGGCCGGCACCAGGTACTCGGCCCGGACCAGCATCCGCAGCTGCCCGGTGTTGAGCTCGGGGATCAACACCTTGGGATAGCGGGCGAGCACCTCACCGAGGTTGGCCGGGAACGGGTTGAGGTGGCGGATGTGAGCCGATGCCACCTTGTTGCCGCTCGCCTGCACCTGCCGCACGGCGGCCTTGATGCCTCCGAGCGTCGAGCCCCAACCCAGCACCAGGACCTTGGCGTCTTCGTCACCCTCCACCTCGACCGGCGGAATGTCGTTGCAGATGTTCTTCACCTTCCATGCCCGGGTGTCGGTCATGAGCTGGTGGTTGGCCGGGTCGTAGGACACGTTGCCGGTGATGGCGTCCTTCTCGATGCCGCCGATGCGGTGCTCGAGACCGGCCGTGCCCGGGATCGCCCACGGTCGGGCGAAGGTGTGCACATCCCTCATGTAGGGGAGGTACTTCCCGTCGGGCCCGTTGGGGGCGGCCAGGTGGGTGACGCTCAGGTCGGGGAGCTGCGTGACGTCGGGGAGACGCCACGGCTCGGACCCGTTGGCGATCAGGTTGTCGGACAACAGGATCACGGGGGTCATGTACTTGAGAGCGATCCGGGCAGCCTCGATCGCCATCTCGAACGCATCCGAGGGCGACGAGGCCGCCACCACCGGCAGCGGCGATTCGCCGTGACGGCCGAACAGCGAGAACAACAGGTCGCTCTGCTCCGGCTTGGTGGGAAGACCCGTCGAGGGGCCACCCCGCTGCACGTTGAGCACGATGAGCGGAAGTTCCATCACCAGTGCCAGCGACATCGCCTCGCTTTTGAGGGCGATACCGGGTCCCGACGAACCGGTGACGGCGAGGGCACCACCGAAGGCGGCGCCGATGGCCGCACCGATGCCGGCGATCTCATCTTCCGCCTGGAAGGTCCGGATCCCGAAGTTCTTGTGGCGCGACAGCTCGTGGAGCACGTCCGAGGCGGGCGTGATCGGGTACGTGCCGTAGAACAGGGGGAGATTGGCCGCCTGCGCCGCCGCCACCAGACCCCACGCCAGCGCCGTGTTGCCGGTGATGTTGGTGTAGGTGCCGGGGGCCAGCTTGGCAGGCTTGATCGTGTAGGTGGTCTTGGTCGCCTCGGTTGCGAAACCGAACGTGTAGCCAGCCTGGAACGTGGCGATGTTGGCGGCCGCCACCTCGGGCTTCTTCGAGAACTTCGAGTTCACCCATTCGATGGTCGGTTCCTGCGGCCGGCTGAACAGCCAGGCGAGGAGACCAAGAGCGAAAAAGTTCTTCGACCGGAGCACGTCACGACCCGACACCCCGGTGTCCTTGACCGCCTCCTTGGTGAGGCTGTCCATTGGAACCTCGATCACCTTGAACCCGACGAGTGATCCGTCATCGAGTGGGTTGGTCTCGTAGCCCGCCTTGGCGAGGTTGCGCTCGTCGAAGGCGTCCTTGTTGATGATGAGGGTGCCGGAGGGGCGCAGGTCCTTGAGGTTGGACTTGAGGGCGGCCGGGTTCATCGCCACCAGGCAGTCCGGCTGGTCGCCGGCGGTCAGGATGTCGAAGTCGGCGATCTGGACCTGGAACGAGCTCACCCCGGGAAGGGTGCCGGCAGGGGCGCGGATCTCGGCAGGAAAGCTGGGCAGGGTGGCCAGGTCGTTGCCGAATGCCGCCGAGGCATCGGTGAACCGGGCACCAGCCAACTGCATGCCGTCGCCGGAGTCGCCGGCGAAACGGATCACGACCTTGTCGAGCTCGGTGGAGGATCGGTCGATGGTGGCTGTGTCACCATCGGGGTTACTGGGAGCGTCGCCGGACATCGGCAGTCACTTCCTTGGGTAGCGGGGTCTCTTGTGAAACGGAAGGGCAAACCCCCGTGAAGAGACCACCGGCGAACGGCAACCGCCCCACTAGGAATCAGCTCCAGCCGAGGAGTCAGTGTAGACCCATCAATCGATTGCGCTACGCACCCTCTGGCAAAGACTCCCCCGGGAGTTCACCGCCCGATCACCGGTCGGTTCAGCCGACGGGGCCGCGCCGCAGGACCCCGTTGGCTGCCAGCGTGGCGCCGACCTCGAGCAGTCGGTGCTCGCTCCACCACGGGGCGATGAGCTGGAGGGAGGCGGGGGGTGTGTTGGGGCCAGGGAGCGGCCCGACCAGTGCCGGACAACCCATCGAGTTCACCAGGGCCGAGAACCACGACAGCACCAGCCGGTACGGATGTTCTCCGTCCGAGGTGGTGATGGTGTCATGACCGATCACCTTGCGGGTGGCGCCGACTGCGGGGGTGACGATCAGGTCGAAGCTGGAGAAGGCGATGGCCGCTCGGGTCTTGAGGTGGGAACGCCAGGCGCAGGCCCGGGCGTAGGTGTCGAGGTCGACCGCCAGGGCGCCGTCGAGGCGGGCGTCGACCTCGGGGCCGTAGGCGCGACCCTCGGCCTTCCAGGCCCGGTGCACCCCACCGATCTCTCCACCGGCCAGCTCGTTGTTCATCCCAGGGGCGGTGATGGCGGGATCGTCGAGTTCCTCGACGGTGGCGCCCAGTCCACGGAGACGCGCCACCGCCTCGGTGAAGGCGTCGGCGACCTCGTCGGTGATGGGGCCGGCATCGAGCCAGGCGACCGGGAGGCCGATGCGGATGCCTTGCAGGTCGGGTCGGGCCCCACCGGAGCTCACCACCGGCTGATACGCCGACCACGGGTCGGCCGGGTCGTGGCCGGCCATCACCTGGTAGGCCAGGGCGAGATCGGCCACATCGGCGGCGATCGGCCCGACGGTGTCGAGTGAGGAGGCGAGCGGGAACACCCCCGTCAGCGGGATGCGGCCGTGGGTGACCTTGAGGCCGTACACCCCGCACAGGGCGGCCGGCACCCGCACGCTGCCGCCGGTGTCGGTGCCGAGGGCGATCGGAACCTGATCGGCAGCCACGGCGGCGGCCGAGCCGCCCGACGAGCCCCCCGGAGACAGGCTGGGGTCGAGCGGGTTGCGAACCGGTCCGAACCAGTGGTTCTCGGAACTGAACCCGTAGGCGAACTCGTGGAGTCCGGTCCGGGTCACGATGACAGCCCCCGCCCGTTCCAGTCGCTCGATGACGGTGGCGGAGACCTCGGCGGTCTGGCGGTGGAACTCCGAGCCGCAGGTGGTGACCCGGCCGGCGTGATCGATGATGTCCTTGACGGCGATCGGAACGCCCGCCAACACACCTGGATCCTCGCCCTTCTCCACCATGGAGTCGATGTGCTCGGCCCGATCCAAGGCGGCATCCCCCTCGATCAGGGTGTTGATGTTGAGCCGGTCCTGCTGGGCCTGAGCCATGGTGAGGGCCCCCGCCACCGTGTCACGGGCGCTGCGTTCCCCCCGTCGGACCTCGGTTGCGATGCGGGCGGCGCCGATCATTCCCAGACCACATCGCCGCTGGAGCTGTCCGGAACCAGCGAGATCCAGGGATATCCGGCCGGCACCAGCAGTTCGTTGCCGGTGGCGTCGGTGAGGGTGAAGGGGTCCTCGGGGGTCTCCCGTGACCAGGTGCCTTCGACGATTCGGCCCCCGGAGGCGACGAGGAGGCGTCCTTCGCCGATCGTGTCGGTGGAGGGAACCGGGGAACCGCTGCCCCCCGAGTCGGTGAAGAACCGGCCGAAGACCACCACCAGGGTGTCGGCGGTGATCCGCTCGGGCTCGGTGTCGAAGTCGACCCGGTAGAGCGACTCGTCGCCGTTGAGCGAACGCTCCCACTGCGTGCCGTTCCAATCCCAGGTGACGTCGAACGTCGAAGAGAAGCTCACCGTGATCGACTCGGCGGGCACGGTCGCCTCCGGGAGCTCCCCGAAGTTCCACCAGGAGAGTGGGGGCGGCGAATCGGCAACCTCACGGGTGTCGGCGAACTCGCGTAGCTCGACCGTGTTCGAGTACAGGTTGTGGGGCGCCCGGCGCTCAGGGATACGGAACATGCCGTCGGGCTCGACGAAGAATTCGACTCCCAGGTTGCGGATTCCCTGCTGGATCCATCCCTGGGCGCCGGAGATGAACAAGGGGGCTTCGAGGGGCCGGACGATCTTGGCGTCGGATGGACGCCCGGATCGTGTCGGTCCCAGATACTCGGAGTCGGAATGGTGGAAGAAGGCCATGAATCGGGTGATGGAGCCCTCGACCCGGATCTCCCAGATGGCGTCGGCGTCCTGGATCCCCGACTGCGGCCGGGAGTCGGGGTGGTTGTCCACCTTCACGGCGATGACGCGTCGGTTCAACGCTGCGGCGTCGTCGACCGGGAGGCCGTTGAGGGGAGACCGGGGCCGGGTGTCCTCGGTGGTCGTGGTGGTGGCCATGGTGGTAGTGGTGGTGGCCATGGTGGTTGTGGTGGTGGTCGGCGCCACAGTGGTTTCGGTGGTCTCATCGTTGCCGCAGGCGGCGACGGTCAGTGCAAGAGCCACGAGCGCGATCAGACTACGGCGCATGGGGGGTCTCCTCGAACGGAAGAATGGACGTCGTGAGGTTAGCCGCAGTCGGAAAGTCGGTGTCCGTCAGGCGTCGGGAAGGCGACGATCCAGCAGGGCAGCCACCGATTCGGTCTCGTCGACTGCGATGGCGATGCGAATCGCCTCCCCGCCGCCACCCAGCACATACACCGCCTCGATGTTGATGCCCGCCGCCGCCAGCGACCCGGCCATGTCGGCCAGGGCCCCGGGCCGGTTGGGGAGGGACACGGTGACCACGGGGCGCTCGTCGTGGCGGATCCCGGCCTCGGTGAGCACCCGGCGCGCCGCGGCCGGGTCGTTGACGACCATCCGCACCACGCCGTCGCCGTTGGCGTTCCAACCGGCCAGCGCCTCGATGTTCACCCCGGCGGTGCCGAGTCGGTGGGCGAACTCGGCCAGCGAGCCGGGCCGATCGGCCAGTTCCACGATGAACTCGATCATGAACCAACCATACGCGGCGGGTGCACAAGGTGTCTCGGTAGACCGACGAGTGGCCGGTGCGGGTTCATCAGGCCGGGAGGGTCAGGATCCGGGGTCCGGCATCGGTCACCGCCACGGTGTGCTCCACGTGGGCGGCGAGCGAGCCGTCGGCGGTCTTCACGCCCCAGCCGTCGTCGTGGTAGCGGAATTCGTCGGCTCCCCCGGCATGGAGCATCGGCTCGATGGCGAGCACGAGACCGGGGCGCAGTCGGATGCCCTGGTTCGCCCAACCTTCGTTGGGCACATCGGGCGGGGTGTGCATCCGTCGTCCGATCCCGTGCCCGGTGTGGCCGGCGAGCAGCCCGTAGCCGGCGGAGCGGGCTACCGCCCCGATGGCGGCCGACACGTCCCCCAGCCGGTTGCCGGGCCGCATCGCCTCGATGCCGGCGGCGAGGGCCGCCTGGGTGGTGTCGATCAGGTGGCGTGCCGTTGGGTCGTCGCTCTGGGGAACCACGAACGAGACGGCGGCGTCGGCCGCCCACCCGTCGAGGGTGCAGGCGATGTCGATCGAAACCAGATCGCCCGGCTCGAGCGGACGACGGTCGGGGATGGCGTGCACCACGGTGTCGTTGACACTGATGCAGGTGACGGCCGGATACGGCGACGGCGCCCACGCCGGGTGATAGCCCACGTAACAGGACACGGCACCGTGCTCGGCTATGACCTCCACGGCGATGGCATCGAGGGCGAGCGGCGTGACTCCCGGCAGGGCGGCTTCACGGGTGGCGCGGAGACATGCCGCCACCACCACGCCCGCCGCCGCCATGGCGTCGATCTCGCCCGGAGTGCGCAACTCGATGATCGACTTGGCCTGGTTCTTCCTCCACATGGAGCCATGTATACCGGCCCGCCGCTCCTTGGAGGAGGATGGGGGAGCGAAACACCGGGAGGCTGCCGCGCGGCCGAGCGGCGGTCTATGGTCGCGTCGATGGGCATGCTGGGTTCATATCGAGGGCAGGGCTTCTGTGAGATGTCACAGGGCGAAGCCGCTCCCCGCCGGCACTACCGACGGTTGTACGAACGGCTCGACGAGTTCGAAGCCGAGGACCTCGAGTCGAGGGTTCACCTGATCGAGAGCCTGTTCCGCCGGCAGGGCATCACCTTCGCCGTGTACGGCTCCGACGAGGGAACCGAACGGACGTGGCCGCTCGACCTGGTCCCCCGCATCATTCCGGCCGCTGAGTGGCGCCATGTCGAAGCGGGCCTCACCCAACGGGTTCGGGCGCTCAACGCCTTCCTGGAAGACATCTACGTGGGCGAGCAGGCGGTGATCAACGACGGGATCATCCCCCGTTGGCTGGTCGAATCCTCCGACGGGTTCGTGCCGGCTGCGGTCGGTATCAAGGTGGCGGGCGGCGCCCGCTGCGTGGTATCGGGCATCGACATCGTGCGCGACGACGAGGGCACGTACCGGGTCCTGGAGGACAACCTGAGGGTGCCGAGCGGTATCTCGTACGTGCTGGAGAACCGAGTGGCGATGACGCGGGTGCTCCCGGTCGCTTTCGGCCGATACCGGGTTCGTCCGGTCGGCCACTACGGGGCATCGTTGTTGCGCTCGTTGCGGGCGATCTCGCCTCCCGGTACCAACGACCCCACCGTGGTGGTGCTGACGCCCGGGGTGTTCAACTCGGCCTACTTCGAGCACGCCTTCCTCGCCCGACAGATGGGTGTCGAACTGGTGGAGGGACGCGACCTGGTGGTAGACGACCATGTCGTGTACATGCGAACCACCAGAGGCCTCGCCCGGGTCGACGTCATCTACCGGCGGGTCGGCGACGAATGGCTCGACCCCGTCACCTTTCGCACCGATTCGATGCTGGGTGTGCCCGGGCTCATGTCGGCGGTGCGGATGGGGACGGTGACATTGGCCAACGCGGTCGGCAACGGGGTGGCCGACGACAAGGCCATCTATCCCTACGTGCCCGCCATGATCGAGTACTACCTGGCAGAGAAGGCGATCCTCCCCAACGTCACCACCTCCCTGCCCTGGGAGCCCGACCAGCGCCGCTACGTGCTGGACAACCTGGAACGGCTGGTCACCAAGCCGGTCGCCGAGGCGGGTGGCTACGGCATCGTCATCGGCCCCCGAGCCGACGAAGCCACCATCGCCGCCTGCCGGTCGGCGCTGGAGACCAACCCGCGTGGCTACATCGCCCAGGACGTGGTGCAACTCTCCACCCATCCCACCTGGGTCGGCGGCGGGTTCGCTCCCCGCCACATCGATCTCCGCCCGTTCGCGCTGGCATCCGACACCATCGAGGTGATTCCCGGCGGCCTCACCCGGGTAGCCCTGCGGGAGGGGTCGCTCATCGTCAACTCGTCCCAGGGCGGCGGTTCCAAGGACACCTGGGTCCTGGTGGAGGACTGATGCTGGCCCGACACGCCGAAGACCTGTTCTGGATAGGGCGCTATCTGGAACGTGCCGAAGATACCGCCCGAATGCTCGACGTCACCTATCACGGCGTGCTGGAGGCCGGGTCCGAGCGTCAGCCCGACGAGTTGTGGGCCGAACTGCTGGAAGTGCTGTTCCTCGACGACGAGGTGGACGATCCGGCGACGGCGGCGGGTGACGCCGTGGGACGGTTGCTGATCGCCGATCGGAACTTCGGCGGATCGGTGGTCTCTCTCATCGGGCGAGCCCGCGAGAACGCCCGTACAACCCGGGAGTGGCTGTCGGCAGAGGTGTGGGAGTCGGTCAACGAGTTGCACCTGCGGCTGGGTCGGATCGATCTGGAGGCGGCGGCCGCCGGTCAGCCCTATGACGTGTTGCGGGTGGTCAAGTCGGGGTGCCAGGCCGCCACCGGGGCGGTCGAGGCGTCGATGCCGCGGGGAGAGGGCCATCGTTTCCTCATCATCGGGCAGCGGCTGGAACGGTCCCTCATCACGTCACGGCAGCTGCGGGTGTGGCGGCGGCGGGTGGGCGGCTTCACCAGCCCCGCCGCCTACGCCGAGTGGGTCAAGCTGCTCAGGTCGCTCTCCGCCTACGAGGCCTACCTGCGGGAGCACCGGGCTTCGATGGAGGGCGGACGGGTGTTGCAGTTCCTGCTGCAGTCCTCGGAGCTGCCCCGCAGTGTGCTCCACTGTCTCGGATCCTGTGAGCGGATGCTGGTGGCTATGGAGTCCCGCGACTACGGGGTCAACGCCCGGCGCATGGTGGGCCGGATCAAGGCCGAGGTCGAGTTCGCCGAGGATGCCGCCCTGTCCGACGCCGCCTTTCTGGAGCACCTCGAGGAGTCCGTTGTCGCCCTGGCCTCGATGATCGAGGAGGACTACTTCCGGCCAGGCCCATCGACGCTCATGCACACCTTCGAGGCGTTCTGAGGTGGCCGGCTGATGCAGCTTCTCATCGACTACACCACCGTGTTCGCCTACACAACGCCGGTGTGGGAATCCCAGAACGTCGTCCGGGCCTGCCCGGTGGACGAGCCCGGGCAGCGCCGGCTCTGGTATCGGTTGGAGCTCGACCCGCCCGCCCGGGTCGCCTCACATGTGGATGTGTGGGGGACCTGGGTCGACGCCTTCGGGGTGCGTGAACCGCACTCGTCGTTGGCGGTGGCGGCCCGCTCGGGCGTCGAGACCTCCCCCCGGCCGCAGCCGGTCGAGGTGCCCATGTCGATGCTCGACGACCGGTACCGGATCGACAACTGGATGTTCCTGCGCCCGACCGCCCACACCCGCTGGGCGGGAGAACTGGCCGACCGGGCCGCCACCGCCCTCACCGGCGGTGTGGTCGAGTCGGTGCTGGCGATCCAGGACCTGGTCCGAAGCCAGGTGGTGTACACGCCCGGATCGACCCACGTGGGCATCGACGTCAACCGGGTGTGGGACGCAGGCGCCGGGGTCTGCCAGGACTTCGCCCACCTCGCCATCGCCATGCTGCGGTCCCAGGGCATCGCCTGCCGCTACGTCTCGGGCTATCTCTACGCCGCCGACCCCGCCCACCCCGACGCCTCGTCAGGCCCGATCGACACCCAAACCCACGCCTGGCTGGAAGTCCTCGTCCCCGAATGGGGCTGGTGGGCGATCGACCCCACCAACGGCGTCGAGGTGGGTGAGCACCACGTCATCATCGGCCGCGGCCGCGACTACGACGACGTCTGCCCCATGCGCGGCGTCTACTTCGGCGAGAGCGAACACGAACTGAGTGCAGTCGTGCGGATGGTGGTGGAGCAGTGAACGCCGAACGCACAACGCAGAACGCAGAACGCCAAGACTGAAAGCCGGGGCCAGGGCGGATCGGCGTTTACGATGGCGTCCGTGACCTGCACATGGTGCAACCAGCAGATGGGGTATGTCCACGGCCATGCGGCCTGTCTCGATGGACGGTGCCCCATGTTCGGACTCAATCAGGCGGAATGCTGTGGTGGGGAGACGGCGGCCACGTGCCCAGCACCCACGTCGGCGTTGGCCCAGCGACCTCAGCATCCGTAGCGTTCTGCGTTCTGCGTTCTGCGTTCTGCGTTCTGCATGGCTCTATGGTCGGCCTCGTTCCAGTCGCTAACGTGACAGAGCAACGCGCTCATCCAGAGCGGGGGAGGGACAGGCCCTTCGATCCCGCGGCAACCAGTCGATCGACCACGGTGCCAATGCCTGAACGATGAGGACGCCAACGGCACCATGCCCGAGGCCCTCGGAGCGCACGAAGCGAACCTAGGAGCCAGTGGGACATGACCGTGTTGAGAGACGCCGCCGACTTCGCCGTCATCGCCGAGGTGAACCCTCCCGAGCTGCCGACCATGACCCACCTGCAGTTGGAGGGTGGGTGGGCTCGGGTGCTTGTCACCGACAATCCGTTCGGGACGATTCGGGTGTCGCCCTACGCCTACGCCGCCAGGATCACCCACGACGTGCCGGGGGTGAAGCCGACAGTGGTGGTGTCGACCCATGACCGCAACATCAGGGCCATCGAGTCCGAGGTGCGGGGGGCGCTGGGGAACGGGGTGCGGTCGTTCCTGGTGGTGGTGGGCGACACCGTCCCAGAGATCGACCACCTGGCGCACCACCACGAGATCGTCGAGCATCTCACCGCGTTGCGGGATCGGATCGACGACGACTTCGAGGTGGGTATGCCCACCCGAATGCGGACCTGGCAGTACCGGCAGCGGGTCGATCTGGGGGCGGACTTCTTCGTGGCGGGCCCGGTGATCGACCCGGCCACCGTCGAGGAAAACCTCGGTCGGATCGAGCGGAAACCCGACGATCCGCCCATCTACGTGATGGTGGTCCCCCCGGTCAGCCTCGGCTGGGTGCAGAAGGCCGAGGGCTACGGGGCGGTCCCCGTGACCGACAGCATGCGAGCCGACCTGGTGGCCCGACCCGGTCGCGGGTGGGCGTGGGATCAGGCGGCATTGGCCGTCGAGGCTCTAGACCGGGCCGGCTGTTCGGGTGCGGTGCTGACCGGGCTCCGCTTCGAGACGGTGGTGGGCGAAGCCGCCGAGTGGAGACGCCGACTGGTGGGTGGGGACTCGACGCTCGGCCACGGCTCCGAGCCCGTCGACCAGTCGGCCTGAGTCCGGGAGGGATCAGCCGGCGGCGTTGCGGAGAGAGAAGCGCTCGGCCGCTTCCTTGACCAGTTGACCGACCTTCCCCAGCCCGAGGTTGGCCGGGAAACGGTAGGTGGGGCCATGCGCGTTCATGGCGCCGATCACATGGCCCTCCCGATCGAACACGGGGGCAGCCACCGAGGAGAGTCCTTCGGCGAACTCCTCGTCGACCCACGTGTACCCGAGTTCCCGGACCTGTTCGAGGCGGGCGAGGATCTTCTCGGGGTCGATGAGCGTCTTGGCCGTGTACGCCTCCAGTGGGCGGGACAGGTAGCGCTGGACCTCTTCCAGCGGCCACTGGGCCATGACACAGAATCCGGAAGGGCCTATGTGCATGGGGACGGCGAGCCCGCTGTAGTCGCGCACCTGCACCGGTTGTGGGCTTTCGACCTGGACGAGGAAGTGCATGGTGTAGCCCTCGGGGACGCTGAAACCGACGGCCTCGCCCATCGCGTCGGCGAGGTGGGCCAGATACGGCCGTATTGCCACCACCATCGTCGCCGAGGCGTCCCGCGCCCCGGTCAGCTCGACCAGTCCCTGCCCGATCTGGTAGTCGGTGCCGTCCTCCACCCGGTCGACGGCACCCGTCGACTCCAAGGTCGACAGCAGCCGGGCCACGGTCGACTTGGGCAGCGACACCAGGTCAGCCAGTTCTGACACTCCGGCCGACGCCACCGAAAGAGCCTTGAGGATCGCAAACGCACGTTCGACCGACTGGACCATGGGCACCACCGGACCTTAGCGCCCAGCCCCGCCGCGCGTTCCACATCGTGGAACCGGGTCGACAGGTCAACGGGTCAACGGTGCTACCGCTCGACTCCCTGCAACCACTCCAACGTTCCCTCGACCTGGTTGAACGTGAACAGGTGGAGACCCACCAGATTCGTGGCGGGGTCCTCGGCGATCTGGCCGAGATCGTCGATCAGATCGTCGGGGGTGAACGTGCCGGGTCGCAGCAACTTGGCCACCGACCTGCGGTTCTTGGCGAGGTACTTCAACGACGACCCGACACCGATGCGGGCACCGATCGTCATGAGCTTCACGGTCTCGATCGCTCCCGGGATGCCGACGATGACCGGCAGGTGGGCACCTGCTGCCCGACGGGCGCTCAGCCAGTTGCCGATCTTGGTGGCGTCGAAGCACATCTGGGTGGCGATGTACGAGGCGTGCGGTTGTTTCTCCAACAGCGCCGCCTCCAGCTGGCCGTCGGAGATGACCGGGTGCCCCTCGGGGTACCCGGTGACGCCCACCTCGGTGAAGGGATGCTGGATCTTCTCCAGGCCCCTGATCAGTGCCATGGCGTCGAAGAATTCGCCCGGATCGTCGGCGTCTCCACCCACCACGAACGCCCGGGTGATCCCGGCGGCGGTGAGCCGTTCGACGTGTCCCTCGAGTTCGATCTGGGACTTGGTGAGACGGGCGGAGAGGTGGGGGATCACCCGGTAGCCGCGGGCGGCGAGCTGCTCGGAGAGCTCAACTGTTGCCTCCATCCCCTTGGCGGCTGAAGCGGTCACCGATACCAGTGCCCCGGCGGGCAGGTCTACCGCCTTCTCGAAGGCGTTCTTCATGGGGATGATCTCGAAGATCACCCCATCGAGCAGTTTGATGCGTCCGGGTGTCATGGGGTCCTCGGTTCAGACGTTGGAGTCGGGGAAGCTCGCCTTGCGCCGGGCGACCCACTCGGTGAGCTGGGCGTCGACGGCGTCGTCGAGTGGGGGTGCCTCGTAGTCGGCCAGCAGTTGTTTCCACACGGCGTTGGCACGCACGGCGGAGTCCCGTGACCCTTCCGCTTCCCACTGCTCGAAACTGTTGTTGTCCGAGAGCTGGGAGCGCCAGAAGGCGGTCTCGAAGTTGGCCAGGGTGTGCGGTGTTCCCAGAAAGTGTTGACCGGGACCGTTGGCGATCATTGCCTCGAGCGCCAGGCCGTTGGGTGAGAGGTCCACTCCGGAGATCCACTGCGAGGCCATCGAGGCCTGGTCGGCGTCGAGCACGAACTTCTCGTATCCGATGCTCAGGCCGCCTTCCAGCCAGCCGGCGGTGTGGAGGTTGAAGTTGACCCCGGCCTGCATGGTTGCCAGGAAGCTGATGGCACTCTCGTAGGCGGCCTGGTAGTCGGGGATCTTCGATGCGGTGAAGTTTCCCCCGGAGCGGAACGGCACGCCGAGGCGGCGGGCCAGGGCCGCCACCACGAACAGGACCAGCTGCGGCTCGGGAGTGCCGAAGGTGGGGGCGCCCGACTGCATCGACATCGATGAGGCGAACGATCCGAAGATCACCGGGGCGCCGGGTTTGACGATCTGACAGAACGCCATTCCGGCCAGGGCCTCGGCCAGCGTTTGGGTGGCTGCCCCCGCCACCGTCACCGGGGCCATGGCGCCGGCCAGGATGAACGGCGTGACCAGTGTCGCCTGGTTGTTCTCGGCGTAGGCCTTGGCCGAGCCGAGCATGGCGTAGTCCCATGACATGGGGGAGTTGGCGTTGGCCAGTCCCATGATCACGGTGTTGTCGCGAACGAACTCGTCGCCGAAGAGGATCTTCACCATCTCGACCGAGTCCTCGGCCCGGCTCGGGTGGGTGACCGAGCCCATGAAGGCCTTGTCGGTGTACTTGATGTGGCTGTAGACCATGTCGAAGTGCCGCTTGTTGACCGGAAGATCCACCGGCTCACACAGGGTGCCGCCCCCGTGGTGCAACGTTGGGGTCATGTAGGTGAGCTTCACGAAGTTCTCGAAGTCGGCGATGGTGGCGTAGCGGCGACCGTTGTCGAGGTCATGCACGAACGGCGACCCGTAGGCGGGAACCAGCACCATGTGGGGGTCGCCGATGATCACGCTGCGCTCGGGGTTGCGGGCATGCTGGACGAAGCTCGCAGGCGCTGACGCCTGCACGATTTCGCGGCACATCCCGCGCGGGAACCGCACCCGGGTTCCATCGACCTCCGCCCCGGCACCGGCGAAGATCTCGAGTGCTTCGGGGTAGTTGAGGATCTCGATCCCGGCTTCGGCCAGGAGGGTGTCGGCGTTGTGCTCGATCAACTCGAGACCCTCGGCCGAGATCACCTCCACCGGCGACAGCTTGCGCGTCAGGTACGGGACCTGCTCGATTGCCTGGGCGGTTCGCAGTGCCTGGCGCCCCGAACGGCCACCCGAGCGTCGTGAGCTGGCGTCGGTCATGCTGGTTCCTTTCGTGCCCGACGGCGGGGCCGGTCGGTGGGCGTGGCCGCCCTGGTGGTGGGGAGGTGGACTCTCGTCGCCAGGTTGGGGTAGGGGTGAACGGTGTTGGGGAACCCCATCGCCGCCACGAACTCGGTTTGGAACCGGGCTTCGGTGGCGGTCTCGATCTTCTCGATTCGGTCGGTGAGGTCCTCGATCTCACGGCGGGCGTCGCCTGAGAGCAGGGCCATCATCGCCCCGATCCCGGCGGCATTGCCGGCCGCCTTGACCTTCTCCAGGTCACAGTCGGGGATCATGCCGAGGACGGTGGCGTGCAGCGGGTCGATGTGACTCCCGAAGGCACCCGCCAGCCGGACCTCGTCGACCTCGGTGACACCCAGGTGATCCATCAGGAGCCGGCAGCCCGCCTGCAAGGCTGCCTTGGCGAGTTGGATGGCGCGCACGTCGTTCTGGGTGACCTCGATGAGGGGTTCATCGCACACCCGGTAGCTGGAGGTGCGGCCGTTGGAGACGATGCGGGGGTGGTCGCGTTCCATGATCACCCCGTCGACGCTGATGATCCCCGCCAGGTACATCTCGGCGACCACCTCGATGATGCCCGAACCGCAGATACCGGTGACGCCGATCTAGGCCACCGACGCCGCGAAGCCGGGATCATCGGACCACAGGTCCGATCCGATCACCTTGTAGCGGGCATCGAGAGTGTCGGGGTCGATGCGTACCCGTTCGATCGCCCCGGGGGCGGCACGTTGTCCCGAGCTGATCTCGGCGCCCTCGAACGCCGGCCCGGTGGGCGAGGAGGCGGCGAGTAGGCGGTGGCGGTTGCCGAGCACGATCTCGGCGTTGGTTCCAACGTCGACGAGAAGCTGGATGGCATCGCCCCGATGGGGGCCTTCGGCCAGGGTGGCGGCGGCGGCATCGGCTCCCACGTGACCGGCGATGCAGGGTAAGGCGTAGACCCGGGCGCCCGGGTGGGCGGTGACACCCATCTGGGATGCAGGAGTGGTGATCGAACCGGTGGTGGCCAGGGCGAACGGAGCCGTCCCCAGCTCGCGGGGGTCGAGCCCGTGCACCAGATGGTGCATGATCGGGTTGCCCACCACGGTGATCTCGAGGACGTCGCCCCGCTCGATACCGCCCTGCTCGCACAGCAGGCCAACCATCTCGTCGAGGGCCTCCCGGACCACTGCGGTGAGGCGTTCCTCGCCGCCGGGATTCATCATGATGTACGAGACCCGGGACATGACGTCCTCGCCGAAGCCGATCTGGGGGTTCATCCGTCCGGCCGAGGACACCACCGTGCCCGACATCAACTCGCACAGGTGCCCGGCGATGGTGGTGGAGCCGATGTCGAAGGCGACGCCGTGAATCGAGTCCCGGAACCCGGGCCACACCGCCACCAGGTCGGTCCCGCCTCTCACCGCCACCGTGACAGCCCAACTGCCCTTGCGGAGAGCGGGCTGGAGCGCCGACAGGGCGGTGAGGTCGACGCGCAACCCGGTGAGGCCCCATTCGGTTTCGAGGGCGTCGAGGGTGCGTTCCAGGTCGCCGGTCGGGCTCGATAGGTCGGGTTCGGTGACCTCGATGTAGTGGAGGCGAACCACCGGGTCCACCGGGAGCGAGCGGACACCGGCGTCCTTGCGCACCACCTGGCGATGCACCTGGCTGTCGGCGGGGATGTCGATCACCACATCGGCGCAGGCGTGAGCGGAGCATCCCAGGCGGCGGCCCTCGACCAGAGGGCGCTTGCCGTGGTAGTCGGTTTCGGTGGGTCCGGGCCGGGACAACCGGGCCGGGTCGGCCGGGATGTCGGGGTTGGCTCCCACGGTGACCTGGCACCGGCCGCAGATGCCGCGGCCTCCGCACACCGAGTCCAGATCCACCTGGAGGGCGCGGGCGGCGTCGAGGATCGAGGTTCCCTCGGCGAATCGCCCGCGACGCCCGGAAGGCGTGAAGACGATCTCGATGTCGTTGCTCACCTGAATCAGGCCGTTCCGCCCCGACGGCGGTTCTCACGACGGCGTCCGGCGGTGCCCGGTTCGCCATCGGGTGGACGGTTCTCGCGGATCCAGGCGACGCAGTCGCGGTCGTGGCCGGCCAACACGTCGGCGGCCATCACCGCCCGTTTGATGTCGGGCTCGAGCGGGTTGGTGATCGAAGACGTCATCCCGGCCCCGATCGCCATGGCGAGGAAGGCCGAGTTGATCCCGGCCCGGTTGGGCAGTCCGAAGCTGATGTTGGAGGCCCCGCAGGTGGTGTTGACGCCCAGCTCGGTGCGGAGCCGGCCCACCAGGGCGAACACCTGGCGTCCGGCCGTGCCCATCGCTCCGATGGGCATCACCAGCGGGTCGACCACGATGTCGCTCTTGGGGATGCCGTGGTCGGCGGCACGGTTGACGATCTTCCGAGCCACCTCGAAACGTACATCGGGGTCTTCGGAGATGCCGGTCTCATCGTTGGTGATGGCCACCACCGCAGCCCCGTACTTGGCCACCAGCGGCAGCACCGTTTCGAGTCGGTCGTCCTCACCGGTGACCGAGTTCACCAGCGCCTTGCCCTGGTAGACCGACAATCCGGCCTCCAATGCCGCCACGATCGAGGAGTCTATGGCGAGAGGAACATCCACCAGGCTCTGCACCAGTTTGATGGTCTGGGCGAGGATGGTGGGCTCGTCCGCCAACGGGATGCCGGCGTTGACGTCGAGCATGTGGGCGCCTGCTGCCACCTGGGCGATGGCGTCGGACTCGACGCGGCTGAAGTCGCCGTTCTTCATCTCCTCGGCCAGCAGCTTGCGCCCGGTGGGGTTGATGCGCTCTCCGATGATCACGAAGGGCCGGTCGAATCCGATGACCACCTCTCTGGTGGGCGAGCTGATGATGGTGTCGGTCATGGGTGGTGGTCTTTCATCGCGAGGTCCGGCGGACCGGACGGGTTCGGGTCAGGGCTTGAAACCGCCGTTGTTCCAGTGGCTCGAGAGCACCTCGCTGGTGAAGGCCTCCTCGATGCGTTCGGCCTCGAAGGCGACCTCGAGATCGATGTCGTCGCCACACGGCCGGCTCTCCCGCTTCCATTCGGTCAGGTAGTCGTCGGTGCCGAAGAGCCCGGCGTACATGGCGGCCCGGTCGATCGCAACCTGAAACCGCTGCGAGAGCTCGATCTTGGCGGTTTGGCGGCCCTTCTTGGCCGTCACCTGGGCGGGGATGTCCCGCCACGAGATGATCGTGAGGGTGGGGGAGTCGTCGCGTCGGCTCACGCCACGTCCTTTCGTCGGGTGATCGATACCATCGCCGGTTCGAGCGCTCCGAGACCGACGTGATGGTGCTCGAACGTCAACCCCAGCCTGTCGGCGGCGGCTGTGGCCTCGATCACCAGCCCCGGGTCGTTGGCCTGGGACAGGTAGACCAGACGCCGGTAGTTTCCGAAGTACATGTCACGCAGCTGGGGGTGGCGATCGATGCCCAGTCCCTCCCAGACGAGCCGGTCGAAGTGGCGGGTGAGGTAGTCGGTGAGATAGAAGGTCCCCGGCTCCCGATCCTGGAGGCGGTGGAACAGGTCACCAGCGAAGAACTCGTAGCAATGGGCGCCCGGGAGGCGTTCCACGCCGTGGCGTTCCAGCACCCGGTCGAGCAATCCACCGGTGCCGCAATCGGCGTAGGCGACGAACCGGACCGCATGGGTTGCGGCGGCCGCCGTCAGGCGTTCGTCGACGAGCGCCGGTATCTGATCGGGGGTGTTGTGAAGGCGGGCCGGAAGATACTCGACGGTGATCCGATCCAGCCCGTTGACCGACACGATCGAGGTCAACTCACGGGCGAGGGCCCCACACGCCAGCACATAGACGCCGGCGGTGCGGAGACGGTCGGGAGCCGACGTCTCGCCCACCGTCATCAGTCTTCCCCGGAGGCCAGTCGTCGTGCCAGCACCAGGGCCTCGGCGGTCTCCGAGGCGATGGCGGCGTCGCGACAGTAGGCGTCGGCGCCCACCGCCTGGCCGAACTCCTCGTTGAGGGGAGCGCCGCCCACCAGCACGATGTACTTGTCACGGATGCCACGCTCCTTGAGGGTGTCGATGACGACCTTCATGTAGGGCATGGTGGTAGTGAGGAGAGCCGACATGCCGAGGATGTCGGGGTTGTGCTCCTCGAGGGCGGCGATGAACTCGTCGGCGTCGGTGTTGATGCCGAGGTCGAAGACCTCGAAACCGGCACCCTCCAGCATCATGCCGACCAGGTTCTTGCCGATGTCGTGGATGTCGCCCTTGACGGTGCCGATCACGACCTTGCCGATGGTCTCGACGCCGGTTTCGGCCAGCAACGGCCGGAGGATCTCCATCCCGGACTTCATGGCGTTGGCGGCGAGGAGCACCTCGGGCACGAAAAGGATGCCGTCGCGGAAGTCGATGCCCACGACGCGCATTCCCTCCACCAGGGCCTCGTTGAGGACCTGCTGGGGTTCCCATCCCCGGGCGAGGAGGAGGTTGGTGCCCTCGGCGATCTCGGGCGCCATCCCGTCGTACAGATCGTCGTGCATCTGCTCGACGAGTTCCTCGTCGGTGAGGCTCGACAGGTCCAGCTCGTCGTCACTCATTGATCACTCCGAAGGTCATTCGACACACTGCTCATCTTTCCGGAGCGAGTCCCGGTCGAACACCGTGGGCTCACGCCGAAGAGCATCGTAGGAGGGACCCGCCGGTCGGGGATTCTGTTCCACGATGCGGAATCGTTTTGCCATACGGAACGATAGTCGCGGCGGCCTTGGCTGTCGAGTGGCGCTCTGGGGCCCGACCGCCTTTCGCCCGTGACGAGAGCGGGCCGAGGAGTCGGCGTCAGAGCAGGGTGCGAACCGCCGCCTCGAAGCCGCGCACGTGGGCGATGGCCACCATGCGAGCGCCTTCATCGTTGCCGCCGTCGATGGCCTCGAGTAGTTCGCGGTGCTGCTCGATGTGGCCGGCGAGGTCGGGTATGCGCTCGGTGAAGAGATGCCAGATGCGCATCGCCAGGTTGTGGTACTGCGTGGCGGTGTCCTCGAGGAAGTGGTTGTGGGCGGCGGCGTACACCGCCCGGTGGATGGTGGTGTCGAGGGCCATCTGGCGTTCCGTGTCGGGTGCTGTGAGATTGGCTGCCAGTAGTCGCAACCCCTGGCGTTCGGAGTTGGTGGCCCGTTGTGCCGCACTGGCGGCGGCGTGACCCTCGAGGTCCTCGCGCAGGTCGGTGATGAGGGCGAGGTCGGCCAGGTTGATGTCGGCGGCGAAGGTGCCGCGTCGGGGGAAGATGTTCACCAGGCGTTCGGCCTCGAGACGGTTGAGCGCCTCGCGCAGGGGGGTGCGACCGATCCCGACCCGAGCCATGAGGTCGGACTCGATGATGGGGGAGCCGGGCGCGATCTCGAGGCGAATCAACAGGTCGCGCACCGCCTGATAGGCCAGGTCGGCCTGGCTGGACGGCCCCCCGGAGATGGCTCGCATCGTCATGGTGTTCGGCTTCGTTCCGCTTGACGGCTGTTCGATACGAATCATACACTACTGATATATCACAGTCCCCGGTGTCGGTGGCACGTCGCCACGCTCGAACCCGGGTCGTCCCAAGGAGCGTGCGTTGAGCGACTTCCCATCCCGTGCCAAGGTCGTCGTCATCGGAGCCGGCATCGTTGGCAACTGCCTGGTCGGCGAACTGGCCGATCTCGGCTGGACCGACATGGTGCTCATCGACAAGGGGCCCCTACCCAACCCGGGCGGCTCCACCGGCCACGCCTCCAACTTCATCTTCCCCACCGACCACAACAAGGAGATGGCCACCCTCACCCTCGAGAGCCAGCGCCAGTACGAGGCCGCCGGACTCAACACCAGCTGCGGTGGGATCGAGGTGGCCCGCACCGAGGAACGGCTCGAAGAGCTGAACCGGCGTATGACCTCCGCCAAGGCCTGGGGCATCGACTCGAGGCTCCTCACCCCGGCCGAGGTGAAGGAACTGGTCCCCTTCATCAACGAGGAGATCGTGCTCGGCGGTTTCTACACCCCGAGCGTGTCGGTGGTCGACTCACTCGGCTTCGGCACGTTCCGCCGCGACGGCGCCGTCACCAAGGGTGCCCTCCGGGTGTTCGCCAACACCGAGGTGCTCGACGTCGAGACCGAGCCCCAGCCGTACGGCCGACCGAAAGTGACGGCCGTGGTCACGAGCCGGGGCCGCATCGAAGCCGACTACGTGGTCATTGCCTGCGGTGTGTGGAGCCCCCGCATCGCCCAGATGGCCGGTGCCACCATCCCGCTCACGCCCGCCGTCCACCAGATGGCCGACGTCGGCCCCATCGACATCCTCCAGCAGACCGGCAACGAGATCGGCTATCCGATCGTGCGCGACATGGACACCTTCATGTACGAGCGCCAGTCGGCCGGGTCGATGGAAGTGGGCTCCTACGCCCACCGTCCCATCTTCCATCACCCCGACGAGATCCCCTCCAACGAGGAAGCGGCGCTGTCGCCCACCGAGATGCCGTTCACCCATGAGGACTTCGACGATCAGCTCGAAGACGCCCTCGAACTGATGGGCGGCATCCTCGAGACCGCCGAGATCCGCTACGCCATCAACGGGCTGCTGTCGCTCACCCCCGACGCCATGCCGGTGCTGGGCGAGACCGTCGAGGTCGAGAACCTGTGGTCGGCGGCCGCCGTGTGGATCAAGGAAGGGCCTGGCACCGCCAAGATGGTGGCCGAGTGGATGACACACGGCTACCCCCACCTGTGTGACCCGCACGGCTCCGACATCGCCCGGCTCTATCCCCACGAGCGCAGCGAGCATCACATCCTCGCCCGCTGTTCCGAGCACTTCAACAAGACCTACGGCATCGTCCACCCCCGCGAGCAGTGGGGCAGCGAGCGGGGTCTCAAGCGCTCGCCCTTCTTCGCCCGGGAGGAAGCACTGGGGGCGGAGTTCTATGACGCCCGCGGCTGGGAACGGCCCCAGTGGTACACGTCCAACGCCGACCTGGTCGAGCGGTACGGGGTTGCCGATCGCCAGGCCGAATGGGATCGCCGCTGGTGGTCGCCCATCATCAACGGTGAACACCTCCACCTGCGCGACAAGGTGGGCATGGTCGACCTGAGCGCCTTCCAGATCTTCGAGGTCGCCGGGCCCGGTGTGGTCGACTACATCCAGAAGATGACCGTCAACAACTGCGACGTGGCCGTCGGCCGGTCCGTGTACACCCCGGTGCTCACCGAGGACGGGGGCTTCCGCTCCGACCTCACCGTGCTGCGGCTGGCCGCCGACCGCTACCGCATCGTCACCGGTGCCTTCGACGGTGGCCGCGATGAGTACTGGTTCCGCAGGAACCTGCCGGCAGACGGATCCGTCCAGTTCGAGAACAAGACCTCGGCGCTGACCACGATCGGTCTGTGGGGTCCCGATGCCCGCAACGTCGCCTCCAAGGTCGTCGACGGTGACGTGTCCAACGAGGGCTTCCCCTACGGCAGCGTCAAGGATGTGCTCATCGCCGGTGTCCCCTGCACCATGTTCCGCATCTCGTATGTGGGCGACCTCGGCTGGGAGATCTACACCAGCATGGAGTACGGGCTCAAGGTGTGGGACGCCCTGTGGGAGGCAGGCCGTGAGTTCGACCTGCGCCCCGTGGGCATCGGCGTGTACGGGCTCACCGGCCGGATCGAGAAGGGCTACCGCCTGATGGGTGCCGAGCTCGAGTCGGAGTACTCGCCGGTGGAAGCGGGTCTGGCCCGGCCCAAGGTGAAGTCGGCCGACTTCATCGGCAAGGACGCCTACCTGAAGGCCCGGGAGGACGCGCCCGCCGCCACCCTGTGCACCCTGACGATGAGCGATCAGACCTCGGCTTCGGGAGTCGCCCGCTTCCCGGTGGGCGGCAACGAGCCGATCCTGACCCTCGACGGCGAACGCATCGTCGACTCCAAGGGCCGGGTGTCGCGGGTCACCACCGCCGGTGCCGCCCCATCGCTGGGTGAGTACCTGCTGATGGCGTACCTGCCGCCCGAGCACGCCGTCGAAGGCACCGATCTGTTGGTGATGTACATGAACGAGACCTTCCCGGTGAAGGTCGCCCGGGTCGGCGCCACCCCGCTGTTCGACCCCGAAGACGCCAGGATCAAGGCCTGATGCGGGTCCTGGTCTGCGTCAAGAGGGTGCCGGCGCCGGGAGCCAAGATCCTTATCTCCGCTGACGGCCGGTCGCTCGACACCGCTCACCTCGGATTCACCGTCAGTCCCCACGAGGAGTGCGCGGTGGAAGAGGCGGTCCAGATCGTCGAGAAGCACGGGGGCAGCGCCACCGTCCTCACCCTCGGCCCGGCCGAGGCCGAGGAGCAGCTCCGCTACGGGGTGTCGATAGGCATCGATGCCGCCGTGCTGGTGCGCAGCGACGGCTCGGACTGGGATCCCAAGCAGACCGCCACTGCCATCACCTCGGCGGTGCGCTCGATCGAGGGGCGGGACGGAGCGTTCGACCTGATCCTGTTCGGCAACGAGTCGGCCGACTCGGGCGGATATCAGGTGGGTGTTCGGGTGGCCCTGGCGCTGGGTCGGCCCATCGTCAACGGCATCAAGGGCATCGACGTCTCGGTCGGCGGTGTCACCGCCCGCCGGGCGGTCGATGCCGGGTTCGAGGTCTACGAGGTTCCCACCCCGGCCGTGCTCGGTGTCAAGGAGGGGCTGAACCTTCCCCGCTATCCGACTCTCAAGGGTCGGTTGAACTCGAAGAAAGTGGCGGTCGAGGTGATCGAACCCTCCGCTCAGCCGGGTGAGCAGCGGATGGTGCGACTGCTCCCGCCCAAGGAACAGCTCACCGAGACCAAGGTGCTCGGACACGGCCCCGAGGCCGCCGTTGCCGTGGTCGATCTGCTCGAGGAACTGGGGGTGCTGACGTGAGCGTGTGTGTGCTCGTCGAACACGACCGGGGCGTCCTGGCCGACGCAACCCTCGAGGCACTCACCGCCGGGCGCGAACTGGCCGCCCGCCTGGGCATGCCAATGCACGCCGTCGTCATCGGCGACGGTGCCGAGGCGCTGGTGGGGACGGTTGCCGAGTACGGCGCCGAGCTCATTCATCAGGCGCAGCATGAGTTGCTGGCCGACTACGGGCCCGAGACATGGGGCGAGACCTTCGCCCAGGCGCTGGTCGCAGCCGGTTCCACCGTGGCGGTGGCAGTCGGTACCGACCGTGGCAACGAGGTGATGGCACAGGCGGCCGCCCGCATGGACCAGCCGTTCGTGGCCAACTGTCTGGAGGTCACACCCGGGGCCGGGGAGTGGACCGCCACCCGGGTTCGGTGGGGTGGGTCGCTCATCGAGTCGGTCGCCTTCGGCGGTGCGGTCAGGATGGTCACGTTCGTCCACCACGGGGTGGAGCCGGTCGCATCCCCCGGAGCCGGCACCGTTCAGCCCTTCCAGCCCGAGCTGGACCCGTCGCTGGCCCGAACCGTCGTCAAGGACCGGGTGGTGCTGAACAAGGGAATCACCCTCGCCACCTCCCCGGTGGTGGTGAGCGGCGGCCGCGGCGTCGGCTCGGCCGAAGGCTTCGCCCAGCTGGAAGAACTGGCCGGGCTGCTGGGAGGCGTGGTCGGCTGCTCCCGGGTGGTCACCAACAACGGTTGGCGCCCCCACACCGACCAGGTCGGCCAAACCGGCACCCGGATCGCCCCCCAGATCTACATCGCCTGCGGCGTCTCCGGAGCCATCCAGCACTGGGTGGGAGCCATGGCATCGAAGAACATCCTCGCCATCAACACCGATCCCGAAGCCAACATGGTCACCAAAGCCGACTACGCCGTGATCGGAGACCTCCACCAGGTGGTCCCCGCCATCTCCGCCGAAATTCTCCGGCGGAGGGGGTAGGCAAACCCAGGGTTTCAGACCACACCCCGTGTAGTCGTGGGCCCACAGAATGAACTCACCTCTGCCGGTTCGAGCGGTCGAGCAGCGCCCTGACAGCAGATGCGACTTCGTTTGGACGGATAGTCACGTCGTCCCAGGTGAACCGGACGAGCGTCCAGCCGTTCAACGTCGCTTCACGGTCGCGGCGGCGGTCGAACGTCATCTGCTCCATGGCGCCATGCCATCGTCGGGAGTCCCACTCCACCGCAAGCCTGACAGCGGGCCATGCGAGGTCGAATCGTCGCTGAGACTGCCACGGAATCGGGTACTCCCGTTCGCCCGTCGGGATGCCTGCTCGCTCGAGGAGGTCGAGGCCGCGGCGCTCCAGTTCGGTCGGGGGAATCCCGGCGTTGCCAGTGAGGTCGAGGATCCGACGGAAGGATTTCACGCCGGGTTTGCCCCGGCGGGCGATGGCGTCGTGGGTCGCCAGAAGTGACGCGTGATCGATCCGACGCTCGAGAACGAGGTCCTGGGCGATCGCACTGGCGTGCTTCGGATGGAGCACTGCGCACAGGTCGAACAGGGTCCGGGCGATCGTCGTCGTCCGGAGGCCGGCGACGATTTCAACATGGTCGGGGCACACGTCATGGCTTCGAATGACATGGACGCCAGGGAGGTCGTGTGTCGTTCTCGTGTGGGTCGTGATCGTGGGGATCGGGCGGCGGATCCTCGGGAAGTCGTGGAGCACCGCAGCTGCCTGGTGGGACACCACCGCGCCCTGGCTCGCACACAGGGCCGATGCCAACAGGTCGTGCCAGTGTCGAGCCGGGAAGAGACGGTAACAGCCGCCCGGAGCGGGCTCGATGTGGCGTCTCACGACGAGATGATCGATCTGGCGGTCGGTCAGACCGAGTCCGCTGAGTTGTGATCGTCGGACGCAGCCGCCCTGGACGGCGGCTAGTTCGATGGCGGTGCGTGGCAGTCCCATGGCTACATCGTGGCGCGAGGGTGTGACAGATCCTCGCACGCCATTCTGTGGGCCCAGGACTACACGGGGTGTGGTCTACAACCCTGGGTTTGCCTCGTCCCACAGCAGATTGGGGTCGGGAGAGGGTTCGGGGGGCAGTGGGCGGAAGCCGCCCCGGTTGGCCAGCACCGGGCGGCGGATGAAGCGGTAGATCACGTAGGGAGTGAGGACGGCGGTCGACGCCGACATCATGACCCAGTAGGCGCCGGGGCCGGCGAAGTCGAAGACCGCCCCGGCGACGCCGGGGCCGGCGACCGAGCCGAGCCCGTAGGCCATCGTCATCACCCCCGAGGCGGAGACACGCATCTCGGGGTCGATGACGTCGTTGACGTGGGAGATGGCCAGCGAATAGAGGGGGAACGACAGGGCGGTGAACAGGCCCAGGGCTGCATAAGAGCCCCATGTCCCGGGCTCGAACACCAGGCCGATGAGGGCGGCGGCGCTTGCGAGGGAGGAGATGGAGAGAATCACCTTGCGTCGCGGGGCCCGATCGGACCAGGCGCCTATCGGCCACTGCAACATCACCCCGCCGATCATGGCGACGGCCATCATCGTGGCTATCTGGTTCACGTCGAGGCCCGACTCGACACCGAATGTCGGTCCCATACCCACTGCGACGCCCACTCCGAGGCCGCTGACGATCGAGGTGGCGACACCGAGCGGCGCCACCCGGATCACCTCACGGACCGGCGGCCAGTCGCTGCGGGCGGGTAGCCCAGGGGCCGGGGCGGTCGTCAGCGAGAGCGGGATGACCGACAGTGACACCACCGCCGATCCGATCACGAACGGGAGGGCACCTGCCGCCCCGACCGCCGACAACAGGTACTGACCGGCACCGAAAGCCAGGTTCACGATCACCAGGTACACCGCCAGCAGTCGCCCTCGCGTCTCGTTGGTGGCGACCGAGTTGAGCCAGCTCTCGGCCACGATGTACATCCCCGACAGGCACAGGCCGAGCGCCAGCCGGATCGAAATCCAGGTGGGGGCGTTGACCGCGAACGGGAACACGAGAACGATCACCGCTGCGGCCGAGGCGATGGC
This sequence comes from Acidimicrobiia bacterium, assembly GCA_050329955.1. Lineage (GTDB taxonomy): Bacteria > Actinomycetota > Acidimicrobiia > Spongiisociales > ZC4RG35 > JAOUGY01. The sequence continues at coordinate 19,934 of JBHJOH010000005.1, read as the reverse complement.
CCCGTACACCCGGATGTGACCGACGGAGCTGAGGAGGCGGGGGATCACCAGGGCACCGGCGAGAAAGCCGGCGTAGTGGACCGACCCGGCGATGCCCATCACGCCGGCACCGAAAGCCTCGGTCCCCCGCACGCCGATGAGCGACGTCAGCAAGCCGAAGCCGATCATCAGGATTGCGAGGGTGACGAGCACCGCCCGGGCCGAACTCACAGATCCTTGCACAGCCGTCGTGCTTCGTAGATCACTGCGTGGAGGTTGCGGGAGGCGACGGCGTCGCAATTGGTCGAGCCTTCGATCACGTCGAAGTAGACGTCGGCGATCGGATCGGTCCCGTGTTCCACCCCTACCTGGTCGGCGATCGGGGTGTCTTGTTGCTTCGTGTGGTCGTTCCACGTTCGGACTGCGAACCGCAGATAACTCAACTGCGCAAGCCCTGTTCGGCCCGGACACGGTCGACGTTCGTTGGCGGCAGGGTTGCGTAGTGTCAGGTGGCGAAGTTGGAAGGGTTGCACGAGAGGATGGCGGGAGGCGCCCATTTCATTCCGTAATGTGGGATTGGTCCGTATCGTGGAATGTACCCGGTCCGCCCCAACAAGCTGGGCCACCGGTCGAGGAAGAGGCGGTCGATGAGGTGAGTGTGGCTTTCGAACTGAGCGCGGTGCTCGATGTGAAGACCGGGGTCGAGGCCTCCGGGCGGATGGCGGAACAGCTCGATCGGTCCACCACCCTGGTGGTCGTCGACGGGATGCTGGTGGACACCCCCGGTCTCGGCCCGCTCATGGATGCGGGCACGGTGATGGCGGTGGCAGCGGGTGAGCCCACTGTGGCTTCCGTCCAGGCGTTGGCCGACCGGGCCCGTTCGCAGTCGGCATCGACGGTGGTGGCGATCGGGGGAGGCAGTGCCCTCGACACCGGCAAGATCACCGCAGCCATGCTCGGCCACAGTGCTCCCGTCACCGACTTCCTGCTGTGCGCCAACCCGGTGCAACGCAGCGTCCGGTTGATCGCGGTGCCGACGACCGCCGGTTCCGGGGCCGAGGTCACCCGCACCTGTGTGCTGAGCCACGAGGGCCGCAAGTCGTGGATGTGGGACGAGGCCCTCGTCCCCGACACGGTGGTGCTCGACCCGACACTGACCGTGGGTATGCCCGAGGCGGTCACGGTGGCGACCGGACTCGACGCCTTCGTCCACGCCGTGGAGGCCTTCACCAACGTCAACCGCGACAACGTTGCCGACAAGGCGGCGTTGGCGGCGATCGCCACCATCCCCACCGCCCTGCCCCGAGTGGTTGCCATCCCTGAGGACATCGAAGGGCGCCGGGCGATGCTCGAGTCCGCCACCACCGCCGGGGTGGCCATCGACCGCTGCAACACCGCCCTGGCGCATTGCGTGGGCCATGCCATCGCCGGGTTCTCGAAGATCCCGCACGGGTTGGCGGTGGCGCTCGGTCTGCGAGCCACTGTGCGTTGGAGCATCGAAGGCGACCCTGATCGCTACGCCGCCGTCGCCGGGGCCATGCAGCCCGGGCGGAGCCTGGACGCCCTGGTCGATCTGGTTGATGAGCTGTACGAGGCAGTGGGGTTCGAGGCCGTCCTGCGCCGCTACACCTCGGATTTGCTCGACCCGGTGGCGCTGGCCGCTGCCATGGACACCGACGAGAACCGGGGGATGGCCGCCGCCAACGCCCGCGCTCCCCGGGCCGGCGAACTCCTCGACATCGCCGGGATGGTGACTGCGATCTGGAACCGCCCATGAGCCGCATCGCCCGCATCGAGACGAGTCTCCATCAGCTCACCCTCGATCCGCCGTTCCCGGCAGCCTGGGACCGGCGGGAGCGCCGGGCCTTTCCCGTGACCGTCTACCGGGTGTTCGACGAGGACGGCCGGATGGGCGTGGGAACAGGCGACGCCATGCGCGGGTTGGTCGACTACTTCGGGCTGTTCGTCGGCGAGGAGGTGCTCGACCTGGCGAGGCACTCGGCCGTCCTCGACAACGTGTCGTTCTTCGATGGTCGCCCGTGGCCGTTCGAGATCGCCCTGTGGGACCTGGCCGGCAAGATCCGTCAGGAGCCGGTCTGGCGGATGGTCGGTGGCGCATCGAACCGTATCCGGCCGTACGCCTCGTCGGGCACCCACTGGCGGATCGACCAGGTGCAGGACCGGACCGAGGCGGTGCTGGCCGCCGGGTTCGGCGCCCTCAAGCTTCGCTTCGGCCGGCCGTCGCTCGACCAGGACGTCGAAGTGCTCGAAGCGGTGAGGGAGGTGGCGGGCGAGCGGCTCGACGTGATGGTGGACTGCAATCAGGGTTGGCGGATGCCGTGGGACACCCACCCCGCCTGGACGTTCGAGCACGCACTGGCGTTGGCCAAACGCCTCGAGGCGCTCGACGTGTACTGGATGGAGGAGCCACTCCACCGGGCCGATTACGACGGCATGGCCCGGCTGCGCTCCGAGACCCCGGTCCGGATCGCCGGCGGGGAGATGACCCGGGAGTGGTACGAGTTCCGGACGCTGCTCGAACGTGGCTGTCTGGACGTGTTCCAACCGGACGCGGCCGTCACATGCGGGATCGAAGGCCTTCGGCACTTCGCCCACGAGGTGGCCGACGCCGGTCACACCTTCTCGCCCCACACGTGGGGGAGCGGGATCGCCCTGGTTGCCAACGCCCATCTCACCGCCGGAACCGTGGGGGCGCCCTACCTGGAGTACCCCTTCGACCCGCCCGAGTGGACCGCGGCCCGTCGTGACTTCATCTTCGCCGCCCCCTTCGAGCCCGACGCCGATGGGTGGCTGGTTCTTTCCGATGCTCCCGGGCTGGGAGTCGAGCTCGACGAGGCCCGTCTGGCCGCCACCCGCACCGACTCGGCGAGCTACGACTGAGCATGCGCACCCTGCCGCACGCTCCGAGAGTGGCTCCGTCGCGCGACAGGTTGCTGGTGCTGGGTGCCGGCGTGGTCTGGAGCCTCACGGCCCTGTTCGTGCGGCTCATCGAGGAGGCCGACGCCTATCAGATCACCCTGCTGCGCTCACTGGGTGTGATCCCAGTGATCCTGGTACTGGTGGCCGTACGCAACCACGGGCGGGTGGTGGAGGCGTTCCGGCGGGCGGGTTGGACCGCCGTCGTCGGCGGGGCGTTCATGGCCGTGTCGAGCCTCTCGGCGATTCTGGCGCTGCTCAACACGACGGTGGCCAACACGTCGTTCATGTTGGGGTTCGGGCCACTGCTCACGGCCATCGCCGGCTGGTTGTTCCTCGGCGAACGGCTCGACCGCCGGACCGTGTTCTGGTTCGTGGTGGCGGCGATCGGTGTCAGCATCATGACGGTGGCGGCCGTCGGCGACGGCCGCACGTTCGGCAACATGATGGCCCTCCTGATGGTGGTCAGCTACACCGGTTTCGTCCTCGCCGTTCGGCGCGGCCGGGACGTCGACATGACTCCGGCGATCGCCTGGGCCGGGCTCTTCGCCGGCGTGTTCGCCGCGGTGATGGCGGACGATTTCCAGATCCTCGCCACCGACGCCGCCATCGGCATCGGCATCGGCGGGTTGTTCATGGGTGGAGGGCTCATCCTCTACATCGCCGGATCGCGCACGGTGTCGGCCTCCGAACTGGTGCTGCTGGGCGGGATCGAACTCGTGCTCAGTCCCCTGTGGGTGTGGCTGCTGCTGGATGAACAGCCGGCGGCCGACACCCTCTTCGGGGGAGCGTTGGTGGTGGTCGCCGTGGTCGCCCGGGCACTGGCCGACGCCCCGTCGTCGACCGTCGCCGCACCGCCGCCCGACTGAGCGTGGTCACCCCTGGACATGAGGACCGCCTCCTCCACACAACGTGACACGGGCGCATCACCGACAGATCGTCGGCAGCCAGCGGTTGGGTCACAGCCGGAGAGCTTGCCCGGGTTCAGTGGGCGACTACAGTGATCAGCACAAAGCGCCGATTTGATCGACAGCTTGCGGGCGCTCAAGAAATGCAGCTAAAGCGGCGGTTTGCGAACCGCCCTGGCGTCTGACACCGGTCAGATGAGCTGCGAGGCGGTTCTTCCGCGCTTGGGTCCCCAACGCCGTCGCCGCACGACCCGGGAGTGTCAGATGTCGGGATCCGAAGACTGTACGAAGTACGAGCGCCTCCTCGCCGAGCGGGGTGTGCTCGTCGCCGACGGTGCCATGGGCACCACCCTGTTTTCGCTAGGGCTCGAGGGCGGAGGCTGCCCCGAGATGCTCAACATCGAGCAGCCCCACCTGATCGAAACCGTCCACCGCCGCTTCATCGAGGCCGGCGCCGACATCATCCTCACCAACACCTTCGGCGGAACCCGCCGTCGTCTCACACTTCATCGTCTCGACGACCGGGTGGCCGAGCTCAACACCGCCGCCATCGCCATCGCCCGGCGCACCGCCGAGCTGGCCGACCGGGAGGTGATCGTGGCCGCCTCGATCGGTCCCACCGGTGATCTGTTCCAGCCGCTCGGCCCGCTGTCGCACGAGGAGGGCGTCGACGTGTTCGCCCAACAGATGGCCGCCGTGGTGGACGCGGGCGCCGACGTGCTCTGGATCGAGACGCTGTCGTCGTTCGATGAGTTGAACGCAGCCGTCGAGGCCGCCAACCGCTTCGACATCCCGGTGTCGGCCACCCTCAGCTTCGATACCAACGGTCGCACCATGATGGGTATCACCGCCACCCAGGTGGCCGAATGGTGGCTCCGCCAGGAGCAGCGCCCCATTTCGATCGGCGCCAACTGCGGGATCGGCCCAGGCGACGGTGTCGCCACCGTGTTCGACATCATCGCCACCGCTCCCGATGCCATCGCGGTCACCAAGGCGAACTGCGGGCTGCCGCTGTATGAGACCGATCGGCTCGTGTACCCGGTCGGCCCCCAGCACATGGGTGAGTACACCGAACTGGCAGTGCGTTCGGGTGCCCGGGTGATCGGCAGCTGCTGCGGATCGACCCCGGAGCACACCGCTGCCATCCGTCAAGCCCTCGACGAGGGCATCGAGGGCGAACGTCCCGAGCGCAACGAGATCGAGGAGCGGCTCGACGCCCACGGCAATGCACCAGTTGCGGCTCGGCGCGGGGGACGGCGTCGGGGCTGAACGCCGCCGATCTGGGGGCAAAACCGACCGTCACAGCGTTGATTTCGTCCCCAGTTGGCGAGGACGAGCGATCCTCCCTCGAATTGGGGACAGAAGCGACCGTCAGCGTGTCGATTTCGTCCCCAGAATGGGGAGTGAGTGGGCGTCAGTGGCGGTGGCGGTACCAGTCGACGTGCTCGGGCGGCAGCGGTGTGTTGCCCAGGATCAGGTCGGCGGCCTTCTCCGCCAGCATCATCACCGGGGCGTAGATGTTGCCGTTGGTGACGTAGCGCATCGCCGAAGCGTCCACCACCCGCACACCCTCCAGCCCGTGCACCTTCATCGAGGTCGGGTCGAGCACCGACATGTCATCGGTGCCCATCCGGCAGGTGCAGGAAGGGTGCAACGCCGTCTCGGCGTCCTTCGAGACCCAGTCGAGGATCTCCTGATCGGTGTCCACCGACGAGCCGGGTGAGATCTCGCCGGCGTTGAATCTGTCGAGTGCCGGCTGGGAGAGGATGTTCCGCGCCACCCTGATCGACTCCACCCACTCGCGGCGGTCCTGTTCGGTGGACAGATAGTTGAAGACGATGGCCGGCTTCTCACGGGGGTCGGAACTCTTGATCTTCACCGACCCCCGGGCATCCGAATACATGGGCCCGATGTGGACCTGGTAGCCGTGGCCGCCATCGGCGGATGGGGTCCCGTCGTAGCGGATGGCAATGGGCAGGAAATGGAACATGAGGTTGGGGTAGTCCACCTCGTCGTTGGAGCGGACGAACCCGCCACCCTCGAAGTGGTTGGTGGCACCCGGGCCTTTGCGGAACAGCCACATCAGCCCCACCAACGGCCGCTTCCACATCGCCATCCACGGTTGGATCGAGACCGGCTCCTTCGAGGCGTGCTGTACGTAGACCTCGAGATGGTCCTGCAGGTTCTCCCCGACGCCGGGGAGGTGATGGATCGGATCGATACCGACCGATCGCAGATGGTCGGCATCACCCACGCCCGACAACTGCAGCAGCTGAGGGGAGTTGAAGGCGCCGCCGCACAGGATGACCTCACCGGCCTTGACGGTGCGGGTGATGCCACGGGCGGTGTACTCGACGCCGGTGGCACGGTTCCCTTCGAATTGGATGCGGTTCACGTAGGCCCGGGTGGTGACCTCCAGGTTGGGGCGGCTCATCACCGGATGCAGGTACGCCTGGGAAGCGCTGAGACGGCGCCCCCGGTGGACGTTGCGGTCGAAGCGGGCGAAGCCCTCCTGTTGGAAACCGTTGACGTCTTTGGTGAGCGGATATCCGGCCTGGGCGGCTGCCTCGAAGAAGGCGCCGAACAGGGGGTTGGTGGCGGGACCACGCTCCAGCACCAGCGGCCCCTCGCCACCGCGATACTCGTCCTCCCCGGCCAAGCAGGTCTCCATCCGCTTGAAGTAGGGGAGGCAGTGGGCGAAGTCCCAGCTCTCCATGCCCGGGTCGGCCGCCCACCGCTCGTAGTCCATCGGGTTGCCGCGCTGGAAGATCATGCCGTTGATCGACGACGACCCACCCAACACCTTGCCACGGGCGTGATAGACGGTACGGCCACCCATGTTCGGTTCGGGTTCGGTCTCGTACTTCCAGTCGTAGAAGCGGCTGCCGATCGGAAAGGCCAGCGCCGCCGGCATGTGGATGAACACGTCCCAGCGGTAGTCGGGCCGCCCCGCCTCCAGCACCAGCACCCGATTGGCCGGATCAGCCGACAGCCGGTTGGCGATGGCGGAACCGGCGGAACCGCCGCCGACGATGACGAAGTCGTGGGAAACCGAGGGCATTGGGGGAAGTTAGCTGGCTGAGGAGGAGGGCGGAGGAAAGGCAGGCCGGAGGCAGGAAGCCGGAGGCCGGAGGCCTGGAGGCAGGCGACGGGATCGGTGAACCTGGCTCGGCCAGGCCCGATTGGGTTCTCGTCGGTGCCCGGCGGGGGGTTCGGGGGTCGGCCCCCGATGAGAGTCGGAGTGCTGTGCGGGGAACATCAGGAACGTGGCAATCAGGGTGTGCGTGGGCGTTGGCACGCTCGGCCCGGCACGCGACGACCGTGACACGAGTGCCGGCGGGGGGTCGCAGGGGGGTCGCGCCCCCTCCGAATATCAGGGAGGTTGCAGGCGCTCGCCGGCGGCTTGGGTGAGGCGGTCGAGGACCATGGCCATGAGGGCGATGGCCAGCCCGACCTCGAAGCCGTCGCCGACCTGGCCGCGCGTGACGGCTTCGATCACCCGGAAACCGAGCCCACCGCCGCCGATCAGCCCGGCGATGACGACCATCGCCAGAACCATCATGATCACCTGGTTGACGGCAGCCATGATGGTGGGGGCGGCGAGGGGAATGCGGACGCCCCACATGGTCTGACGACCGGTGGCTCCGAACGCCCTTGACGCCTCCACCGTCTCGGTGGGTACCTGGCGGATGCCGAGGGCGGTGATCCGCACTCCCGGGACGAAGGCGTACGCGACGGATGCGATCACCGCCGGGACTGCACCGAGGGTGAACCAGGTGACCACCGGGATCATGTACACGAAGGCGGGCAGCGTCTGCATGGTGTCGAGGAACGGGCCGAGCGCCGCCTCGACCCGGGGCCGGCGACCGGCCCAGACTCCGAGCGGGAGGGCGATCAGGAGAGCCAGCAACACGGCGGCGGTGACCTGGGTCAACGTGGCGATCGACTCGGCCCATCGTCCCATCAGCCCCATCGTCATCACCGAGGCCGTCGTGAACGCTGCGAGTTTCCAGCCCTTCGCCACCCAGGCGATCCAACCGGCGAGGAACACGATCACCGGCCATGCCACCGTCTCGGTGAGGAAGTCCCGGACCGGGACGTAGATCGAGGCCAGCATGAAGTCGTTGAACGGCCTGGTGAGCCAACTCAGGTTGTCGCGCACCCAGATGACGCCGTCGTCGACCGGGTCGAGGATCCGTGGCGTGAACACCTCGGGGAAGTCCGAGAAGTCGACCACCATGGCTACGGCGGCAGTCACCAGCAAGCCGACCATTGGCGGCCCCCAGCGGCGTCGGGGCATCCAGCGAGTGCGGTCGGTTTGGGCGGCTGCACGCATCACCCGATCGAGCACCATCGCCACCGCCACGATGGCGAGACCGGCCGCCAGGCCGCGGCCGCTGGCGCGTTGGCGGAGGGCTTCGAGGATGACCTGCCCGAGACCTCCAGCGGCGAGCAACGCCGCCAGCACCACGATGCCGAGCGCCATCATGATGCTCTGGCTGATCCCGGTCATGATGGTGCCGAGCGCCATCGGCAACTGAACCTTGAACAGCGTCTGGGTTCGACTCGACCCGAACATCTGCGATGCCTCCACCGCCGCCGGAGGCACTTGGCGGATCCCCAGGGTGGTGAGGCGAACCAGCGGCGGCAGCGCGTAGACGACGGTCGCGAACGTGCCCGCTATCGGGCTGATGCCGAAGAACAACAACATCGGTAGGAAGTAAATCGGGGCGGGAATGGTCTGCATGGCGTCGAGCACCGGACGCAACGCCCGCTCCACTCCCGGCCGGATCGCCGCCCACACTCCGAGCGGCACGCCGATCACCACACACACGGCTACCGACACCGCCATCAGCGTCAGGGTCGCCATGGTCTCGGCCCACAGGCCCACCACGCCCGGATACAGCGCAACGGCGCCCGTGATCGCCGCCATCCGCCAGTTCGAAGTCCTCACGATCACGAACAGGGCCACAGCGACCGGGAGAACGAACCACGGCAGCGATTCGAGCACGGCGAGCAGGGACTCGATCGCCCAGGTGAGGCCGCCGGTGAGCGGGCCGAACACCAGCGTGAACAGCGGGTGGGTGCGCCGATTCGCCTGCGCCCACCGCGCCATCGCATCGAGCGGGTCCGACAACAGCGTGTCCCAGGCGGCGGGGAACGTGGTGGCGGCGAATGCAATTTGCAGCACGATCACGCCCACCACCAGCACCGGCCAGCGGACGCCCCGCCGCCGCCGTCGTTGCTCCGGGACGTCCTCTGCCTCGGCCGCCGGAGGGGCGGCGACGGTCACGCCAGCACCCGGGCTACCGCCGCCCGGTCGATCGTCCCGACCGGTGCACCGGCGTGATCGATCACCGTCATGGTCTGGGCGCCGGCGAGCATGGCCGGGACCAGCGACTCGATCGTGGCGGAGGCGGGGACCGCCCGGTCGGCGGCATCATGGGTTCCGAGGGTCATCAGGTCGCCGGCGGTGAGGACCTTCGCCTTGGGGATGTCTTCGGTGAACTCCCGCACGTAGTCGGTGGCGGGGTCGGTGATCAGCTCCGCGGCCGTGCCCACTTGGTCGAAGCGGCCGTCCTTCATGATGGCGATTCGATCGCCCAGCTTGATCGCCTCTGCGAAGTCGTGGGTGATGAAAACGATGGTGCGTTGGGTGCCACGCTGGAGCCGGATCAGCTCGTCTTGCATGTCCCGCCGGATGAGCGGGTCGAGCGCCGAGAACGGTTCGTCGAAGAACAGCACCTCCGGGTCGACCGCCAACGCCCGGGCGAGTCCCACCCGTTGCTGCATGCCACCCGACAATTGCTGCGGGTAGTGCCCTGCGAATCCAGAGAGACCGACGACCTCGATCACCTCCCGGGCACGGGCGTAACGATGCTCCTTCGCCATCCCCTGAACCTCGAGCCCGTAAGCCACGTTGTCGATCACCCGCCGGTGCGGGAACAAACCGAAGTGCTGGAACACCATCGACAGCTTCGAGCGGCGGACGGCCCGCAGTTCGTCCTCGTCCATGGCGGTGAGATCGTCGCCATCGAGCGTGACCCTGCCCCTGGTGATGTCCGTCAGTCGGGCGGCGCAGCGCACCAGCGTCGACTTGCCCGATCCCGACAGGCCCATCACCACGAACGTCTCGCCCCGGTCGACCGAGAACGAGACGTTGCGGACGCCGATGGTACAGCCGGTGACGTGCAGGATCTCGGCACGGCTCGCTCCTCCGTCCGCCATCTCCAGCGCCCTTTCGGGCTTCGGTCCGAACACCTTCCAGACCCTGTCCACGACGAGGGAAACCTGGTTGCCGGTTGGGCGGGCTGGCGTGGACATCGCTCGGTAATGTACTGAGCCGGAACCGTTCGCGACCGCTGAACGGCCAACCATGAGGAGCGGGTATGAAACGGGGCATGAAAGCCGGCGTGGAGGTCAACAGAACTCGTGTCGCTCTCATCGGGGTGATCGCGCTGCTGGGCGCCGCCTGCGGTGGGGGAGGCGCCGCCGACGACAAGCCGACCATCAATCTGGTGGTGAACGCCTGGACGGCGTCGGCACTCAACACCGCGGTGGCTACGCAGATCATCGAGTCGGAGCTCGGTTACGACGTGGAACAGGTGACCATCGACGAGAACGCCATGTTCACCGGCCTGGCCGATGGCAGCCTCGACGCGGTGCTGGAGGTGTGGCCGTCCGGGATCGACGAGACCGAGCAGGCGTTCATCGATGACGGGTCGATCACCGAGATCGGGGACCTGGGCGCGGTGGGGGAGATCGGCTGGTTCGTCCCTTCCTACGTCATCGATCAGAACCCGGCTCTCGCCAGCTGGGAGGGATACGCGTCCCCTGAGGCCGGTGAGCTGTTTGCCACCGCCGCCACCGGCAACCTGGGTCGGTTCCTGGGTACCGACCCCTCGTACTCCACCTTCGATGAGCAGATCATCGCCAACCTAGGGCTGCCGTTCGAGGTCGAGTACTCAGGGTCGGAAGCGACGACCGTCGCCGAGCTCGATGCGAGGGTGGCGGCGGGCGAGCCGGTGCTCATGTACTGGTGGACGCCCACGGCGGCGGTCGCCAAGTACGACCTGGTGAAGGTCGACCTCCCGCCCTTCACCGAAGAATGCGGCGTCAGTGCCGCCGCCGACGACGGTGGGGTGGATTGCGAGTACCCCGAGGACGTGCTCCAGAAGCTGGCCTCCTCGGCGCTCGAGGAGAAGGCGTCCGATGTGTGGACGTTCCTGCAGAACTTCCAGCTGACCAGTGAGGACCAGTTGTCGATGCTGCCCGGGGCCGAGATCGACCAGCGTCCCGTCGAGGAGGTGGCGGCCGAGTGGATCGCCGCCAACGAGGCCGTCTGGACCGCCTGGCTGCCCTGAGCCTCACGAATCGTTCGTCATCCGAGGAGAGGGGTCGCCGTCCGGCGGCTCCTCTCCTCGGTTTCTGGATTGTTCACCGCTCTCGGGGAAGCAGCCGCGCCTGCGGGTGGTTGGTCCAGGTGCCACCGAGTTTCGAAAGAGGACATCATGACCGTCACCGAGGAATCCCGCCCGGACGCAGCAGCTCCGATCTGGAAGCGGACCTGGTTTCGACGCACTGTATTGATCGGCGCCGTACCCGCACTGGTGATCGCGTGGTGGCTGGGCTCGCCGCTCTTCCTCGACCGGACGGTCGACGAAGCCTTCCCAGTGGCAGCCCCGGCCGCCGAGGCACCGGCCGCCGAGGCCCCAGAGGCCCCGGTCACGGAGGCCCCGGCCGCGGACGAGGCAGTGGCAGTCGACGCGGTGGATGCGCCGGTCGCCGAGCCGGCCGCCGAGGTGGCGCCTGCGAACGACACGGCGGCCGGCCCTGTGGCTCTGCTCGGGGGATCCTTCGTGGGAAACACTCCCAGGTACGACGGCACTGGTAGTGCAACCGTCTACGACGTCGACGGGTCGACGGTGCTCCGGTTCGAGGAGTTCGAGGTCACCAATGGGCCCGACCTGCGGGTGAACCTGGTGCTCACCGACGGGTCGATGGTGGATCTGGGTGTGCTGACCGGAAACGTCGGCAACCAGAACTACGACATTCCCGCCGACGTGGACCTGTCCCAGGTCGAGAGCGTGCTCATCTACTGCCGGGCCTTCAGTGTGTATTTCGCCGAGGCGTCGCTGGCCTGAGCAGGGATCGCCCGGGGGCGAAGGCGCCCCCGGGCCGCGGCGTCGGGGCCTGCTGATCGTCCTAGGGTTCAGGCGATCCCCACCAGCGAGTACGCCATGAACGACATCGACCCCGATCGCGCCGACACAGAAGCCAGCGACCACCCAACCGGCGATCCCGAGGACGGCTTCGCCGCGCTCGGCCTCCGGCCTGAGATCCTGCGAGCGTTGACGAAGCTCGGGTACGAGGAGCCGACCCCCATCCAGCGGGAGACGATTCCGCTGCTCCTCGCCGGCAGTGACCTTCTCGGCCAGGCGGCGACGGGAACAGGCAAGACCGCCGCCTTCGCGTTGCCGGCGCTCAACCGCATCGATCCCAACGATCCCATCGTGCCCACGGTGCTGGTGCTGGTGCCCACCCGCGAGCTGGCCATGCAGGTCAGCGAGGCGATGTTCAAGTACGGCAGCGAGCAGCGGATCAGGGTGGCGCCCATCTATGGCGGGCAGCTGATCGGGCGGCAGCTGCAGATGCTCGACCGTGGTGTCCACGTGGTGGTGGCGACTCCGGGCCGGGCCATCGACCACATCAATCGGGGCTCCCTCGCCCTCGACACGATCCGCACTGTGATTCTGGACGAGGCCGACGAGATGCTCGACATGGGCTTCGCCGAGGACATCGAGACGATCCTCGAGGAGACGCCCCAGGATCGCCAGACGGTGTTGTTTTCGGCCACCATGCCGCCGCGCATCAACGCCATCGCTCGGCGCCACCAGCGGAATCCGGCCAGGGTCGAGCTGGGTCGTGGGGATGGCGAGCTGGGCTCGGGCACCATCGACCAATCGGTCTACTTCGTGCACCGCCAGCACAAGCCGTCCGCCCTGGCCCGGGTTCTCGACATCGAGGCGCCGGTGGCGGCACTGGTCTTCTGTCGGACCCGTACCGAGGTGGATGAGCTGACCGAGACGATGAACGGACGCGGCTACCGGGCCGAGGCGCTGCACGGAGGTCTCAACCAGGCCCAGCGGGACCGGGTCATGAGTCGCCTTCGCGATGGCAGCGCCGAGCTGCTCATCGCCACCGACGTGGCCGCCCGCGGGCTCGACGTGGACCGGCTGTCGCATGTGATCAACTTCGAGGTCCCGGCCGCCCCGGCCACCTATGTGCATCGGATCGGCCGGGTCGGGCGGGCGGGTCGCGAAGGCACGGCGATCACGCTCGCCGAGCCCCGCCAGCGACGCCTGCTCGACAACATCGAGCGGCTGACCCGCCAGACCATCGTGGTCAAGAAGGTCCCGACCGTTGGCGACCTGCGGGCCCGGCAGCTCGAACTGACGGTGGAGGCGCTCCGCGAGGCTTTGTCGACCGAGGATCTCGGCACCTATGCGAGCGTCCTCGACGACACCGCGCTGATGCAACTGGCCGGGGCGGAAGGGATGCGGAACATCGCCCTCGCCGCCATCAAGCTGGTGCACGAGGAGAGGGGGGCGGTGCTCGACGAGGTCGAGATCCCCGACGCCTCCGGCGGATCGAGGCCCCAGCGTGACAAGCGCTCCGACCGCGACCGTGACACCGGTCCCCGTCCCCGCAACGACCGGTCCCGAAGTGCCTCCACCGAGACCGGGTTCCTGTACTTCAGCCTCGGTCGCACGGTCGGGGTCAAGCCGGGCGACCTGGTGGGCGCCATCGCCAACGCCGCCGGGCTACCGGGCAACGAGATCGGTCCCATTCGCATCTCGGAGAACTACTCGATCGTGGGCGTGCCGGAGCAGTCGGTCGATCACGTGATCAAGCGGATGGCCCAGGGCACGCTCCGAGGCAAGCGGGTGCGGGTTCGGCGCTACGTCGACTGAGAGCGCGGCGGTCTCACTCGCATTCCGCCCACCTTTTGAGGTTCAGCGGATAGGGAACAGCTTTGTCCCCCACGCAGTGGGGGAAGGGGTCCCCGCTTGCGGGGTAGGGGGGTTGAGAGCCCACGCGACCCATACCAGCGCGTTCCGGAGCGCGTCATCATCCTCGCGAGGGAGAGGCCCCCCCTACCTCACTCGTTCCTCGTGGGGGCCCCTTCCCCCTCTCGCAAGCTCGAGGGGGACAAAGCTGTTCCCTATCCGCGACCTCATTGTGCAGAAGGTAACCCGGCAGGCTCGCACTGCACTCACGTGCTGGTGTCGCGTTCGATGACGAACCAGCGGCGGCAGCCGAAGTCGTGGAACCAGGCCTCGTGTGTCTCTCCGAACGGGTTTGACTTCATGAAGATGCGATCGACGTCGCGGGCGTCGGGGTCGGTGATCGAATCGGGTACCTGGGGGATCTCGCCGTAGCGGAATTCCTCCACCGATCGGCTGCCGCAGTTGGGGCAGATCAACTTCACTGGGTACCTGCCGATCCGGCGTCGGCCAGGATGCGGTCTTCGGTGAACCGGTCGAGGCTGAACGGGGCGATCAGCTCGGGCACCCGACTGGTGGCGATCAGCTCGGCGATGGCCTCGCCGCCCGCCGGGATTGCCTTGAAGCCCCAGGTGCCCCAGCCGGTCGACACCAGGAAGCCGTCGATCGGGGTCAGCCCCATGATCGGCGAGGAGTCGGGGGAGATGTCGCACACGCCGGTCCATTGGCGCAGCACCCGCAGGTCCGCCAGAAAGGGCAGCAGCATGATCGCCTTGGCGGTGCACGAGCGCAGAAACTCCGAGCCCGACCGGTACGAGTAGCTGGGCTGGCGTTCCCACTCGGCTCCCATCAGCATCTCGCCGCGGGGGGTCTGTGACACATAGAAGGCCAGTTCGGCGGAGGCGACGATCGGTTCGAAGGTCCGCCGGTAGTGGTTGGTGACCAGCGCCTGGAGGGGATGGGTGCGGATCGGCATGCGCAGACCCACCATGTCGGTGATGGTGGTGGTCTGACCGGCGGTGGCCGACAGCACGGTGCCGGTGGCGATGAATCCCCGGTCGGTCTGCACACCCGTGACCCGGCCGTTGGCTGTTCGGATACCGGTGGCGGTGGTGCGCTGGAGCACGTCGACCCCCCGATTCATGGCCCCCTCGGCGTAGGCCCACACCACCCGATCGTGACGGGCGGTGGCTCCGGCCACGTGATACGAGCCTCCCAGCACCGGGTACCGACCGCCGCCGGTGAGGTCGACTTCGGGGACGATCCGTTTGATCTCCTCGGGCCCGATGAAGGTGGTCTCCGCCCCGAACGCCTTGTTCATGAGCGCCCTGGCCCGCTCGGTGCGGATGCCCATCTCGGTGTGATGCATCCACAGCAGACCCTTCTCTTCGTGCATGACCCACCGGTCGGTCTCGGCTTCCAGCGTCTGGTACAGCTCGAGGGAGTGCTGATAGAACGCCACCGAGGCGGGGATGCCGTAGTTGGCCCGGATGATGGTGGTGTTGCGGCCCGAGTTGCCCGAGCCGATGTAGCCGCGTTCGATGACGGCGACGTTGGTGATGCCGTGGCGGGCGGCCAGGTAATAGGCGGTGGCCAGCCCGTGTCCGCCGCCGCCGATGATGACGACGTCGTACGAGGGCTTCTGCTCGGCCCAGGTGAGCGCCACCTTCGCTTCGACGAACTCGTTCACAGCCGTTCCCCCAACTCGGCGGCGAACGACGACGGCACCATCACCAGCGCCCGGTCCGCCGCGACCAGGATCTTGACGGGGAGGGCGGCCACCATCCCCTGGGAGAGGCCGTCGCCGTGGGGGAGGTGCCAGTCGGCGTTGGTTTCAACCCACTCCCCGACGGCACCGGCATCGAGCCAGATGCCCGAGAACATGCTCTCGGGCTCGTCGATGGCATGGGGGTCGGCCACCGGGACGGGGCCGGTGGCCCCGATGGCGAACAGGTCGTCGTTAGCGATGCGGACCAGTCGCACTCCGTCGGGCCAGGCGACGGCGTCGATGGCGGCGGGGTCGGCGACGATGCGCCGCCCGGTGAGGACTTCAGGCTCGGGCACGGGCACCCTCCGGGTCGTGGAAGGGGGTGGGGGCGACGGTGGCCGTCCGACCGTCGATGGTCAGATCGCCGACCGGCTCACCGGCCTCGAGTCGCACCCAGCCGAGCATGACGGTGTGACCCAGGACGGGGGAGAAGCGGGCCGACGTCACATAGCCGGCGTAATCGGAGCCGGATCGGATGATCGACCCCTCTTCGGGCGGAGGCCCGTCCATCACCAAACCCATCGACCGTTTGTCGAGCGGGAAGCGGGAGGTGCGCTCCAGGGCCTGCCGCCCGATGAAGTCGGGCTTGTCCATCTTCACCGCCCACTCCATCCCGAGCCGGCGGGGCGTCGAGTCGGACTCGGTGTCCATGCCCACGATGATGTGGCCCTTCTCGAGCCGCAGCGTGAAGAGCACGTCGATGCCGTGGGGCTTCACCCCGAGAGGTCGGCCGAGTTTCATCAGCGCCCGCCACAGCTCGACCGAACGGTCGGAGGGGTGGTGGAGCTCGAAGGACGCCTCGCCGGTGAAGCTGAGTCGGAACACCCGGCACGGCACCCCGGCGACCTCGGCGGTGGCGTGACCCATGAACGATGGCGGTTGGTCGAGCCCGGCCCGGGCGAGCAGGTCCTTGGCGAGGGGGCCGGTGACGTTGATGGCGCCCCAGGCATGGGTGCGGTCGAGGATGTGGACCCGGGTCCCGAAGGTGGTTGCCCAGTCCCGCATCCACGCCTCGGCGAAGCTGGCCCCGCCCGAGGTGAAGGTGAGGATGAACCTGGTTCCGTCGAGGCGGCACACCATGCCGTCGTCGACCACCCCTCCCGATTCGGCCAGGTTGAGTACGTAGCGGGAACGGCCCGGTTTGATGTCGGCGATGTGGGTAGGGTAGAGGCGTTCGAGGAACTCGACCACGTCCGGCCCCGACACGATGAACTTCCCGAGCGTCCCCACGTCGCCCAGCGACACGCCCTGGCGTACCGCCCAGTACTCCTGGGCTGGGTCGCCGTAACGCCACGGCCGCCACCAGCCTCCGAAGCGGTCCATCCGGCCACCCAGGGTGAGGTGCTCGTGGTGGAGTCCGGTGCAGCGAAAGGCCGGTGGCGCCCACCCGGCGGCCGCCTCGGCCATGGTGAGCTGGCGGGCGAGCGGTCGGGCGGTGAACGAGCTGACGGTGGCGGCGCCCCGCTCGGCCATGAACGCCCGCACGTGGGGCATGCACACCGCCCCCTGGCAGGTGCCGGTGCCGACCAGGGTGGAGCGCTTCACAAGTTCCAACTCGTGGAACCCCCGCTCCCATACCGAGGAGAGGGCGTCGACCGAGACCTCCGAGCAGGGGCACACGATGCCGGCGGTGGGGCAGGCGGGCAGGGCACCGGGCTGGGCGGCGTCACCGACGATGCGCACCGAGAGGTCGGCGCCCATACGGGCCAGCAGGTCCCGCGGCATCAACCCGAGACCCACCGAGACCGAACTGCACTCGAGGCGCGATTCGACTCCCTCGGGGGAGCGCACCACCACGGCGGTCACCCTCGTCTCTCCCTCGAACCGCACCAGCTCGCCAGGGGCGACGGTTCCGCCGAAACCGCTCGGGGGTGTGCCCACCGCCACCATGGTGCCGAGCTCGACTCCGGCCGCCAGCAGCCGGGCGGCCGCCCGGGCGGTGAAGATGCCGGCGAGGCCACTTCCGGGGCACACCGGGTGGATCTCCATGGCGCCGGTGGCGATCACCACGTCTTCGGCCTCACAGCGCAGCATTCCTTCCGGGGTGCGGATCAGCAGCTCCGGGCCTTCGTAGAGCCCGGCGACGTGCTCGCCACGGTCTTCGTCGAAGACGGTCACCGTCCGGCCCAGGGCGCGGAGCCGATCGGCTTCCGCCAGGCCGGCATGGCCGCCACCGACGATGGCCACCTCGGTCGTGACGAGGCGGGAGGCCACCTCGATACCCAGTGGCGCCCCTGGGAGGGCGGGATAGTCCTTGACGGGCTGCGAAGTGAGCACCATGCCGGGCCGGGCGGGCGTGCGGCACATGCGGGTGTAGGCGACGCCGTCGACGACGGCGAGACAGTTGGGGCAGTCGCCGCTGCCGCACAACGACCCGGCCGGGATCACACCGTTGCGAAGGGCGGCGGTGAGCAGGTCGTCGCCGTCGGAGCACTCGATCGGGTTGTCGTTGAGGACCAGCCGCATCGGGGGCGAGAATATCGCAGATCTCGACACGTGTGTACAGCGAACGGGAGCGGTTGTGCTCTACCGTTCCAACCCATGACCGACACCCGCCGCCGAGTTCTCGATGCCAGCATCCTGATGGTGGCCGAGGGCGGGGTCCGTGCGGTCAGCTTCCGCGAGGTGGCCCGTCGCGCCGGTGTCAGCCACCAGGCGCCCTACCACCACTTCCCCAACCACGAGGCGATCCTGCACGAGATCGCCCGGGAGGGGTTCGCGGCGTTGGCCGACGCCATGGAACAGGCGGGAGGGGAGGCAACCGACCCGGTCGACGCCCTGGTGGGGGCGGGTCGGGCCTATCTGGACTTCGCCGTCGAACACGTCGGTCACTACCGGGTCATGTTCCAGCGGCCGGTCAGCGAGGGTGACCAGCCGCTCGCCGAGGCGGAACACACCCTCGAGGTGCTCGGATCGCTGGCAGCGGCGGTGACGGCCGCCGGTGCCGGTGGTGGTCTGTCACCCGAGGTGCTGGCCCGCCTGTGCTGGTCGACGGCCCATGGAGTCGCTTCGCTGGTGACCGAAGGCGCCCTTGGGGAACCGGATGTCTCTCGCGGCATCGATGTGGTGGCGGCCCTCGGTGATCTGATTCGCGCCTAGCCGCCATCACAACAGCCCGGCTCGCAGGCTTGCTACGGGCGCCCCGGCACCCTACTTGACAATGTCAAGTAGATGGGCCACCATGTCTTGACACTGTCAAGTCGCGGTCTGGAGGCTGAGCATGAAGCAAGGGAAGTTCGTCGGGTCATACGGGCCGTGGGCGCTGGTCACCGGAGCGTCCGATGGGATCGGACAGGCGCTGGCCCGACTGCTCGCCGAGACCGGAGTCAACCTCGTGCTGGTGGCGCGCCGTCAGGACCGGTTGCAGGAGCTGGCAGGTGAGCTTTCTGCGAGGCACGGCATCGAGACCAGGGTCGTGGTTGCCGACCTCGCCGATCCCCATCAGGTGGCGATGGTCCACGACGCTACCGATGACCTCGACATCGGGCTGCTGGTGGCGAGCGCCGGCTACGGAACCTCGGGCCCGTTCGCATCGCTCGACCGTGAGATCGAGGCCCAGATGGTCGACGTGAACTGTCGGGCGGTGGTCGCCATGGCACACGCCCACGCCAATCGACTGCGGGGACGACGCCGGGGCGGCATCATCCTGATGAGTTCGATCGTCGCCTTCCAGGGCGTACCCGGCTCGGCCACCTACGCCGCCTCCAAGGCCTTCGTCCAGTCCTTCGCCGAGGCGCTTTCCATCGAGCTGGCCGCAGACGGCATCGACGTGCTGGCGTCCGCACCGGGTCCGGTGCACAGCGGGTTCGCCGAACGCGCCGGCATGGATGTGGCGAAGGCCGCCAGCCCCGACGAGGTGGCGGCAGCCACCCTCGAGGCGCTCGGTCGCCGATCGACGGTGAGGCCGGGAACCCGCGCCAAGACGCTCGGACTCGCCCTCTCGACCGCCCCCAGGCCGCTCCGCACCCGCATCCTGGGAGCCATCATGCGCGGATTCACGGTGGAGCGCGCTCCGGCGTGACGCAGTCGACCGGCGGTGAACGGTGGACCGCCGGCACAGGCGCACTGGTCGCCGAGCACAGGTTCGTCGCCGGATCGACGGTCTATCGTCTGGCTGGTGAGCGACACCATCGCCGGTCTGATCGCAGCCTGGAACGGGGAGTCGGTGGTGACCCGCTACGACGCCGCGACCGGCGCCTGGATGTTCGTGGCCATCCATGACACCACCCTGGGCCCTGCCGCCGGGGGTACCCGCATGAAGGTCTACCCGTCTCCGGCGGAAGGTCTTGCCGACGCCATGCGGCTCGCCGAAGGCATGACCTACAAATGGGCGGG
>JBHJOH010000004.1:0-4585 GCA_050329955.1 Acidimicrobiia bacterium | reverse complement strand
TCCAACCCGACCCTGGTGCGGAGCATCTCCTGTGACCTGTGCGTGGTGGGCGGCGGATACACCGGGCTGTGGACCGCCATCCTCGCCAAGGAGCGGGACCCCTCACGCGATGTCGTGCTGATCGACGCCCGCGAGGTGGGGTCGGCGGCCAGCGGACGCAACGGTGGGTTCATGGAGGCGAGCCTCACACACGGCGTCGCCAACGGCCAGGAGCGGTTCCCCGACGAGCTGGCCGCGCTGGAACGGCTCGGACTCGAAAACCTCAATCAGATCGAAGCCGCCATCAAGCGCTACGGCATCGACTGCGACTACGAACGTACCGGCGTGATCGATGTCGCCACCACCAACCACTCCCCCTCGTACTTCGATGAGCTGCGCGAAGACCACGCCCAACTCCGCCACCTGGGCCAACGGGTCGAATTGCTCGACCGAGAAGCCATGCAGCAACAGGTCCACTCCCCCACCTACATCGGTGGCCTGTGGCGCAAGGATCGGGCAGCCCTGGTCGACCCGGCCCGGCTCGCCTGGGGTTTGAAGGCGGTGGCCGAATCGCTCGGGGTTCGCATCTTCGAAGACACCAAGGCCACCGGGTTGGAACGCGACGGCGTGGGGGTGCTGGTGACCACCCCGCTCGGCAAGATCCGAGCCGGTCGGGTGGCGCTCGGAACCAACGCCTTCCCCCCGCTGCTGCGGCGCATGGGCCACTACATCGCCCCGGTCTACGACTACTGCATGGTGACCGAGCCGCTCAGCGGCGAACAGCTCGATTCGATCGGCTGGCAGGCCCGCCAGGGCCTGAGCGACATCTCCAACCAGTTCCACTACTACCGGCTCACCGCCGACAACCGGATCCTGTGGGGCGGCTACGACGCCATCTACTACTGGCGCGGCAAGGTGAACCCCGACCTCGAGTCCCGACCCGAGACATGGGCGCTTTTGTCACAACACTTCTTCCAGACCTTCCCCCAGCTCGACGGTCTCAAGTTCACTCACGCCTGGGGCGGCGCCATCGACACCTCGACCCGGTTCTGTGTGTTCTGGGGCGGCGCCATGCAGGGACGGGTTGCCTACTCGGTGGGCTACACCGGTCTCGGCGTCGCCTCCGCCCGCTTCGGAGCGGAGGTCATGCTCGACATGCTCGACGGTCGCCGATCCGAGGCAAGCGAACTCGAGTTCGTGAAGAACAAGCCGCTCCCCTTCCCCCCCGAGCCGTTCCGGTTCATCGGCATCCAGGCGACCCGCTGGTCCCTCGACATGGAGGATCGCACCGGCAAACGGAACCTGTGGCTGAAGATACTGGATCGCATGGGTCTCGGATTCGACAGCTGACATGCCCCACTGATCCAGGGTGCAGCGCACGCCGATCTGGCAAGATACGGGCGTGACCACCACCGAACACGACACCCGCATCATCCCGTCCACCAACGATGGCGATCATGAGCGGTTTGCCCACTACGTGAAGAAGGGCGACATCGTTCGATCGGCGGTGGAGGGCATGCCGATCGAAGCCCTGTGCGGCAAGATCTGGATCCCCGACCGGGACCCCAAGAAGTACCCGGTGTGCCCCACCTGCAAAGAGGTGCTGGCCAAACTCAAGAAGCGGTGAGCGCAATGCTCCGTTCCGCCATCACCGGGGTCGGGTCGTACCTCCCTCCGCGCGTCGTCACCAACGACGAGCTGTCCGAGCTGATGGACACCTCCGACGAGTGGATCGCCAGCCGCTCCGGAATCCGGGAGCGCCGCTGGGTCGATCCCGGCACCACCACCTCGGACCTGGCGAGGGAAGCGGCCAACCGGGCATTGGAGTCGGCCGGGATCGAGGCAGGCGAGGTGGACATGATCCTGGTGGCCACCCTCAGTCCCGACCACGAGTTTCCCGGAACCGCCTGCTTCCTGCAGGCGAAGATGGGTCTCCCCGGCATCCCGGCGATCGACGTCCGTCAGCAGTGCTCCGGGTTCGTGTACGGGGTGTCGATCGCCGATGCGATGGTCCGGGCCGGCAACGCCTCCACCGTGCTGCTGGTGGGTGCCGAGATCCACTCCAAGGGTCTCGACCTCTCGACGGCGGGTCGCGACATCTCGGTGCTGTTCGGTGACGGGGCCGGGGCGGTCGTCATCCAGGCCACCGACGTCACCGACCCTTCAACCGCTTCCCACATCCTCACCACCCACCTCCACGCCGACGGCTCGTTTGCCGAGTCCCTGTGGCTACCGGCACCCGGCATGGCCTACGAGACCTTCATGCACCAGGGCCTGGTCGACGAAGGACTCCACTATCCGCAGATGGACGGGCGCACCGTGTTCGTGAACGCCGTCACCAACATGCCGGCGGCCGTCGAGGAAGCCCTGACCGCGACCGGGCTCACCGCCGATGCCGTCGACCTGTTCGTGTTCCACCAGGCCAACATGCGCATCATCGAAGCCGCCGCCCACCGCCTCGGGATCCCCGCCCACAAGATGGTCAACACCATCCACAAGACCGCCAACACCACCGCCGCCACCCTGCCCATCTGCCTCGACGAAGCGGTCACCACCGGCCGCCTCACCGAGGGCATGCTGGTGGCCGGCGCCGCCTTCGGGAGCGGCTTCACCTGGGGATCGATGCTCGTCCGGTGGTAGGACGGTAGCGTCCTGCTGGTGGCGAACAGGAAGAACATCGGACTGGCGGTCGCCCTCGGAGTGGGTGCGCTCATCGTGCTCTCGGGGGACTTCGACGGAGGGCCGCCGATCAATCCGGTCGACTGTGACGGGGTGGAGGCGTCGAGCCGGCGGGTGACCTGCTTCGAGGTGCCGGTTGGCGGGAACACGATTGCGGTGGCGGTGATCCACGACTCGGACGATGCGCTCACCTCCACGCCCGTCCTGATCCTTCCGTCGCTGCCCGGGGAGACGCCCATATCCGACGCCGCCCTGTACGCCGAGTCACCGCTGGCCGACGACCACGATCTGGTGCTGGTCGATCCCCGGGGCGGCGGGCGCTCGACTCCCACACTCGACTGCCCGGACCTGCAGCGCGACCCGACCTCGCTCGATCTGCTGGAACGGTGCCGGGAGGATCTGGGGGACGCCGAGGCAGACCTCATCTCGATCGGGACCGGCACCACCGTCGAGGATCTGGAGGCGGTTCGCCAAGCGCTGCGCCAGGGTCGGCCCTGGCGAACGTGGCATGTGGTGGGATCCGGCTACGGATCCCAGCTGGCTCATCGACTCGCTCAAACACATCCGGCCGGGGTGGAGTCGCTCACCCTCATGTCGGTCATCCCCCCAGGCGAGCCCTACCTGACGGCCCGAGCCCGATCGTTCGGCCCGGCACTCGACGCCATCACCGGACAGTGCGAGCAGGACCGCAACTGCAGCCGGCTGGGGAGCACCACTGCCGCCGTCAACCGCATCGCCGGTCGGCTCGACACCGCCCCCGAGCCACTCGAGATCCCCCGACTCGACGGCACCGACCGCGGGGACGTGGTTTCCTTCGACGACTCCCTGGCACGGATCACCATGTGGCGGGCCC
This sequence comes from Acidimicrobiia bacterium, assembly GCA_050329955.1. Taxonomy (GTDB): domain Bacteria; phylum Actinomycetota; class Acidimicrobiia; order Spongiisociales; family ZC4RG35; genus JAOUGY01. The sequence goes on along the minus strand of JBHJOH010000004.1, from coordinate 1,074 downwards.
TGCGCGAGCCCGACCTGGCGGCGCTCCTCCCGTGGGCCACCGATCGAATCGACGACGCCGCCAGCGAGTTCGGGATGGCGCTGTCGGGCCGTGAGACGCTGGCCGCCATGAGAGCGGCCACCGTCCGGGATGAGCAGGTGTCACAACCGGTGTTCTGGACCCTGGCCTGTAGCGAGCAGGTGGCGCGGATGGACCCGGCCCTGCTCACCGACATCACTTCCGCAGCCCGGGAACTGGTCGCACCGGTTGCGCCGGTCGACGCCTGCGCAATCTGGAACGTCCCGATGGCAATCCCACCCATCCTGGAGAATCCGGTTCGAGCCGACACCCTCATCGTCACCTCCCCAACCGATCCGAGCTCGATGCGGGAGTGGGCGGACACCATGGCAGCCGGGATCGAGCGATCGCGGGTGATCGAGCTCACCACCCTGGGACGCACCGCCACCGTTCAGGAGTGCGAAGGCGCACTGATCAGGGCCTTCGTCGCCGACCCACGCGCCACCCCTGAGGTGTCCTGCGCCGGCGGCGCACCCGCCTTCACCACCCGGCCGGTTCCTATCGCCGGGGCAACATTCCACAGCATCGCAGACGAGGCCGGCGCGGTCGCCGCCCAGGTCGTGGGCACCCTGGTGGCGGTCGTGTTTGCACTGTGGGTGTTGGGAGGCCCTCCCGGGGCGGCCAAGGTGGCCTGGGCTGCGACTGCCGGTGGGACGCTGGTGTTTCTGCTGGCAGCGGGCACCGTGCTGGTGACGGCCGACCAGCCCGGGCGCCTGGTGGCGCAGCCGGGGGCCACGTGGGCGGTCTTCCTTCTGCCATGGGTGACGGCGATGGCGTGGTTGGTGGCGCTCGGCCTCACCGCCAAAGCCTTCTGGGATGGACGGCTACGATCGCCCTGGCCGGCCCGGCACGCGCTGACCGGTTTCGGAGTGGCCGTCGCCTGGGCCGGGGCGGCCTCTGCCGGGATGATTCCGGGCATCTGAAGCACCGACCCTGACGCGGTGGCAGGCTCGAGCACTCGAGTTTCGGGCAAGCGGACGGAGACGTCTCCCTAAACATCATGCTGGAGCGAGCCGA
>JBHJOH010000003.1:0-19508 GCA_050329955.1 Acidimicrobiia bacterium | reverse complement strand
TCAATCCTTTGTGCTTCATGTGGTGTCTCCTGTGATCCGGTTGCCTACCCCCAAGTGATCGGCCCCAGAGCCACACAAACCGGAGGACCAGAGATAGTCCGCACGCGAGGACTAGATAGCTCTAGCTCTTCTGGCTGCCGGCTGCTACTTGTCGGCGATCGCCTCGCGCACGAAGGTCATCAACGACCTCACCAGGGCTGGGCGGTCGAGGTCGCCGTCGATCCGGTACCAGCGGTCGACGGCGTTGAGGATCGAGAGGATGTAGATGGTGCTCATGCGCACGTCGAGGTCGGAACGGAAATCGCCGTGGGCGACGCCGTCGGCCAGCACCTGCCGGAACACCGCCTCATAGCGGTCGCGGGCTTCGACAACGCGCGCCCGGTGGTCGTCCTCGAGTGCGCGGGCCTCATTCAGGAAGGTGCGGGACTCGTCGATGTGGTCGAGGACCACGTCGACGTGGGCCGCCACGAGGGCTTCGAGGCGTGTCGGGGGGTCGTCCGCCTTCGCCACTGCCGACCGGGCGGCGGCTTCGAACAGGTCGGCGCCCCGCATCACCACGTCGACCAGCAGGTCCTCTTTCGAGCTGATGTGGGAGTAGAGCGAGCTTCCGTGCAGGCCCAGTTCCCGCCCGAGGTCGCGCATGGAGGTGCCGTGGTAACCCTTGTCGGCGAACAGCCGTCCGGCGGCGCGTACGACGTCGTCGCGAGTGTTGCGGAGCGCCGTCATCGTTGATCGAAGTCCACCACGACCCGATCGCCCACCGGATGTGCCTGGCAGGTGAGGGTGAATCCCCGGTCGAGGTCGTCAGGCACCAGGGCGTAGTTCTTGGTCATCACCACCTCGCCCTCCACGACGCGCGCCTTGCAGGAGGCACACATCCCTCCCTTGCAGGAGTAAGGGAGCTCGGGTCGTACCGCCAACGCCGCATCGAGGATCGAGGTGGCGGGGTCGAGGCGCACCGTTGAGTCCCGTCCGTCGAGGGTGAAGGTGAGCAGCACCGAACCGGTGGTTTCCGACTCGAGGACGGCCACCGCCGGCGGGGGCCCGGCGAAGAACTGCTCTTCGTGAATCGAAGAGGGATCCGCCCCATGGCGTTCGAGGAAAGCACGGGCGGTGATCACCATCTCGTGGGGTCCGCACAGGAACCACTCGTCCACCGAGCGGAAGTCGACCAGCGAGCTGAACAGAGCGGTGAGGCGTGAGGCGTCGATGCGTCCGCTCAGTATCGGGACCGTCTCTTCCCGCGACAGCACGTGCAGCAGGTGGAGGCGGGACCCGTGTCGATCCTTCAGGCCCTCCAACTCGTCGAGGAACATGACCGACCGGGCCTCGCGGTTGCCGAACACCACCGTCCAGCGTGCCCCGGGCTCGGCTTCGAGCGAGGTCGCAACCAGCGACAGCACCGGCGTGATCCCGGACCCCGCCACGATGGCACATCTGTGTCGGCGGCAATCGGGGTCGGGGTCGATGGTGAAGTCTCCGATCGGAGGCATCACCTCGAGAGCGTCGCCCGCCCGCAGCCGGGTGGTGGCGAAGGTGGAGAATGCCCCACCGGCCATGCGTTTCACACCGATCCGGAGCTTGCCCGACTGGGCCGCCGCACAGATCGAGTAGGACCTGCGGACATCGACACCGTCGATGATCGCCCGCACCACCACGTGCTGACCCGGTAGGTACCGGAAGGTGCCTGCGAGCTCGGCGGGAACGTCGAGGGTGATGGCCACAGACTCCTCGGTGAGTTCGGCGACCTCGGTGACGGTGAGGGAATGGAATGCCAGCTGGGCCATCAGCAGCCCCGCCCGAACTCGGAAGACCACGTGTGCATCGGTCAGAACTCCTTGAACAGGTGGAAGGGCTCGCCGCAGGCCGAGCACACCATCAGGGCCTTGCAGGCGGTCGACCCGAACTCGCTGATGGTGCGTGGCTCGCCGGCACGACACCGGGGGCATCGGGCCGCCTCGGGCGAGGAGGGGCCGGCGATCCCGCTCTCCTCGAGTCTGCGCCTGGCATCGGGTGTCATCCAGTCGGTGGTCCAGGCGGGGGAGTGCACCGTTTCGACCTCGACGTGTGTGATGCCGACGGCCTCGAGTGCCGCCACGATGTCGGCCCGGATCCGGCCCATCGCCGGACATCCCGAGTAGGTGGGCGTGATGGTCACCGTCACCCCGGACTCGGTTTGGGTCGCCCCCCGCAGGATGCCCATGTCCTCGATGGTGAGGGCCGGGATCTCGGGGTCGACCACGCCGGCCAGCGCCTGCCGGACCGCATCGGAGACGGCGGAGGTCAGGGCCGTCACCATGACAACCCCGGATGGGCCCGGGCGGTCCACTGCATCTCGGCCAGCAGGTGCCCCAGGTGCTCGGTGTGGAACCCGGCCCGCCCGCCCGAGCGCTGATAGGGGTCGGCGGGCACTTCGAGGGCCGCCTCGTCGAGCACCGCCCGGACCCGCTCCAACCACCGCTCGGCGAGGTCTTCAGGGGCCGGTCCCCATCCGGCGGCGACGGCGTCGGCATCGGTCTCGTCGGCCTGGAACGGCTCGGCGGTGAACCGCCACAGCTGATCGACGGCCCTCTGGGCGCGGGAGTGGGACTCGTCGGTCCCGTCGCCCAGGCGGACCATCCAGGTGGAGGAGTGGCGGAGGTGGTAGCGGGTCTCCTTGAGTGCCTTGGCGGCGATCCCCGCCAGCGTCGGATCGGTCGAACGGGCCAGTCCGTCCCACATCTCGATCTGATAGGCGTCGAAGAACAGTGCCCGTGCCATGGTATGGGCGAAGTCGCCGTTGGGCTGTTCCACCAACAGCAGGTTGGTGAACGAGCGCTCGTCCCTGAACATGGCCAGGTCGTCTTCGCTCCGCCCGGCACCTTCGATCGCCCCGGCATGGGTCAGCAGCGCCCGGGCCTGCCCGAGGTGGTCGAGTCCGATGTTGGCGAGGGCGATGTCCTCCTCCAGTTCGGGCGCCCGCGAGATCCATTCGCCCAAGCGCTGCGCCAGCACCAGGTTGTCGTCGGCGTGCCTGAGCACGTAGGCGAAGTGAGGCTCGTCCGCCGTCACCGGCATCCCCTGTGGCGTCGTGGAGGTTGGTTCCGTCATCGCCGGCGCCGGTCGAATCGCGTTCCCGAACGGTGAACGGTGAACGGTGAACCGTGAACTGGCCCCTTCACATGTGCCCCACTTCCTCGGGGATCTCGTAGTACGTGGCGTGCCGGTAGGGCTTGTCGATCGACTCGAACAGCTCTTCGGTGTCATCGGGATCGGAGGCGGTGATGGCCGAGGTCGGCACCACCCAGACGCTGATTCCTTCCCGGCGGCGGGTGTATACGTCGCGGGCGTGTTGGAGGGCGGTCTCTGCGTCGGGGGCGTGGAGGCTGCCGGCGTGGCCGTGGGCGATACCGCGCCGGGGCCGCACGAACACCTCCCACATCGGCCAGCCCTCGCCCACCTTCCCGCTGAAGGTGGGGACGTCGGCCGGAGCTTCTCCCGGAGCGGTGTGGATCTCGTAGGGCATCAGGCGACCTCCCTCTTCGTGGCGCGTTTGGCGGCGTGGGCGGTTGCTGCCGTCCGGACCCATTCGCCCTCGTTCCAGGCCGCCACCTTGTGCTCGATCCGCTCCCGGTTCATCGGACCCGAGCCCTTGACCACCCGCCAGAACTCATCCCAGTCGATCGGTCCGAAGTCGTAGTGACTGCGCTCGACGTTCCAGCGCAGCTCGCTATCGGGGATGGTCAACCCCAGATAGTCGGCCTGGGGAACGGTCATGTCGACGAAATGCTGGCGGAGCTCGTCGTTGGAGGTGCGCTTGATCTTCCAGGCGGTCGACTGCTCGGAGTGGGTGGACTCGGCGTCGTGCGGCCCGAACATCATGAGCGACGGCCACCACCAGCGGTTGAGCGCATCCTGGGCCATCGCCCGCTGCTCGTCCGAACCGCGGCTGAGGGCGATCATGATCTCGTAGCCCTGCCGCTGGTGGAACGACTCCTCCTTGCAGATCCGAACCATCGCCCGGGCGTAGGGGCCGTAGGAGCAGCGGGTCAGCATGACCTGGTTGGTGATGGCGGCGCCGTCGACCAGCCATCCGATGGCGCCCATGTCGGCCCAGCTGAGCGTCGGATAATTGAAGATCGACGAGTACTTGTGGCGACCCTGGTGGAGAAGGTCCACGAGCTCGTGGCGCGTCACCCCCAGGGTCTCGGCCGCCGAGTACAGATAGAGGCCGTGGCCGGCCTCGTCCTGGACCTTGGCCATCAGGATTGCCTTGCGTTCCAGAGAGGGGGCGCGGCCGATCCAGTTGCCTTCCGGCTGCATGCCGATGATCTCGCTGTGGGCATGCTGGGCGATCTGGCGGATGAGCGTCGCCCGGTAGGCGTCTGGCATCCAGTCGGTCGGCTCGATCTTGTCGTCGGCATCGATGAGCGATTGGAAACGTTCTTCGGCACTGGTCATCACTCCATATTAACGAACGATCGTTCGTGTGCGGAGTTGGGGGCCTCGTCTTCTACCCTTGCGTCATGACCGAGCTGTCCCGCCTCGACCCCAAGGTCCGCTTACTGTGGATGTCCGGGTCGCTGATACCCGCCGGTGTGCTGGGCATGATCGCTTTCGGTCTGTTCCTGGCCGATGTCCCCATCGCCCCCTGGATCGTCGGGGGATTGGCGCTGTTCATCGCGTTGATGGGGCTCGTCCTCGCCCCGGCCAGGTGGCGGGCGTGGGGGTACGGGCTCTCCGAGACCGAACTGATCGTGCGTTTCGGTGTCGTGGTCAAGACCAAGAGGTGGATTCCCCGGACGCGGGTGCAGTACGTCGACATGATCGGTGGCCCGATCGAACGGGCGCTGGGTCTTCGCACGGTCACCATCTACACCGCCGGTTCCCGCCTCGCCGACCTGTCGATCCCCGGTCTGCCGCTGCACGCAGCCGAGTCGATCAGAGAGGACCTGCTTTCGTGGTCCCGCCAGGCCACACCCGAGCAGGGATCCGCCGACGGGGATGACGCCGACGGGGACTTCGATCGATGGGAGCGACCTGCCGGGATACCGGCGCCAACCCCGGAACCGGAGGGAGCGGGTGCCGATGGCGGTCCCTGGGAGCGGGAACCGAACGGTCAGCCCGTGCCCTCCGAACCTCCCGGTCCTCCCGGTCCTCCGAACTCTCCCAGTCCTCCTAGCCCGCCCGCCCCGCCAACTCCTGCCAGCCCTCAGACCCCTCCCAGCCCGCCTGCGCCGCCTGCGCCACCGTGGACTTCGTGAACATGAACCGCTTCTCCGAGCCCCAGCGGCTCAACGGGCTCACCATGCTGCTCGGACCGGTGAAGACCATTCAGGGTTGGCTCTTTCCGATTGTGGTGGCGCTCTTCCTCGGCCGGGGTGACGGAAGGGCATTCGGGAGCGTCGGAATCATCGCCTTCATCGTCGTGGTGAGTGTTGCCCGCCAGGCCCTCGAGCTACTGCGGCTCCGCTGGTGGGTGGCGGATGGCTCCTTCGAGTTGCGCAGCGGCATCCTCCAGGTCGAGACCCGGTCGGTGCCGCTCGGGCGAATCCAGAATGTCGACCTGCTGGAGCCGCTGCTGCCGAGGGCGCTGGGTCTGGCCGAGGTCAAGATCGAGACCGCCGGAGGCTCCGGCACCGATCTGGTGCTCCGTTACATCGCCCGGACCGACGCCGTCGAGCTGCGGGAGGTGCTCGCCACCCGAACCCCCGAGGCCCAGGACGAACCGGCATCCAATCTGCTGTTCACGGCGCCGACCTCCGAGCTGCTCGTCGCCGGTGCCACCGGCAACCAGATCGGTGCGCTGATCGCCCTCGCCGGCGTGTTGTGGGGCTGGTCGATCGATCTCGGCTTCGACATCGGCGACGTGATCGAGGACGCCGGTGACGTGGTGCTGGGGATCGGACCGGTGTTGGTCATCGGGGCGGTTCTTGTCGTGATGATTCTGGTGGGCTGGGTCGTGTCGATTGCGGGAACCCTCCTGCGCTATCACGGGTTCGTGCTCAGCGAGTACGGCGTCGATCTGCGCCGTGAGCACGGGCTGCTCACGAGGTCGTCGGGTGTGATTCCGATCAACCGGGTGCAGGCGGTGCGGATCGAACGTCCGCTGATGAGACGGTTCGTCCACCGTGCAACCATCATGGCCGACACCGCCGGTTCGGTCACCGCCAGTGCAGACACCGGGAGCGGAGTGGTGGCACCCATCATCCGTGACGCCGCGCTCGACCCCGTGGTGGAACGTGTGCTCGGCCTCGAAGGGCCGTTCGAGGATCAGCTGCGGTCGGTGAGCCCGTTGGCGGTGCGACGCATGTTCATCGGCGCATCCCTCGACGTCGTCATCACCTTCGGGCTGTTGGCCATCTGGCGCCCCCTGTTCGCGGCGGCCATCCCGATCGGACTGGTGCTCTCGTACCTGTGGGCCAAGGCTGCCTACCGGGCGATCGGGTACCGGATCGACGATGAGCTGATTGTGGCCCGCTCCGGAGTGTTGACGCGACGAACGTGGCTGGTGCCGGTCGGCAAGGCACAATCGACGGTGGTCCGATCCAACCCCTTCCAACGCCGCCTCGGTCTGGCCACCCTGTCGATCGACACCGCCGGCCCGGGAAGCAAGGAAGTCGTGATCATCGACCTCGAGCGTGCCACCGCCGAAGCAATCGCAATCGAGTTGTCCCACAGGTCGGCCGCATTCGGGCTGGTGTCGGACGGAGTCTGAGCCCGGGCACGATCGCCGGCGCCGTCCGGTCGACTGGAGTGGTCGGGGCCGCCGCTCAAACTCGCTGGGAGGCGTGATCGCAGGCGATTAGCCTCGCCTGAATGCGCTACGACCACCTCGAGATCGAACCGAAATGGCAGTCCGCCTGGAAGGGCACGGGTCTCTACCGATCCAGGGTGGATTGGGACCGGCCCAAACACTACGCCCTCACGATGCTGCCCTACCCCTCGGGTGACCTCCACATCGGCCACTGGTACGCCATGACGCCCTCGGACGCCCGCGCCCGCTACATGCGGATGAAGGGGTTCAACGTGCTGTTCCCGATGGGGTTCGACGCCTTCGGGCTCCCCGCCGAGAACGCCGCCGTCCAGCGCAACATCCATCCCGCCACCTGGACCTACGCCAACATCGACCGGATGCGCCGCCAGCTCGAGTCGATGGGCGCCATGTTCGATTGGGAGCGCGAGGCCGTCTCGTGTGACCCGTCGTACTACAAGTGGACCGAGTGGCTCTTCAAACAGATGGCCGCCAACGGTGTCGCCTACCGGGGCGAGGCCATGGTCAACTGGTCTCCCACCCTCCAGACGGTGCTGGCCAACGAGCAGGTGATCGACGGCAGGGACGAGCGCACCGGCCAGCCGGTGATCCAGAAGATGATGGAGCAGTGGTTCTTCTCGATCACCCGCTACGCCGACGAGCTGCTCGGGTTCGACCACATCGACTGGCCCGACCCGATCCGCATGATGCAGAAGAACTGGATCGGACGTTCCGAGGGCGCCCGGGTGGCATTCCCCGTCCAGAGCCTGGACGAGTCGATCACGGTCTTCACCACCCGGCCCGATACGTTGTGGGGGGCCACCTTCATGGTGCTGGCCCCCGAGCACCCGCTCGTCGACCACATCGCCACCCCTGAACAGGCCCGAGCGGTCGCCGAATACCGGGCGCTGGCGGCGGGCCGCACCGAGCTGGAACGGCTGTCCGAGAACAAGGACAAGACCGGGGTCTTCACGGGCGGGCACGCCATCAACCCGGTCAACGGCCACCCGATCCCGGTGTGGATCGCCGACTACGTGCTGATTTCGTACGGCACCGGGGCGATCATGGCGGTGCCTGCGCACGATCAGCGCGACTTCGAGTTTGCCCGCACCTTCGGCCTCGACATCGTCCCGGTGATCCAACCTGCCGGTGAGGATCGGATGTCGGCAGACGAGATGGACGAGGCCTACGTGGGTGCCGGCGTGATGGTGGGCAGCGGCCCCATCGACGGGGTCGAGACCACCGACGCCAAGGGCCGAGCCAACCCCTCGGTCGCCGCCGCCATCGACTGGCTGGAGGCGGAAGGCCACGGAACCGAGTCGATCAACTACCGCATCCGTGACTGGCTCATCTCCCGGCAGCGCTACTGGGGCTCGCCCATCCCGATGATCCATCGCGCCGATGGAACCATCGAGGCGGTACCCGATGACCAGCTCCCGGTGGTGCTGCCCCGAGACGTCGAGTTCGAGGGTCGCAGCCCGCTCACCACCTATGAGCCGTTCCTGCACACGGTCGACTCGGATGGCAATCCCGCCCGGCGCGAGACCGACACGCTGGACACCTTCATGTGCTCCTCCTGGTACTGGTTCCGCTACCTGTCGCCGCGCCTCGACAGCGCTGCGTTCGATGCCGAAGAGGCGGCGTACTGGCTGCCGGTCGACACCTACACCGGCGGCGCCGAACACGCCGTGATGCACCTCCTTTACGCCCGCTTCTTCGTGAAGGCGATGCGGGACATGGGCCTGTTCTCGGAGGCCGAAGCCATCATGCGCTCGCACGGCCGTGATCCCGAGGGTGCCTTCGACGAGCCGTTCCTGATGCTGCGCAACCAGGGTCAGGTACTCGGCGAGGAACGCCAGGGTGACACGCTGGTGGTGGACGGCGAGCTGGTCGAGGGCCGGGTGGTCGCCACCGCGGTCCGGGTGGACCCGGGAGCCGGTCCGGAGGCGGGGGCGGTGGTCGGCGAGCTGGTGCGTCGCACCGAGAACCTGCTCCAGATCCAGACCAGTGCCGGGCTGGTGGGTGTGGAGGTGCCGGAGAGCGCACCGGTGTCGATTCCGTCGATCCCGGGCGACAACGACGTCACCCAGCTCAAGCACCACCTCGAGGTGCAGCGCATGTCGAAGTCGAAGGGCAACGTCGTCAACCCCGACGCCCTGGTGGCCCGCTACGGAGCCGACACGGTCCGCACGTACCTGATGTTCGCCTACGAGTGGCAGAAGGGCGGCCCGTGGGATTCCCGCGGCATCGTCGGGGCGCGCCGGTTCATCGAGGACGTCTGGCGGCTCGGTTCGGCCGACTACTCGCCCCGTCAGGGCTCGGATCGGGCCGACACCGACCTGCGGCGGGTGGTTCACCAGACCATCGCCAAGATCGACGCCGACATGGCCGAGTTCAAGTGGAACACGGCGGTAGCGGCGCTCATGTCGTTGCGCAACGACCTGCAGGAGGCATTGAAGGCGGCGGCGGTCTCGGCTGGCGTGTGGTCGGAGGCGATCGACACCCTGGCACTGCTGCTCGCTCCCATCGCACCGCACGTGACCGAGGAGGTGTGGCGCCTGCGTCACCACGACTCGGTGCATCTGCAGCCCTGGCCGGTCGCCGACCCCGAGGCGGCCCGTGACGACGTGGTCACCATGGTCGTCCAGGTCAACGGCAAGGTCCGCGATCGCCACGAGGTCCCCGCCGGCATCACCGCCGAGGACGCCGAAGCCCTGGCACTCGGCTCCGAGCGCATCCAGACCTGGATCGAATCCGGAGTCCGCAAGGTGATCAGCCGTCCCCCGAACCTGGTGAACATCGTGGTGTGAGAGAGGAGTTGCTGGCTGCTGGCTGGGAGCGTCCGACGCAACACGCAACACGCAACACGCAGGAACCGGTCTTCTCTGGCTGGCATCTGGTAGCTGATAGCTGATAGCTCAGTGCCCAGCGACTTCGCGTGCTTCGCTCTCGAGCGGGATCGACAGATATGCCTGATAGTGGTCGAGGCCGTTGCGACGGCCGGAGATGTAGCCCCGCAGGTACTGGCGGGCGAACCCGATCGTCCCGAGACGGCGCCACTGGCGAACGTGGACCATCTCGTGGATGAGGAGGTCAGCCAGTCGGCGTCGGTCGCCGGTGAGCACGTCGGGTCTGACGTAGATCGCCCACGGCAGGGTCATGGCTGCCACCGGGCCGCGCCAGGTTCTGACCAGCCAGGGCGGGGCGGCCCGCACCGGGACCTGGTCGGCGTCGTCGAGTCCGCAGGCGCGGCAGGCGGCGATCGGATCGACGCCTCCGGCCCGGAGGATCGTCGAGGCCGGGTAGCGGGGCCTAGGCAACCACCACTCCGGTGAGGTCGTCCTCGTTCTCGGGATAGGACATGGCGAATGACTCGAGCGTTTGGACCAGGATCGACGACACCAGCAGGTCCCGGAACCACTTGCGGTTGGCGGGGATCACATGCCAGGGGGCCCAGTCCGTGGATGTCTCCGACAGCATGGTGGCGTAGGCCGCCTGATAGTCGTCCCAGTGCTTGCGTTCCTCGAGATCGCCGAGAGAGAACTTCCAGTGTTTGGTCGGATCGTCGAGCCGGGCCTGCAGGCGCTCCCGTTGTTCGTCCTCGGAGATGTGGAGGAACAGCTTCACGATGGTGGTGCCCTCGTCGGTGAGCATCCTCTCGAATTCGTTGATGTGGCGGTAGCGCTTCGACCACCGCTCTTCGGGGACGATCTCGTGGACCCGCACCACCAGCACGTCCTCGTAGTGCGACCGGTTGAAGATGACGATCTCGCCGTTGCCGGGTACGTGGGGATGGACCCGCCACAGGTAGTCGTGGGACAACTCCCGTTCCGTCGGGCGTTTGAACGAGGCCACCTTCACACCCTGGGGGTTCACGCCATCGAAGACGCTCCGGATGGTGCCGTCCTTGCCCCCGGTGTCGATTGCCTGGATGACAACCAGCAGCCGATGCTTTCCCTGGGCGTAGAGAAGTTCCTGCAGTTCCTCCAGGCGTGCATTGAGCGCGTCGTGAGCCGCCCGACCCTCCGACTTGCCCCCGGCGAAGGCACCTGTCGAACGTGGGTCGATGGCGGCGAGGTCGACGACGGCGCCGGGTCTGACGGCAAACGACGAGTGGTCGAGGGTCCTCATGACCGACACGGTAATGGCCGAGGGCGAGAAGGCTCAAGGAGGTCGGTGGCGTGCCGATTCATCGGTAACGACACACGTGGGGGTATGGGTGATCGATTCGGAGACCAGGAGACCGATCAGGTCGGTGGTTGTCGACGACGACCGCGACTTCAGGATGCTGGTGAGGATCTGGATGGAGCGGATCCTCCCGATTCGCTACGAAGTTGTGGGGGAGGCGGGCTCGGGGGAAGAGTGTCTCGACCTGGTGGATCGGCTCAATCCCGATCTGGTGCTGCTGGATCTGACGATGCCGCGCACCAACTCCTACGACCTCATCGAGCAGATGCGGGCGATACATCCAAACACCGACATCGTGGTGCTGTCTGGATTCGACGCCGATCGGGTCGAAGCCCAGGTGCTTGCCAAGGGCGCCATCGGCTACCTCGAGAAGTGCGCCGACATTGAATACCTCCGTGAACGCCTCGACCGGATGGTGGGTCTCCCCGCCGTGTGATCTCGGGTCGTGAGGTCGACCCTATGGCGTTCGATGGCTCTGTCCGATAAGTAGATCCCGACGCCCGTGGGAGGGCTCGAGGTCTCGAGTGGACGAATCCAAATGGCGCCTGGTGGGCGTTGCCTCGTTGGCTGGTGCCGTGCTGGTCGGCGCCGTGGTCGGCTTCGGTGGCCGTCCGCAGGCTCTGCCGGCGCCGGTGGCCGGCACTCCGGTGGCGGTGAATCCTGCCGCTCCGGCCGAGATCGTGGTGCATGTTGCGGGTGCAGTCGCCCGGCCGGGCCTGGTGCGGGTTCCGGTCGACTCCCGGGTGGCCGATGCGGTGGCGGCAGCCGGTGGAGCGACCACCGAAGCCGCCCTGTCCGCCATCAATCTGGCCGCCCCGCTGAGCGACGGCATCCAGGTGGTGGTCCCGGCGGCCGCGATCGACGGGGACACGCCGGCGGCTGCTCCCGTCGACGACGGCAGGGTCCGGGTCAACCAGGCCGACGCCGTCGGGATGGACGCCCTCCCCGGGGTGGGACCGGTACTGGCCGAGCGGATCGTCGCCTACCGCGATGAGAACGGCCCGTTCGGTTCGGTGGAGGACCTGCTCGATGTGCCGGGAATAGGCGAGTCGAAGCTCGAGGCGATGCGCGAGTCAGTCGTGGTTCCGTGACCCCGCTGGCCCGATCCTTGTGGAGAGCGGTCCCCTGCATGTGGGCGGGGGCGTGGGCCGGGTTCGGTTGGGGGTGGCAGGTGGTGGTGCCGGCGGTGGCCGTGGGGGGAGCCATGCTGGCCGTTGGCGGCCGGCGCTGGGCGATGGCTGCGGTGGTCGTGACACTGGGTGTGTGCTCGGGGCTGGCCGCCCAGTCCTTCGAGCGGGCGCAGCTCGAGGCGTTCGGGTCTGACAGCCCCCGCCTCACCTTCCATGCCCAGGCCCTCTCGGATCCTCTTCCCGGTCGCTTCGGATGGCGGCAGGTGGTCCGTCCGGCCGCCGTGGTGTCCGCGCCCCAGGTGGTCACTCCGTGGCCTGGTCCTTCGCTCGTGATCCACACGCCGGGTCCGGTCGATGCGGTGGTGGGCGACACCCTCGAGATCACGGGTCGAATCCAGGCCCGGTCGGGGTTCGTGAAGCGGTTCCCGGTGGCTGGGGTGGTCGACGACCCCGACGTGACGCCGTTGGCGGTCGATGCCGGGGTGGTGCTCGGACTGGCCAACCTGATCCGGGGCCGTGTGCTGGGCGACCTGGACCTCACCGATCGGGGGGAGTCGCTCCTGGCCGGGTTCCTGGTGGGCGACACCAGTGGGGTTTCGGACTCTGACCTCGACTCCCTGCGACGGGCCGGGCTCACCCACTACGTCGCGGTGTCGGGCAGCAACGTGGCCATGTTCCTGGCGTTGTGGTGGTTGGTGTTGGCACCGGTGGCTCGCTATCCCCGGTTGCGGGCGCTGACGGGGTTGGCGGGGGTGGTGGTGTTCGCCTTGGTGACCCGGGCGGAGCCGTCGGTGGTACGAGCCAGTGCAATGCTGTCGGTACTGCTGGTGGGCAGGTTGTTCGGGTGGGCGTTCGACCGGTGGACTGCCCTGGCCTTGGGCGTGCTCGGGTGCCTGGCCGTATCCGGGAGACTGGCCGCAGACGTCGGCTTCGCATTGTCGGTGGCGGCGACGATGGGCGTGATGTGGGGTGCCAATCGCTTCACCTTCGAGCCGAAGCCGGTGGCCACGGTGGTGGGGGCATCGTTGTCGGCGCAGGTGGCGGTGGCGCCGATCCTGCTGGCGGTGTTCGGTTCGATGCCGCTGCTGAGCCCGTTGGCCAACCTGGTGGCGGCACCGCTGGTGGCGGCGTCGACCGCCACCGGTGGGGTGGGGGCGTTGGCGGGGGGGGGGCCGTTGGTGTGGCTGGGCTCCACGCTGGCCGATCTGGTCCTGTTCGTGGCCGAGCTGGCGGCACCGTGGCCGCAGGTCGGTCCGGGCGTAGCGGTGGGGGTGGCAACTGTTGCGTTGACGGGGTGGCGCTTCGCAGGGTTGAGGCCGGCGTTGGCGCTGGTGGCGGCGGGTGCGGTGGCGTTGGCGGTCTACCCGTTCGGTGCCAGGCTCGACGTGCCGGCGGTGGTGTTCCTCGACGTCGGGCAGGGGGACTCCGAGTTGATCGTCGCCGACGGGTTCACGGTGCTCATCGATGGCGGGCCCGACCCGGTGCTGTTGGGACGCAAGCTCGACGAGTACGGGATCGGCCGCATCGATCTGCTGATCGTGAGCCATGTGCACGCCGATCACATCGAGGGACTGCGGGCGGTGGTGGGTGTCATGCCGGTGGGACAGGTGTGGGCCGCACTCGAGGGACAGTCGACCCCGGCGTCGACATGGTTCTCCGAGGCGGCCCCGGCGGCCGGTTTGTCGGTGGTGGACCCGCCGGTCGGCACGGTGGTGGAGCGCAGCGGCATCCGACTCGAGGTGCTGGCCCCGTTGCGCAGGTACGCCTCCCCCAACGACCAGTCGATCGTGGTCGACGCCGATGTCGGTGGGCGGCGGTTCCTGTTCTCCGGTGACATCGAGGTGATCGCCCAGAACGAGCTGCGAGGGCTCACCACCGACGTGTTGAAAGTCCCCCACCAGGGTGCCGCCACCTCCGACCCGGATTGGCTGGCGGCGGTGTCGGCCGACATCGCCGTGATCAGTGTCGGCCCCAACAATTTCGGCCATCCCGCCGACTGGGTGATCGAAACCCTGGAAGCCTCGGGAGCGGTGGTGAAACGAACCGATCTCGACGGTGACGTGATCGTCGGCCCGGACGGCCTGTCCGAACCGCACCCGTGGTGGCAGCCCTGGCCGTGACCGATCACCTTTTGCACATTGTGCAGAACGCACGCGAAACACCCACCTTTTGCACATTGTGCAAAAGGTGAGACACACTCCTGACGTGAGCGCGCTGCAACTCGGATCGCACGTCCTGGCCATCGGTGGCGTCACGCATGTGATGGCCGTCATCAACCTCTCTCCGGAGTCGAAGAACACGTCGTCGATCGCCGCTTCGCCGGGGGATGCCCTGGAACGGGCGTGCTGCTACCGGGATCTGGGGGCTTCGATCATCGACCTCGGCGGGCAGTCGTCGCACTATGACAATCCGACCATCGCCACCGAAGAGGAACTGGCCCGGCTGTTACCGGCGGTGGAGCTGCTCGCCGCCAACGGTCTCGTGGTGTCGGTCGACACCTGGAAGCCCGAGGTGGCGGCGGCGTGCGTCGCGGCCGGCGCCGCCCTCGTCAACGACACCGGCGGGTTGGCCGATCCGGCCATGCGGGCGGCCGTCGCTGCCGGGGGAGTGGGCGCCATCGTCATGTACGTCGAGGGCGCCAACCCGCACGACGTGGGGGAGATCAGCATTTCCGACCGCAAGGCCGAGGTCACTGCCGACTGGATGACCAACCGCCTCGCCCAGCTGGCGGCCGAGGGGATCGGCCACACCATCCTGGATCCGGGCATCGCCATCAACTACCGGGGTGACTACCAGGCCTACACCCGGATGCAGCTCGACGTGATCCGCAACCTCGACGCCATCCAGCTGCTGGGCCGGCCGGTGCTGGTGCCCATTCCCCGCAAGCAGGAGGACCATCGGGTGGCCGCCTACATCTCGATGGCGCTCGAGTACGGCGCCGATCTCATCCGGGTTCACGACGTCGAGATGGCGTGTGATCTCGCCGCTCTCTACGGGCGACTCGGCTGATCGGGCCGATCCCAACCGGCTAGCGTCAGGTTTGTGCCTGCCGTCTTCCATGTCTCCTGTCCCGCCGGGTCCGGTCCGGGGGAGCGTCAGGAGTTACTGGAGCGGGCGCGCGGACATCTCAAGTCCTGTGGTGTCGACCCCGACGACGTGGTCCGCATCGACGTCCCCGGGCGCGGCGGATCCACCGAGGACGGTGCCGGCGTCATGCGGGGAGAGCTCGACTCGGTGATCCCGATGCTCCAGTCCGGCTCGCTGTTCGGTGGCCGCCAGGGCCTGGAGCTGGTCGATGCCCAGAACCTCAATGCCACCGAGGCCGGGATCATCGCCCAGATGCTTCCCCTCATCGACCCCGACGCCATCGCGGTGTCGATCGTGTCGGAGGGCGCCATCCCGGCGGTGCTGGCGAAGGCGGTCAAGGCGGTGGGGACGACCCACTCGGTGCGCAAGATCTGGGAATCGAACGCCCAGCAGTGGCTCCACGACGAGATCCACCGGCGCGGGTTGGAGATCTCCGGTGACGCCGCTCGGGCCCTCATCCAGCGCTTCGGGGCCGACACCGCCTCGCTCGGTCAGGCTCTCGACCAGCTGACGGACGCCGGCAAGAAGGTGACGGCGGCGATGGTGCTGGACCGGTTCCGAAACCGGCCCAACGAGCCGATCTTCCATTACACCGATGCCGTCGCCAAGGGCGATGTGGCCGAGGCACTCCGACGGCTCGGTGACCTCCTCACCCATCATCACCCGCTGGTGCTGCTGGCGTCCCTCGAGACGGAGGTCAAGCGTCGCTCGTGGGCGCTCGCCGCCCCCAATGCCGAGACCCTGGCGCAATGGGCCGGGGCGAAGTCGAACGACCGCTGGGTCGAGCGAACATGGCGGCAGCGGTCCAAGCTCAAGGACTCGTCACTGCGCAAGGCCCTCGACGCGCTGGTTCGGGCCGATCGGGTGCTCAAGTCCGCCCCCGAGGAATTGCATCGGGTCACCCTGGAACGGTTGACCGTGGCGATGTGCTTCTGGCTGGTCGGCAGGTGAGTCACCGTTGACCCAAAGATGAACCCGCCACCCTTGCGGGTGGCGGGTTCTGAGTCTCTGACCGGGGAGGCCGGTTCAGGAAGTGGTGATGTTCCGAGCCATGCGGCTCTTGCGGCGGGCGGCGGTCTTCTTGCCGAGGATGCCCTTGCTGACCGCCTTGTCGATCTTCTTCTGGGCATCACGGTAGAGATCGGCGGCGTTGTCCTCGCCGGCGTCGACCGCTTGCAGGGTCTTCTTGATGCGGGTCTTGAGCTCGGAGCGAACAGCCTTGTTGCGCTCGTTGCGGACCACGTTCTGGCGGTTGCGCTTGATCTGGGACTTGATGTTGGCCATGAAAAACCCTGTGCTCACGATCGGAAACGACGTCTTGATGGGGCCGCCGAAGCCATACAGCAGGCGCGGTGGCCGGCGGCGAAGCCCTCACGATAGCAGTGGCTTTCGGGCCGGTACAATCCCCGGGCCACGGTTCAACGCCAACCGCGTCCACCCCGGAGACCCAGTGACCGAACAGTCGCGCATACGCAACTTCAGCATCATCGCCCACATCGACCATGGGAAGTCGACGCTGGCCGACCGCCTGCTCGAGCGCACCGGTGCCATCACCGAGCGGGAGATGCGGGAGCAGGTGCTCGACACGATGGATATCGAACGCGAACGCGGCATCACCATCAAAGCCAACAACGTTCGGCTGAACTACACCGCCGCTGATGGCAAGGACTACATCCTCAACCTGATCGACACCCCCGGGCACGTCGACTTCTCCTATGAGGTGTCCCGGTCGCTGGCCGCCTGCGAAGGGGCGTTGCTGCTGGCCGACGCCGCCCAGGGTGTGCAGGCCCAGACCCTCGCCAATGCCTACCTGGCGATCGAGGCCGGTCTCGAGGTGATTCCGGCCCTGAACAAGATCGACCTGCCTGCCGCCGATCCCGAGCGGGTGGCAGAAGAGCTGGTCGGCATCCTCGGCGGTGACGCCGACGAGGTGCTGCGGCTGTCCGCCAAGACCGGGGCGGGGGTGGATGAGCTCTTCGAACGGCTCGTCAGGGACGTGCCCCCGCCGATCGGCACCCTCGATGCCCCGCTGCGGGCACTGGTGTTCGACTCGTACTTCGATGCCTACCGGGGGGTGGTCTGTTACGTCCGGGTGGTCGACGGCCGCATGTCGAAGGGCGAGAAGCTCAAGTTCATGGCCACCGGCGAGGAGTACAACGCCAACGAGGTCGGCTTCCTGTCGCCCCGGGCCGTCCCCGTCGAGACCCTTGGCCCGGGTGAGGTGGGCTATCTCATCACCGGAGCCAAGGAGATCGATCAGATCAAGGTCGGCGACACCATCACGGCGGCGTCGTACCGGGCCACCGAGGCGCTCCCCGGCTACGCCGAGCCGAAGCCGATGGTGTTCTCGGGGTTGTTCCCCACCGACGGCGACGACTTCGAACGGCTCCGTGAGGCGCTCGACAAACTCCGGCTCAACGACGCCTCGCTGCAGTACGAGCCCGAGTCCAGTCGGGCGCTCGGGTTCGGGTTCCGCACCGGGTTCCTCGGACTGCTCCACATGGAGATCGTGCGGGAGCGGCTGGAACGTGAGTACAACCTCGACCTGGTGGCCACCGCTCCGTCGGTGGCGTACCAGGTGATCCGCCCCAACCAGCCTCCGCTCGAGATCCACTCACCCCAGGACCTGCCCAACCCGGGCGACGTGGCGCAGGTGGAGGAGCCGTTCATGCGTGTCATGATCATCTCCCCGTCCGAGTACATCGGGGCGATCATGGAACTGGTCACCAACTCCCGGGGCGAGATGGTGAACATGTCCTACCTGTCGCCGGAGCGGGTGGAGCTGATCTACCAGATGCCGTTGGCCGAGGTGGTGTTCGGATTCTTCGACAGCCTCAAGTCCCGCACCCGGGGCTACGCCTCGATGGACTACGAGGTGTCGGGCTACCGCGCCTCGGACCTGGTCAAGGTCGACATCCTGCTCAACTCGGTCCCGGTCGACGCCTTCAGCGCAATCGTCCACCGCGACAAGGCCTACGAATACGGCAAGAAGCTGGTCGACAAGCTCCAGGAGCTGATCCCGCGCCAGTTGTTCGACGTCCCCATCCAGGCGGCGATCGGCGCCCGCATCATCGCCCGCGAGACGGTGCGAGCCAAGCGCAAGGACGTTCTGGCCAAGTGCTACGGCGGCGACATCACCCGCAAGAAGAAGCTGCTCGAGAAGCAGAAGGAAGGCAAGAAGCGGATGAAGATGGTGGGATCGGTCGAGGTCCCACCCGAAGCGTTCGTGGCGGCGCTGAAGGTCGACGACTGAGGTGGCTGCGGCAACGGCCCCGGTGGCGGGCTTCGTGTGACTCCCTCGCCCGCGCCCGACTCGGCTGCTCTCGCCGACGCTGCCGAGTCGTTCCGGTCCGCCTACGTCCACATCCCGTTCTGCGCCCGCATCTGCCCGTACTGCGACTTTGCGGTGGTCGAGGGGAGGAGCGATGTCGTCGACCGCTACCTCGGCGCCGTGCTGCGGGAGATGGACGACGAGCTTGCCTGGGGGCCGCTCGACGCCGTGTTCTTCGGTGGGGGGACGCCGTCGAGCGTGCCGCCTTCGGCGTTGGGCCGGATCCTGATCGGGCTCGAGAAGCGCTTCGGCCTGGCCGGTGACGCCGAGATCACGCTGGAGGCGAACCCGGAGGACTGGACCGTCGAGCGTGCCGGGGCGCTCGCCCAATTCGGCTTCACCCGGGTGTCGTTCGGAGCGCAGTCCTTCGATGAGGCGGTGCTGGCGTCGCTCGGTCGCCGCCATGGGCCCGACGACATCGTCCGGGCGGTGGAGGTGTCCAGGGCCGAGCGGTTCGCTTCGGTGAGCCTCGATCTCATCTTCGGGACGCCGTCCGAGAGTCTGGCGTCGTGGGTGGCAACGGTCGAACGGGCCATCGACCTCGGCGTGGACCACGTCTCGACCTACTCGCTCACGGTGGAGCCAACCACCGCCCTGGGCAAAGCTGTGCGCGCCGGAGCTCCCGCTCCCGACCCCGATGACCAGGCGGACAAATGGGAGCTGGCAGTCGAGCGGCTCGGCCAGGCGGGTCTGGTCCGCTACGAGGTCTCCAATCATGCCCGCCCCGGCCATCCCTGCCGCTACAACCTGGGCGTGTGGGCGCAGGGCGAGTACCTGGCGTTCGGGATGGGAGCCCACGGGTTCCGCAACGGGATCCGCAAGCGCAACGTGCGCCGGCTCGATACGTATCTCGATCGGGTCGAGTCCGGACTTGGAGCGGTGCAGGCGGCGGACACCGTCGAAGGCTGGGCGGCCGAGGCGGAACGCCTCATGCTCGGCCTGCGTCGGAGCGCCGGTGTGCTGGCCGGGGAGGGTGGTGCAGCGTTGCTCGCCTCCGCTGACGGCCGCCGGCTGGTCGAGGCCGGGGTCGTGACCGAGA
>JBHJOH010000002.1:0-6044 GCA_050329955.1 Acidimicrobiia bacterium | reverse complement strand
GCGTCGTAGAGGATGTAGCGCGTCGACTGCTCGAGGTAGGAAGCCAGCCGACCCCATTCGAGCACCTTGGTGAGGATGTTCGACGCCTGTTCGCATGCCAGGTGGGCACCGCCGAGTTGAGCGACGGAGTCATCGCCGTATTCGAAGAACACCCGTTGGTACAACCGTTCTGCGTTACGCAGATCCACCAGCGGATCGGTGGTGCCGAGCGTGTCGGCGATGGCCTTTATCCCGGAGTCGGCATCGGCGGCGAACTCGTCGAGGAAGAGCCGCCGAATCGACTTGGGGGACCGGGAGTATCTGGCGAAGAGAGCCCCCTTCACCACCTCGGGCATGTTCACCAGACCGAAGACCGGCAGCTCGACGTTGGTGAAGAACCGGGCCAGGATGGCCTCTTCCGCCGGTGTGAATGACTCCTGGTGGTACTGCACGGGAGGCGATCGTAGCGCCGGCCGCCACCGTCCAGAGTCACCACAAGGCTCGGTTCCGACCCCGCACGGCGCCGGGGCCGCGCCCCGGGCCCCCATCAGGAGAGCCACCCACCGGGAACCGGGATCCCCTCGGCGGGCGTTACCCTTATCAGCATGGATCCCCGAATCGTCGTGCGGGCGCTCAGACTCGTCCTCATCCTCGCCGCGGTGGCGATGGCGGCCTTCCCGCTGCTCGTACTCTTCGATCTGGCGGGGGGCGGCACCGGGTACGGGTTGTGCCCGCTCGGGGTTCGGTCGTGTCGCAACCCATACACCGCCGCACCTGAACTGATGACCGCCCTCACCGTGGGGATGCTGGTGGTGCTGGGCGGGTTCCGCCTGACCACCCACCTGGCGCGGCGCCTGACCCGGCAGGCAGTCCCGCCCGACGTCCGCCGCTGAGACCTGACGACGTGGCTGGTCACCGGCAGCAGCTAGTGACCGGGGCTCACCGACCTCGCCACCAGCACATCGGGATCCTGGCTCCGCACCGTCACGACCACTGCCGCCGCCACCAGCACCGTCACGCCCAACCACCCTTGGACCGGCAGGCGTTCGCCCGAGACGCCCACCGCACCGATGGCGGTGCCGATGGGGATCAGCGTGAGCCCGAGTCCTGTGCGCCCGGCGCCGAGACGACTCTGGCTCCACATCTGGCCGAGCACGGGGAGGGCGCCGAGCACCAGTCCGCCCACGATCACACCCGGAAGCGCTGGGGCCGGCGGGAGCACCGGACCTCCGGTGAGGAGTGACGCCGTCACAGCCATCACCCCGGCAACCGTCAGCTGGACGCCGGCGTACGGCACGAGGACGTGCCGGGTGGCAGTGCGCGCAAGATGGGCGAGGTGGCCCGCCAAGAAGAGCGCCGCCGCCAACGCCAGCAGTTGGCCGCGATCGAGTCCGAAGCGGTCGCCCAGCCCCACCAGCACCACCCCGACAAAGACGAGTGCGCCGCCAACCACCACCCAGGGTCCCGGGGCGGACCGTCTCAGGGCGGCGGTTGCGATTGGCGCCACTACCGCAGCAGAACCGATGATGGCAGCCGTGGTCGAGGATGCGGTTCGTTCGAGGGCCAGCGCCTGCAGCGAGAACGCCGCGAACAACCACAGCCCACCGATCGAGCCGTCGCGCCACACCCTGGCCTGGGTGGGAAAGGAGAGAGCGAGCAGGAAGACGCCGCCGACCAACAGTCTCCACCCGGCGGCGCCGGCGGCGCCGAGTGCGGGAATCGAGTCCTTGATGACCGGATAGGCGAAACCGAAGCCGAGGGCCGAGATGGCCAGCACCGCATGGGGAACACGCTCTTTCATCCGGGGTGGCCCATCGGCAGGTCGTCGACCGTGGTCGAGACGAGATAGAGGCCGGTCGCCTCGGCCGCCACCTGGCCGCCGACCACGAGGGTCCCCGAGATAGTGAGGCGTCGGCCGCTGCGACTCTCGACCCGGCCGCGGGCGAGCACCGGCTCTTGCAGGTGGATCGGTCGGCGGTAGCGGAGATCGAGGCGGCCGGTGACGGTCATGACGTTCTCCATCACGATCCCCGCCCACACCAGGATCTCGTCGAGTGCCGCCGCGGTGACGCCCCCGTGCACGACATCGGGGGCACCGCGAAACTCGGGACGGGGCGTGAAGGTGGCTTCCACCCATCCGTCGGTGACCCCGAGCAGTTCGAGGTGCATGCCGATTGGGTTGTCGGTGCCGCAGGCGAAACAGGCGTGACCGTACGCTGCCTGGACCCGGTCGATCACGTCGGCCAGGTCAGGCAACGACCGGCCGTCCGTCTTCGATGCCGCTGATCACGGCTGCGGACACGACCCTCACTCCGAGATCCTCAAGCAAGGATCGGCCACCCTCGTAGGCCTTCTCGATGCAGAAGCCCACGCACGTGACGTCGAGATCGGACTCCTCGAGCATCTCGACGAGGGCGCCGGCGGTCCGACCACGCGACAGGAAGTCGTCGACGATCGCGACACGTTCCAGACCGTCGAGGGCTCGCGGCGAGATGTGAAGCCACGGCGTGTCGCCTTTGGTGGGGGAGTGGACGCTGCGCGATACCGGCCCCGGGGGCGTGCCCGGCCGCTTCTTGGCGAACACCATCGGGACGCCCAAGGCGGAAGCCGTGGCGAAAGCTGGAGCGATACCGGACGCCTCGGACGTGACGATGGCGTCACAGGACCCGATGGCCGCCGCCAGCCAGGTGCCGATGTCGCCCATGAGGGCGACATCGACCCGGTGGTTGAGGAAGCCGTCGACCATGACGAGGTCGCCTGCCACCCGCCCCTGAGTGCGTATGGTTGATTTCAGTAGGTCTGACACGAGGCGTGAGCCTACCGGTACCATCCATCGCCGTGCCCGTGACACGCCACGAGGGGAGCGCCTCGATGCGGCCGATCCGGTTGGATGGCGACGCCTGCTTGGCGAGGAGCGCCGACTCCGGCGACTTTCCACCCCGGAGGCGGTGGCCGTGGCCCGGCAAGACGGTCTGAGCGAGCCGTCGACCCGACGCATCCTCGGTCTCGTGATCCCAGCCCTGGGAGCGCTGGCTTCCGATCCTCTGGTTTCGCTGGTGGACACTGCCTTCGTGGGCCGGCTGGGACCCACCGCCCTGGCTGCCCTGGGCGTCGATGTGGCCATCTTCGGCTTCGCCTTCGCCCTGTTCAACTTTCTCGCCTACGCCACCACTCCTCTGGTGGCGGCAGCCCGCGGGCGGGGTGATCTGCGGTCGTCGGGCGACGTGGTCCGACAGGCGCTCGCCCTCGGACTGGTGATCGGGGTGGGTGCGGGTGTTTTCCTGGCGGTTGCCGCCCCGCTGCTGGTGGCGCTGTTCGACCCGGGTCCCGGGGTGGCGGATCCGGCGGTGTCGTATCTCAGGATCAGGGCAACGGCGCTTCCGGCACTGCTCGTGATCATGGCAGGCCATGGTGCGTTCAGAGGGTTCCAGGACACCCGCACTCCACTGGCGCTCACCCTCGTGGTCAACGCCTGCAACGTCATCCTCAATCCCGTGCTCATGTTCTGGGCGGGGTTCGGTCTCGACGGGGCGGCGATGGCGACCGTGATCGCCCAGTGGGCCGGCGCCGTGGGTTTCCTGCTGCTGATCAGGAAGCGTGCGACCGAGGAAGGCTGGAACGCCGGCACGGTTCGACTCACCGGCAGTGGCCCGTTGCTTCGTGTCGGGGGAGTGCTCATGATCCGCACGCTGCTGTTGGTGGCTTCGCTGGCGGTGGCAACGGCCACCGCCACACGGGTGGGGACGAGAGCCGTCGCCGCCCATCAGATCGTGTCCCAACTGTGGTTCTTTCTCGCCCTCGTGGTCGACGCGTTGGCCATCGCCGCCCAGGCGATGATCGCCGAGTTGTCCGGGGCGGGCCGGATGGACACGGCACGGGCGCTCTCCGGCCGGCTGCACCGCTGGGGGTTGAGCGCCGGCGTCATCCTGGGAGCGCTGTTGTGGGCATCGAGCGGACCGTTGGTCGGGGTGTTCACGGATGATCCCGGGGTTCGCGGCGAGGCGACCGCTGCCCTCGTGATTGCGGCGGTCATGCAACCGCTGGCCGCGCTCGTGTTCGTCAGCGACGGCGTCTACATGGCGCTCATGCGGATGCGCCGCCTGGCTGCATCGACCGCGGCCGGTTTCGTCGCCATGCTGGTGGGATCGGCCCTGACCCTGTCAGGTGGGTGGGGGCTGTCGGGCGTGTGGTGGGCGATGGTGGCAATGGTGGCGGCCCGGGGACTGGTGTTGGCGGTTGGATACCGGGGTGTGTTCCAGGGTGCCGGGTCGGCTCACCCATGAAGCCGGGCCAGGCTGTCAGAGCGATCTTCCCTTGGTCTCGGGAAGTATGAGCGTCAACAGGCTGGCCAAGAGCATCGGTGCCGCCAGCACCAGCAGGGTGTCGGTGAGGCCGATGCGGTCGATGAGCAGTGCCCCCACGCCGAGGCCCGCCGCGGAGCCCACCGTTGCCAGGTATGCGCCGGCCGTTCCGGCAGTGGCGCGGATCTCGGTGGGAAACAGCTCGGCCCGATGGCTCGAGGCGGCCGGCACGTAGGCGAACGAACCGAATCCACCGATCACGATCGCCACCAGGAGCGCCGGTACCGACTCCACCTGGAAGAGCAACACACCGCCGGCGGTCGAGAGGAGCAGCGACAGCACGGTCGTGAACTTGCGGCCCCACACGTCGGCCATCCGACCTCCGATCCAGAAACCCATGGCCCCCACCGTGCCTCCGGTCAGTGCGATGATGGTGGCCGTCCCGGCGGTGTATCCGAGGTCGTTGATGAGCCGTTCGGTCGTGAAGGCGAGCGCCACCGCTGGAAAGGCCGATGCCAGCAGCCCAGCCAGACCCGACACCCAGAAGGAGCGCCGCAGCGATCCGAACAGCAGGGCTCTGATCGGCACCGAGGCAGGCGAGTCATCGACCAGTGGGGACTCCTCGACCTTTCGCAGGACCGGGAAGGCCAACAACCCGAGCGCGGGCAGCGCGAACGCGTACCGCCAGGCCTCGGGGGAGATGGCGGCGATCGGGACCATGAGCTGTCCGATGCCGGCGCCGAGGCTGGCAGCCGCAGCGTAGAGCCCGATCGAGAAGGCGCGGTGGGCGGGGCGCACCCGTTCCGCCAGCAGCACCACGGCCAACGTGCCAACCGCGGTCGTGGCGATCCGCGACAGACCCTGGGCTGCCGTGAACCAGGCTGCGCCCGGTGACAGTGCGGTGAGGACCGACGCACCCGTCATGGCCAGAAAGGCGGCCAGGAAGGGTCGGCGGCGACCCGTGCGGTCGCCCCACCACGAGAACCCGACTGCGCCGAGCGATGCCAGCCGGGTGACCGCCAGCACCAGGCTCATCTCGCCCTGGCTCAAACCCAGCCCTGCCCTGGTGAACGGCACGAGCGCGGACAGGGGTGACTGGGCGACGCCCTGGAGCACGCCCATGACCCAGAGCAGGACCACGAGCCTCCGTTCGACGGCGGTGAGCTCGCGGAATGTGAACAAACTGCGAAACACTCTCCGCACGGTGTCAGCCTACGGCCCGAAGCCTGGGAAGATGACGGCCCCGAGAAGAGTTGATGTCGTGATGGACTTCGGAGAATCAAGCTACCTGCTGCAACTGGCCATCGCCTTCGGTGGCGGGATCCTTGCGTTCCTGTCCCCGTGCGTACTCCCTCTGCTTCCCGGCTACCTGGGTCTGATGTCGGGGTACTCGGTGTCGACTCTGCAGGACGGAACGGGATCGCGCGGCCGCATGCTCCGGGTGACACTGTTGTTCGTGCTCGGCTTCAGCATCGTCTTCGTTGCCACCGGTGCGGCGGCAACCCAGATATCCTCGTTCCTGGCCCGCAACCAGAACGTCACCGAGAGGGTGGCGGGTAGCTTGATCCTGCTGTTCGGTCTGGTGATGATCGGTATGGCGTTCTCGTCCAAGGGGCTCTTTGGTTTCCTCTCCCGGGAGCGCCGTCTCGACGTGAGGCCGTCGCGACTAGGCAACTGGGCACCACCGGTGATGGGGCTCGCTTTCGGTTTCGGGTGGACACCGTGCATCGGTCCCATCCTCGGAGGTGTGCTGCTCGTGGCCGC
>JBHJOH010000001.1:0-36603 GCA_050329955.1 Acidimicrobiia bacterium | reverse complement strand
TCAACCGACGAAGATGAACTCGCTGGTGCCGTCGGCCACCTCGGTGAGGATGTCACTCAACAGGCGAAAGCTACCGCCGATGGAAGTTGCATCCCGCTCCGACACCTCACGGGCGTCGCTCGAAAATGGTCACAAGGAGACGAGGAATGGTCCGTCGACGCCGGCCCTGATCTGGGCCCGTACATCTGCACCCAGCCCGGTATCCGCCAGGAGCTCGGGTTTCGCCGCCTTGACGGCGTCAGCGGCCAGGCGGACCTCCGCTTGCAGCCCGGCCTTCCCGGCAACATTGGCGAAGTGGTACGCCCGGACCAGTGCGGCTGGGTCGATTGTCGGGTCGGCCGACGTGAAGAAGATGAGTTTGCGACGTTCCATGACCTGCCTCCTGGGCGGATTGTAGGTATCGGCCGACCCTGGTGTCGCCGCCGATCGACACCCGCCTGCCCGCCCGGTCGCCAAGTCGACCCCGTCGACGCCCACCGATGCAAACTTCGGCCCCTGTGGGGTCGATGTGGCGCGTCCGAGAAGGAAAGTGGGAGAAAGTGTTGACATGTGGGGCAATGTGGGGCATAGTGTCGCTTCAGGAGATCAACAGCGTCGGGGAGTGGGTCGAGATGGGTCCGGACAGGACCCGGGTCGCCCGCCCCTTCGAACAAGGAACGAGTCGATGACGGGCAGGGACGAAGAACAGTGTTTCTCGGAGAGGACACCCATTCGCTGGACGAGAAGGGCAGGGTCGTGTTGCCCCGCCGGTTCCGCGACGCCCTCGCCGATGGCTGCATCGTCGCCAAGGGCGAGGATCATCAGCTTCTCGTCTTCACCCGCGAGGCCTACGAACGCAAGGCGGCCGAAGTGATGGCCGCACCCGCCACCCGTGCCGGACGACGAGTCCAGCGCATCTTCTTCTCCGGCGCCGACGAGCAGACGCTCGACAAGGCCGGACGGCTCCTCCTCAAGGGCGAGCTGCGCAGCTATGCGGAGCTGGTCGAGGGGGGAGAGGTGAAGGTCCTCGGGTTGTACCACCACATCGAGTTGTGGAATCCGGAGATGTTCTCCGCCGACAAGGCGCGGGGTGAAGAGGACTTCACCCGCGACGACGAAGACCTCGAGGAGGACAACGACGACTGAGCCCCGCAGGTAGCGATGCCTGACTCATCGCCAGCCCCCCGGAACCAATTGGAAGGCCCCTGACTCCGCCCGCTTCCACGTTGGTGCCAGCGCCCGGGGGGCTGGCCATGAGCCAGGACCGGGAATATCACCGGCCGGTCATGGCCGAAGAGGTGGTCGATTTCTTTCGACCAATCGAAGAGGGAGTGATCGTCGACGCCACCTTTGGAGGTGGTGGTCACAGTGCGATCCTGAAAAGGGAGCTGGGGAGCAACGTGTCAATCGTGGGAGTCGATCGGGATCCGGCCGCCGCCGGCAATGCAGCCGCCCTCGGGGTGGAGCTGGTTGCCGGTGACTTCGGCGATCTCGGAGCTCTGCTCGACTCGGTCGGGATCACCACGGTGGCCGGTGTCCTGTTCGACTTCGGGGTCTCGTCGCATCAGCTCGACGAGGCCGAGCGGGGGTTCTCGTACCGCAACGACGGACCCCTCGACATGCGCATGAACCCGACCCAGGGCCTCAGCGCCGACGAGATCGTCAACGAGTGGGACGCCCACCGGCTGTCCCGGACCATCCGCCGGTACGGTGAGGAGCCCAACGCCGACCGAATCGCCCGCGCCATCGTCGCCGCCCGTCCCATCACCGGCACGGTCCGCCTGGCCGAAGTGGTGGCCGAGTCGCTTCCGGCCGCGGTCCGGCGCCGCCCCGGACACCCGGCCCGACGCACCTTTCAGGCGATCCGCATCGCCGTCAACGACGAGCTGGCGTCGGTCGAGAGCGGACTCGACGACGCCATCGCCCGGCTGGCCCCGGGCGGAAGGGTCGTTGCCATCTCCTATCACTCGCTCGAGGACCGCATCGTGAAACGTCGGTTCGTCGAAGGATCGATTGGCTGCACCTGTCCACCCGGTCTCCCGGTGTGCGCCTGCGGCGCAGAGGCCGAACTGCTGGTGCTGACCCGGAAGGCGGTCGAGCCGACCGCCGCCGAAGTCGAGGCCAACCCGCGATCGCGCTCCGCTCGCATGCGCGTCGCCCAGAAGGTGGCGGCATGACGGCCCGCGCCGCCCGCCCCGCCCGCGTCGTCGCCGCCCGCCCCGCCGGTCTCCGGGTGATCGGCGGACGCCGGTCGGTCCGTCCCCAGGTGGCGCCGTTCGCCCTGTTCGGGGTCGTGGTCATCGCCTCGATGCTGGGGATCGTGATGGCCCGCACCTCGCTCGATGCCGGCGCCTTCCAGCTGACCGAACTCAACGGCCAGATCGCCGCCGAGACCGAACGTCAGGCCCTGCTCACCCTCGAGATCGCCCAGCTCGAGAGCCCCACCCGAATCGGGCCCCTGGCCCAGGAGATGGGCCTGGTGCATCCCGAGACCCGCACCGTGCTGCTGGTCGACGGAATCGCCGACGAACTCGACCCCGCCGACCTCATGGTCGAAGCGGTCACCCTCGACGAGGTGGCGGCTCCGGCCGTCGCCGAAGACGTCATCCAGGAAGAAGGACAACCATGAGCCCGGTCCCCGGGCTCACCCGACGTCGCGCTGGCGTCGGCGTGATGGCGACCGCCGGTCCGCCGTCCCGTCGACGCCCGAGGTGAACGATGGCGGCGCTCCGTGCCGCCCGCGCCTGGTCTCCGACCCAGCAACGGCTGATCGCCCTCGGGGTTGCGATGGTGCTGGTGTGGGGAGGCATCGGTTTCAGGCTGTTCCAGGTGCAGGTGGTCCACGCCTCCGAGTACTCCGACCGGGGTTTGCAGCAGCGGCTGGTGGAAGAGGAACTGTCACCCACCCGCGGCCGGATCTTCGATCGCAACGGTGACCCGCTCGCCCTCACCATCGACGGAGTCACCCTCTACGCCGTGCCCGAGGAACTCAACGACCCCACCCTGGTGGCACAGCGCATCGCCCAACACACCGACGTCGACGTCGACGACCTGCGGGGACGGTTGTCCGATGCCCTCGCCGGGGACATCGGCTTCGTCTACCTGGCCCGCCAGTTGGAGCCGGACGTCGCCGCCCAGTTGATGGCCTATGACATGGCGGGGGTCTACGAGGTCTCCGAGCCCAAGCGGATGTACCCCACCGGGGTGGTCGCCTCGCAGATACTCGGCGTGTCCGACATCGACGGCCAGGGCATCGAGGGTCTGGAACTGGTCTACGACGACATCCTCACGGGAGTGCCGGGGCGGATCCGCTACGAGCGCGCCGAGAACGGCACCAACATTCCCCAGCGCCCGATGGAGCGGGTCCCGGCAGTGCCCGGTGACGACCTCATGACCACCTTGGACACCTCGTTGCAGTTCGCGGCCGGGGAGGCATGCGCCGAGGCCGTGGAACGGACGTCGGCAGCTTCCTGCTGGGTGGTGGTCATGCAGCCTGAGACCGGCGAGATCCTGGCGATGGCGGGTGCCCCGTCGTTCGATCCGGAGCTTCGCATAGCCCTCGACGGAGGCCCGTTCTCGAACTCGGTGGTGCGCGATCAGTACGAGCCGGGCTCCACCCAGAAGCTCATCACGCTGGCGGCGGCTCTCGAGACCGACACGGTCGAGACCAACACCGTGATCCCCCAGGTGGCCGATCGCATCGAGATCAACGAGGGGGCCTGCGACTCCCCGACCGACGACATCCGTGGGTGCTACGCCGACATCGAGAAGCACGAGACCCGTGACATGACGGTCCAGGAGATCTTCACCATCTCCTCCAACGTGGGAACCATCAAGATTGCCTCGCGTCTCCCCGACGGCGCCCTCGACCTTTTCATGCGGCGGTTCGGGTTCGGTCAGCGGACCGGAGTGGATTTCAACGGTGAGGCGGTCGGTCAGATCACAGTCGACGACACCTGCAGTACCTGTCTCGCCTCGGCTGCGATCGGGTATTCGGTGGCCGTGACCCCGCTGCAACTGGCCGCAGCCTACGGAGCGATAGCCAACGACGGGGTGTGGGTGGAACCGCACCTGGTAGCCGAGGTCAACGGTCAGCCGACCGACGTCGACGCCCGGCGGGTGGTTTCCGAGAACACGGCTTGGGCGATGCGTCAGCTGCTCGGCATGGTGGTGAGTGAAGGCACCGGCACCGAGGCCCGGATCACCGGGTACCAGGTGGGCGGCAAGACCGGCACATCGTCGAAGCTCACCCCCGAAGGCACCTACTCCGACGACGAGAACATTGCCAGCTTCGTGGGGATGGCTCCCATCGACGATCCCAAGGTGGTGGTGGCGGTGGTGGTCGACAGTCCGGCGTTCGAGTACCGGTTCGGCGGTCTGGCTGCGGCACCCGTGTTCTCCGAGGTCATGTCGGCTGCGCTGCAGCGCATGGGAGTTGCACCCGATGTCATCGCCGAGTGAAACCCTCGCCGGCCTGGCAACGGTTGTGTCGGGTCGGGTGACGGGCGACGGCGGCGTCATCGTCACCGACGTCACGCATGACAGCCGCTCCGCCGGTCCGGGAGTGCTCTTCGTCGCCGTGCGCGGGATGACTCGTGACGGTCACGACTTCGTGGGCGATGTCGCGGCCGCCGGTTGCCCGGCGGTGGTGGTGGATCATCCGGTTGACGTCGACATCGTTCAGCTGGTGGTGCCCGACACCAGGGCCACGCTCGGCCCGCTGGCCGCAGCCGTCCACGGCAACCCGTCCGCCCGGCTCAGGATGGTCGGCATAACCGGCACCAACGGCAAGACCTCGGTCACCCACATGGTCGACTCGATCGGTCGGGCAGCCGGCCTCACCACCGGCGTGATCGGGACGATCGGGGTACAGGTGGGCGACGAGGCGGTCCCGTCGGAGCGGACGACACCGGAGGCGAGCGACTTCCAACGGCTGTTGGCCGGGATGGTCGCCAAGGGTGCCGAGCTGGTGGCCTGCGAGGTCTCCTCCCATGCGTTGGCGCTGGGACGCGTCGACGCCACCCATTTCTCGGTGGGCGCCTTCACCAATCTCAGTCAGGACCATCTCGACTTCCACTCCGACATGGAGGACTACTTCGCCCAGAAGGCGAAGCTGTTCGACCACTGCGACCTGTCGGTGATCTGCCTCGACGACGAGTGGGGGAGGCGGCTCGCCGACATGGTGACCGGCCCCAAGCTGACGGTGGCAACCACCGCACCCCGAAGCGGCCGGCCCGGGGCGGACATCGGCGTTGTGATCCACTCCGCCTCCATGCAGGGCAGCAGCTTCGACCTGATCCTCGCCTCGGGACAGGCCATTCCGGTGTCGCTTCCCATCCCCGGATGGTTCTCGATCGCCAATGCCGCGGTGGCGGCCGGGTGTTGCCTGGAGATGCTGGGAGCGGATGCGGTGCGGACCGGTCTCGGATCGGTCCCCCAGATCCCGGGCCGTTTCGAGCTGGTCTCGGGTGGCGACACCGTTTCGGTGGTGGTGGACTACTCGCACACCCCGGCGGCGGTGGAGGCGGCGATCGCCACCGCCCGGCCGCTGACGCCGGGGCGGATCATCGCCGTGATCGGTGCGGGCGGGGATCGGGACACCGCCAAACGCCCCCTGATGGGAGCTGCCGCCTCCAGCGCCGATCTGGTCGTCGTGACCTCGGATAACCCTAGATCCGAGCCCCCGGCTGTCATCATGGAAGCCGTGACCGCAGGTGTGACAGCCCCATGTGAATCGTTGATCGATCGACGTCAGGCGATCTGGCGCGCCATCGGTGTCGCCGAGCCCGGCGACACCGTGCTCATCATGGGCAAGGGGCACGAGCCCTATCAGGAGATAGAAGGCGTCAGGTATCCCTTCGACGATCGGATCGTGGCCCGTGAGGCGCTGGCCGCCATCAGGGACGAGGCGCCATGATCTCGCTGCTCGTCGCCGCATCCGTCGGGTTGATCATCACGATCTTCGGAACCCCGGCCGCCATCCGCTACTTCCGTCGTCGCTCGATCGGCCAGTTCATCCAGGAGGAGGTCGAGGGGCACCACTACAAACAGGGGACGCCCACCATGGGTGGCGTCGTGTTCGTGGTGGCGGTGGTGATTGCCTACTTCCTCGCCCACGTCAAGCTGTGGACGCCGGCCACCGGGCTCACATTCCAACTCAACCGGTTCTATCCGGGGGGGATGCTGGCGATGCTGGCGTTCGTGGGGATGGCGGTGATCGGTTTCCTCGACGACTACACCAAGCACACCCGCAAGCGGTCGCTGGGTCTGAGCATCAAGGCCAAGTACGCCGGTCAGTTGCTCATCGCCATCCTCTTCGCCTGGGGGGCATCGGTGGCCGATGTCTCGACACAGCTGTCGTTCGTGCGGCCGCTCGGTATCGATCTCGGCCCGCTGTTCGTGGTGCTGGTTCTGCTCATGATCACCGGATTCGCCAACGGGGCGAACTTCGCCGACGGCATGGACGGGTTGGCGGCCGGATCCGCCGCCCTCATGTTCGGGGCCTACACGATCATCGCCTTCTGGCAGAACAACCAGAACGCCGACCCGACCTCGACGCTCTATCAGACCGCCACCGACCCCTTCGAGGTGGCCATCCTCGCCACCGCCATGCTGGGGGCATTGCTCGGATTCCTGTGGTGGAATGCCCCACCGGCGCGCATCTTCATGGGTGACGTCGGATCGAACGCCATCGGGGGACTGTTGGCGGCGATGGCGATCCTCACCAACACCCAGCTGCTGCTGGTGATCGTTGCCGCCCTGTACGTCGCCGAGAGCTTCTCGTCGGCGCTGCAGATCCTCTGGTACAAAGCCTTCAAGAAGCGGGTCTTCCGGATGGCCCCGATCCATCACCACTTCGAGCTGCTGGGATGGCCCGAGACCACGGTGGTGATCCGCTTCTGGATCCTGGCCGGAATCGGAGTCGCCCTCGGTCTCGGGTTCTTCTACGGCGACTTCCTCGCACAGGCGGGTGTGTTCCAGTGACGGCGGCAACGACGGCCGGGATGAGAATCCTGGTGCTCGGCGCCGCCGTGTCCGGTTTGGCGGCGGCCCGGCTGGCGCGCCGGCTCGGACACTCCGTGACGATCTACGACGAACGTGCCGAGTCGCTGGTTGCCGCCGGCACCGAAGGCTTCTCCACCATCGCCGGAGCATGGGACCCGATCACCCTGCACGGGGTCGACCTGGTGGTCACCAGCCCCGGGATCCCCGAGCGTTCCCGGCCGATCGTCGAAACGCTCGAGTCCGGACTGGCGCTGTGGGGCGAGATCGAGTTCGCCTGGCGCCAGCTCGAGGGCCTTCCGGTTGCCGCTATCACCGGTACAAACGGCAAGACAACCGTCACCCAGCTCATCGCCGACATGCTCGTCGCCTCAGGTGTCGATGCCCGCCCGCTCGGCAACATCGGAACCCCGTTGGCCGACGCGGTCGGTACCGACCTTCAGGTTGCGGTGGTCGAGGTGTCGTCGTTCCAGCTCCACTACTCGGATCGGTTCCGCCCCGACGTGGCGGTCGTCACCAACGTGGCGCCCGACCACCTCGACTGGCATGGAAGCTTCGACCGCTATCTCGAGGCCAAGGCCCGGATCGTTGCGAACCAGGGTGGGGCAGACCTGCTGGTGTTCTGCTCTGACGACGGGGGCGCCCGGCGGGTGGCCGAGCGCGCTCCGGGCCGAAGGATCGGCGTGGGCAGCAGCGGGGTGTCGGACGACGGGTACGGGATCGACCGCCTCGCCGGCCGGATGGCTCTGGGTGGGTGGTCGATCGAACTGGACCGCCTGCAGGTGTCCGACGACGCCTTCCTGGTCGACCTGGCACTGGCGGCGGCAGCCGCAGAGGCAATCGGTGGGGACGCCGACGCAATCCGGGGCGTGATCGAGGGCTTCACACCGGGTGCTCATCGGCGCACGGTGGTGGGGGAGATCGACGGTGTCCGCTTCGTCGATGACTCCAAGGCGACCAATCCCCACGCCGCGCTCGCCGCCATCCGAAGTTATTCGTCGGTGGTGCTGATCGCCGGTGGGTTGGCCAAGGGCCTCGACGTGGCCCCCCTCGCCGTCGAGCCAAACGTGAGGGCCGTGATTGCCATCGGTGAGGCGGCGCCCGTGCTGCTCTCCGCCGCCGGCGACCGGGGCGTGTCCGCATCCTCGATGGGTGAGGCGGTGGCCGAGGCCTGTGCGGTCGCCGAGCGGGGCGACGTCATCCTGCTGGCGCCAGGCTGCGCCAGCTTCGACATGTTCGATTCGTATGGTCACCGCGGTGACGTCTTCGCCGCCGAGGTGGCGGCCCGTGGAGGGAGATCATGAGCACAACCACCCGGACCCCGGGCTCGCGGACTCCCGCCAAGCGGACCTCTGCCAAGCGGGCGCCTGTGAGACGCCCTACCGACAGGACGCGCACCTCCGGTCGCGGTGTCACCTCGATCACCGAGATTCGGGCGGCGGTGAAGCAGCGTGAGGACAAGGTCAACGCCACCAACCGGCTCGTCACAACCCTGTTGCTCGTGATGGCGGCCCTCATCGTGATCGGCATGGCAGCCACCATCTCGGCCACTTCGACGGTGGCCCTCAGCGAGGACTCGAACCGGTGGTACTACCTGCAGCGTCAGCTGGCCGGCCTCGCCATGGGAACGGTCGGCCTGATCGTGGCGGCCAAGGTGCCGATCGCCTGGTACCGCAGAGCGGCCTTCCCGCTGTTCCTGGTCACGCTCGGCCTGCTCGTGCTGGTGTTGCGGGTCGGCTACACGGCGGGTGGGGCAACGTCGTGGATCGATCTCGGCCCGATCAACTTCCAACCCACCGAGTTGGCGAAGTTCTCGGTGATCCTGGCGCTGGCGGCGGTTCTCGAGCGCAAGCAGCGCACCCTCACCGACTTCGGTCACTACCTGGCGCCGGTCGCCGCCTACGTCGGCGTGGTGGCGTTCCTCGTCCTGCTGCAGGGCGATCTCGGGGGCGTGATCATCGTGGGCGCCTGCGCCGTGGCGGTGATGGTGGTGTCGACCGCCCCCCTCCGCTACATCTTCGGGACGGCGCTCACCGGGAGCGTTCTTGCCCTCATCGTCGCCTCCCGCAGCGCCGAGCGGTGGTCGCGCATCACCAGCTTCCTCGATCCGTGGGCGGATCCGCTCGGTGACAGTTTCCAGTTGGTGCAGGGATACGTGGCCCTGGGAACAGGCGGCATCTTCGGGACGGGGCTCGGCAACAGCAGGGCCCGGTGGTTCTACCTCCCCAACGCCCACACCGACTTCATCTTCGCCATCATCGGCGAGGAGACCGGGCTGATCGGAGCCATGCTGGTGGTTGCTCTGTTCGCCCTGTTCGTGGTGATCGGGATCACGATTGCCTTCCGCTGTGCCGATTCCTTCACCCGCATGCTCGCCACCGGCATCACGGTGTGGTTGTCGTTCCAGGCGTTGGTGAACATCGGCGGGGTGCTCGGTGTCATGCCGATCACCGGCGTCACCCTTCCTTTTGTGTCCTACGGCGGCACTTCGCTGGCCATTTCGATGGCCGCCGCCGGCGTCCTCGTCAACATCGCCACCTCGACCTCGGCGGCCAAGAGCCGTCGACGCTCCCGAGCGTGAGCTACGCCATCGCCGCCGCCGGCACTGGCGGCCACGTGTTCCCCGGGCTGTCGGTGGGCGAGGCACTGGTGCGTGGCGGCGTCGCCCGCTCCGACATCCTGTACCTGGGGGGCTCGCGTCTCGAGTCACGGGTGTACCCGGCCGAAGGATTCCCGTTCCTCGAGGTGGAGTTGCGGGGACTGCGGCGGTCGCTGTCTTCCGCCAATCTCGGGATCCCGCGGGTCGTGATGCGTGCGGTGAGGGCCATGAATACCGAACTCTCCGCCCGCAGGGTGCGGGTGGTGCTCGGCATGGGTGGGTACGTCACCGTACCGGCTGCGATGGCGGCCCGGCGCTCGGCGTGTCGGATCGCCGTGTCCGAGCAGAACGCCGAAGCCGGTCTGGCCAACGCCCTCGTCTCGCGGATTGCGGACCGTTCCTTCGGGGCGTTCCCCGTCACCGCCCGGATGCCGCGGGCGATGTGGGTGGGCAACCCGATCCGCCGCTCCCTGTCGACCTTCGACCGAAGCGCCCTCCGCACCGTCTCGATCGATCGGTACGGGCTGGACCCGGCCTTGCCGGTGGTCGGTGTGTTCGGGGGCAGTCTCGGCGCCGGCGCCATCAACGGGGCGGTCTCGGCGATGGCTTCCAGTTGGGAGGGTCCCCCGTGTCAGATCCTGCACCTGGCCGGGGCCGACCATGCCGAGGCGCTCCGGGCGCACGCGGCCGACTCGGCGATCCGCTGGAGCGTGATCGGCTTCGAGGACTCCATGGAGCACTTCTACGCTGCTTCCGATCTGGTCATCGCCCGCGCCGGTGGAGCAGTGGCCGAGTTGGCCGCCACCGCCACACCGTCCATCCTCATCCCCGGGGTGTTCGGATCCGGGCATCATCAGCAGGCGAACGCCTTCGCCTTCGAAGACGTGGGTGGGGCCGTGATCGTGGAGGAGGCGGCCCTTTCCGGGCTGGGACGGTTGGTCGCCGAACTGCTGTCTGACCCGGAGCGACGTGTTGCAATGGCAGGAGCACTGGCGACGCTGGCGAAGCCCGACGCCGCCGATGTGATCGCCGCCGTCCTGGAGGAACTGCATGGATGATCTGAGCGGCATCGATCGGATTCACATCGTTGGCGTGGGTGGCGCCGGCATGAGTGCTCTCGCCAAGGTGCTGGCGGGCCGGGGCCATGTGGTCACCGGATCCGACCTGCGCTGGGGAGCGCCGCTCGCAACCCTCACCGACCTGGGTCTCGACGTATGGTCGGGCCACCGGCCCGACCGGATCGCCGGGGCAGATCTGGTGGTGGCGTCGTCGGCGGTGCCCGATGCCGACCCGGAACTGGTGGCGGCCGGCGACGCCGGTGTGACCGTATGGCGGCGGCCGGCTCTGCTCGCCGCCATCACTGCCTCGCTCTCCACCATCGGTGCCACCGGTACCCACGGCAAGACGTCGTCGACCGCCATGATGATCTCGGCGGTTCGGGCCGCCGGGATCGACCCGAGTTTCGTGGTGGGTGGTGACCTGGTGGAGTACCGGACCAACGCCGCCGTCGGGAGCGATGACCTGCTGGTGCTCGAAGTGGACGAGGCCTTCGGCACATTCGAGGACATCGCATTGCGCGGTCTCATGGTCACCAACGTCGAAGCCGAGCACCTCGACCACTTCGGCACCCTCGACCAACTCGAGAGCGCCTTCGCCCGCGTGGTCAGGGCTGTCGATGGCCCGGTTGTCGTCTGCCTGGACGATCCCGGTGCCGCCCGCCTCGCCCGCCGCACCGGAGCCAGGACCTATGGAATGTCCGCCGGCGCCGACTGGCTCGTGAGCGGTCTGACCGAGGTGGGTGCTCGATCGCGCTTCCATCTGACCTCGGGTTCGACCTCGCTCGTCGTCGAACTGCCGCGGATCGGACGGCACATGGTGCGTAACGCCGCCGGCGTGGTTGCGCTGCTCGCCGAGTACGGGATGGACCCGGTGGTGTGTGCCTCCGGCATCGCCCGGTATCGCGGAGTCCGGCGCCGCTTCGAGAACCGTGGAACGGTGAACGGCATCACGGTGGTGGACGACTACGCCCACCATCCCACCGAAGTGGCCGCCACCATCCGCGAGGCCCGCGCCGGTGGGCACCGCCGCGTGGTGGCGGTGTTCCAGCCTCACCTGTACTCGCGCACCGAACGGTTTCAGGGTGAGTTCGGAACGGCACTTGCCATGGCCGATCTGGTGGTCGTCACCGGCGTATACGGGTCCCGGGAGGAGCCAATCCCCGGTGTGACCGGATCGTTGGTATCGGATGCCGCCACCCGGGCCGGGGCCGGCGCGGTCGTGTACGTACCCCACCTGGGCGACGTGCCGGGGCGACTCGCCGAACTCGTGGCACCCGGCGACCTGGTGCTCACGATGGGGGCAGGCGACATCACCGTGATCGCCCCGGAGATCCTCGGTGTGATCGGGGAGTGGGCGTGAGCGCACTTGCCGAGCTCGTCGATCGGGGACTGGTCCGTACCGGAGTCGTGCTCGGGACGCTCACCACCTACAAGCTTGGGGGAGCGGCTCGGTTCTTCGCCGAAC
This sequence comes from Acidimicrobiia bacterium, assembly GCA_050329955.1. Classification (GTDB taxonomy): domain Bacteria; phylum Actinomycetota; class Acidimicrobiia; order Spongiisociales; family ZC4RG35; genus JAOUGY01. Next base: position 24,500 of record JBHJOH010000001.1, on the reverse strand, counting down.
CGGTCACTCCCGAGGAGCTGTCGGCGGTGCTGACGGCCCGCCGCTCGGATGACGTCCCGCTCCTCGTTCTCGGCCGCGGCTCGAACCTGGTCATCGCCGATGCCGGGTTCGAGGGTGTCGTCATTCGTCTCGGCTCCGGTTTCGCCGCCGTGACCCAGCGTCCCGACCACGTCGAGGCGGGTGGGGCGGTGAGCCTGCCCATGCTCGCCCGGGCGTGCGTCGCCGAGGGGCGGCTCGGCTTGGAGTTCTACGTCGGCATCCCCGGCTCGGTAGGGGGAGCCGTTCGACAGAACGCAGGCTGCCACGGGAGTGAGACCTCCGACTTTCTGCTGTCGGCGGATGTGGTCGGGCCCGACGGCAGCATCCGTGCTCGCCGGGTCGGCGAGCTGGATCTCTCCTACCGCCACTCGAACCTCTCCGACGAAGACATCGTCGTGACGGCGCGCTACTCGTTCACCGCTGGTGACCCGACCGACGGGGAGCGGACAATGCGGGACGTGATCCGCTGGCGCAAGGAGTATCAGCCCGGAGGGACGCTCAACGCCGGGAGCGTGTTCAAGAACCCGCCCGGCGACGCCGCCGGCCGCATCATCGACGGTCTCGGGCTCAAGGGGATGTCGGTGGGGGGCGCCTCGGTCTCGACCCGCCACGCCAACTTCTTCGTGGCGACGTCGGAAGCCACCGCCGGTGATGTACGCGATCTCGTATTCGCCGTGCAACGGATCGTGGTGGAGCGCAGCGGCGTCCTCCTCGAGCCCGAGATTCGATTCGCCGGATTCGAAGTGGATCAGCCATGACCCGCATGGATCCGCGCATGGCGGCGCGACGCAAGGCGGTGCAGGAGTCGCATGCCCGCCGCAACCTGACCCGGTTGTTCGTGCTGCTCGGGGTGGTGGCGGTGCTGGCGGCGGTGGTGTGGGCGTTCCGATCCCCGATGCTGGCGCTGGCGACCTTTGAGGTCTCCGGCGCCACCCGGGTGGATGTGCCGGCCGTACTCAACGAGGCGGGAGTGGTCGAGGGCATGCCGCTCATGGACGTCGATGTCGATCTGGCCCGGACCCAGCTCGAAGCGGAGCCGTGGGTCGAGTCGGCCACCGTGGGGCGGCGCTGGCCGAACGCCATCGAGATCGGAGTGGTCGAGCGGGTGCCGGTGGGCTGGGTGCTCACCGCCGATGGGTGGGCGTGGGTGGCGGCAGACGGGGTGGTGGTGGACTCGGCGAACGAGCCGCAGGTCGGGGTTCCGGCTCTGGTCGCCCCCGACCGGACCTCGGATTCCCTAGCGGGCGATGGCGCCGTCATCGGCATGCTCGAGTTCATGGACGCACTGCGTCCCGATCTGGCCGGGACGGCTGTCATCCGGGAGGTTGGGAGCGGATTCGAGGCTGTGATCGGCGGATACCAGGTGCGGTTGGGCACGGGGGAGCAGGGGCGGGCCAAGGCGGCGGCGGTGGCTGCCGTCATCGACCGGGCGCCAGCAGCCGGATCGATCATCACAGTGATGGCTCCCGGCCAGCCGGCGGTGTTGCCGCCCGGCGCCCTCGAAGGCGAGGTGGCGCCGGATGACTCGACCGACAACCCTGAACAGGGATGACCCTGTAGCTCTAGTTGAACCTCAACCGGAAGACCTTTACGAATGACTACGTTGTGTGTAAACCTCAGGTCAACGGTTGAATTTCGCACTTTTTCTGAACGGCGAGGAACACGATGAGCATCCACACGGTGACCAGCACCATGAGCACGAGGACCACATCATGAATGCGGGCGGCTACGGCGGCGGGGGCTATCTCGCCATCATCAAAGTGGTGGGGGTCGGCGGCGGCGGCGTCAACGCCGTCAACCGGATGGTCGAGGCAGGGGTGCGGGGAGTCGAGTTCATCGCCCTCAACACCGATGCCCAGGCTCTCCTCATGTCCGACGCCGACGTCAAGCTCGATCTGGGCCGCGAGATCACTCGCGGGCTCGGCGCCGGGGCCAACCCCGAAGTGGGCCGGGCAGCGGCCGAGGCGCACCGCGCCGAGCTCGAAGAGGTGCTCAAGGGAGCCGACATGGTGTTCATCACCGCCGGTGAAGGCGGTGGAACCGGGACAGGTGGCGCCCCGATCGTGGCCGAGGTGGCCCGCAGTCTGGGTGCCCTCACCGTCGGCGTCGTGACCCGTCCCTTCGGCTTCGAGGGGCGGCGAAGGGCGCTCCATGCCGAGCAGGGAATCCAGTCGCTCCGCGATGCCGTCGACACCCTCATCGTGATCCCCAACGACCGACTCCTCGAGATCGGCGATCCCAAGGCTCCCATGCTCGAGACGTTCCGCCTCGCCGATGACGTGCTCATGAACGGCGTGTCGGGTATCACCAACCTCATCACCACGCCCGGTCTCATCAACGTCGACTTCGCCGACGTCAAGACCGTGATGTCCGACGCCGGTACCGCCGTCATGGGCATCGGGCGGGCGTCCGGAGACGATCGGGCCGCCCAGTCGGCCCAGCGTGCCATCTCCAGCCCCATGCTGGAGACGTCGATGGAGGGCGCCCGGGGGGTGCTGCTGTCGGTCGCCGGCCCACCGTCGATGACGCTGCACGAGGCGACCACGGCCGCCCAGGTGGTTTCCGAGCACGCCGACGACGACGCCGAGATCATCTTTGGTGCGATGATCGACGACGCACTCGGCGAAGAGATGTGCATCACCGTCATCGCCGCCGGCTTCGATCGCAAGCGCCCGGCCCGTGGGCCTGGCTCGGTCACCACGTCCAGCACGTCGTCGCGTCCCACCCTGGCTCCGGCGCCGGCTCGCGATGAACTCGAAATCCCCAACTTCGTCCAGGGATGATCACTCCTGTGCCGGGGGTGGCCTTCACCCTGGCCGACGACGGCGATGTCCGTGCCGATCCCGCCGCCCGTCGCTGGGTCTCGGCGCAGATCGGCGTCGCCGGTGAGTGGGCAACGGTGCATCAGGTCCACGGAGACGACGCGGTCCTGGTCGGCGCGCCCGGGCCGGCGGGTGAGGCGGACGCCATGGTGACCGCCGTGCCCGGCCTCCCGTTGGCGGTGTTCACCGCCGACTGCCTCGGTGTCGTCATCACCGGCGACCGCGGTGTGGGCGTCGCCCACGCCGGATGGCGGGGAATGGCAGCCGGAGTCCTGGGTCGAACCGTCGCCGTGATGCGTGACAACGGGATGACACCGGTGGCCGCCTACGTCGGGCCCCATATCGGCGCCTGCTGTTTCGAGGTCGGCTCCGAGGTTGCCGAACGTTTGCCCGATTCCCGTTCGCAAACGAGTCGGCAGACCCTGTCCGTGGATCTGTTCGACGCCGCCCGACGCCAGCTCGACCCACTGCCGTTGTGGGCCGCGGGCAGATGCAGCCGACATGACCCGGGACATCACAGTCATCGCGGCTCCGGTACGCCGGCGCGGATGGCGGCGATCGGCTGGGTCCCAGCATGGGGTGACCACCCATGACCTATCCCGCCGTCATCGCCAGGGTGGCCGCCGCCGCCGAGCGCAGTGGGCGAACCCTCGACGACATCACCGTCGTGGTGGTGTCCAAGGGTCACAGCAACGAGGAAGTCCTCCGCATCCACGACCTCGGTCAGCGGGACTTCGGGGAGAACCGCGCCCAGGAGTTGGCGGCCAAGACCGTCGAGCTTCCCGACGACATCCGCTGGCACTTCATCGGGCCATTGCAGACCAACAAGGTCCGCATCGTGCGACCGGTGACGTGTCTGCTCCACTCGTTCGACCGTGACGATCTGGGTCGGGCCTGGCTCAAAGGCCCGGGCCTGGCACCACCGGTATTGCTCCAGGTGAACGTCGGACTGGAACCGCAGAAGCACGGTTTCTATCCCGACGACGTCGTGGCCGCCTGCGGGCGGGCCGTCGCCCTGGGGCTCGACGTGCAGGGTCTCATGGCCATCCCACCGTTGGTCGATCGGGCCGAACACGCCCGGCCTTTCTTCCGCCTGCTGCGCAAGCTTCGCGACCAGGCAGCCTCACACCACCCCTCCGTACGTCAGTTGTCGATGGGCATGTCCGACGACTTCGAGGTGGCCGTGGAGGAAGGTGCAACCATCATCCGCCCTGGACGGGCTATCTTTGTCTCCTGACCGGGAGGGTCACACCACATGTCGTCATTGTTCTCGAAAGCACTCGTCTACCTGGGCCTCGTCGATGAGGACAACGTGGACCGCGAGGTCGACCACGATCCCGGGCAGACGAGCGCGGCCGACGATAGGAAGGTGCGCCCACTGACACCTCCCGAGGGTCGTCGGATCGAGCCACCGGCCGCAACGTCCCGGACGGCCGCTTCGGGTTCACCGGGCGGCCAGGTGCAGCGGGTCCAGCAGTCGTCCTACGCCCAGCATTCGGCCCCGGCGTCGGCCACGGTCCGCACCGCCCCGGGATCCTCCGGCACGCGTTCGATCCGGCCCGAGCCGCAGACCAACATCCTCGTGGTCGAGGAGTTCGGCGACGCCAAGATCCTGGCCGACTGGGTCCGGGACCGGATCCCGGTGGTGATGGACCTGCGCCGCACCGACTCCGAGCTGATGCGCCGGGTCATCGACTTCTCCTCCGGCCTCATCTACGCCCTCGACGGCCGGATGCGAAAGGTGGGTGACTCCCTGGTGTTGATCACCTTGGCAGGCACCGATCTCAGCACCGACGAGAAGCGTCGTCTTCAAGCGCTCGGCGCATACGAGATCCCCCTCGACGAATAGAGCACCCTTCGATGAACCTCAGCCTCCTCCTCTGCCAGATCCTCGATCTGTTCCTGCTCGCACTCTTCGCCTGGATCGTCCTCTCGTGGATCAGGGTGCCCTACGACCATCCGATCGGCAAGGTGCATCGTGTTCTCGACAAGATGATCCTGCCGATCGTTGTTCCGATCCGACGGGTCATACCGCCGCTCAACCTGGGCGGCATCTCACTCGACCTGTCGGTGCTCCTGATCTTCGTGGTCATTCGAATCATCTGCTGATGATCGGCCGAGATCCTTTGATAGCCGCACGAGGCTCCGTAAGCTCGACACATCCAGCCTGAGGTGAACACATGGCGTTGACGCCGATCGACGTCCAACAGAAGACGTTCGGGACCGCCCTCCGGGGCTATGACCTCGACGAGGTCGACGACTTCCTCGATGAGGTGGTGACCAGTCTCAAGGGCTACGAGCAGCGTCTGGCCGAGGCGCAGGCCCGGATCCAGGGGCTCGAGACCGAGTTGGCGGGCAAGGGCGACTCGGAGAGCGCCATCTCCCGTGCGCTCGTCGCCGCCCAGCGTTCGGCGGACATGATCATCGAGGACGCCAACCGTGAGGCCGAGCGCCTGCTGACCGACGCCAGGACCCAGTCGGAGATGCTGGCGGCCGTTCGCGAAGAGGAGCGGGCCAAGCTCGACCTCGAGGTGTCGTCGATGAAAGCCGGTGTGGCGGAGATCCGTGACAAGGTTCGTGCGCTGGCGGGATCCATGGCGAGTGACCTCGACCAGATGGAGAGCTCCGTTGCGACCGCCGAGGCGCAGCTGGCCGGTGGAGCCACGACCTCGTCGCCTGATTCCTCCGTCGTTGCGATGACAGCAGCCGGCGCCGCCGTGGCGGCCGACGCCATCAGCAACGATCACCCCGACACCGCCGATGCCGCCGAGCCAGATGAGGCTTTGTCCGCCGATGACATCGCCATCGACTCGCAGACCGAAGCCTTTGCCGAGACCGTCACCGAAGCCGGCGAAGTCTCCGAGGTCGACGTCGAGTCCGACCCCTGGTCCGCAGAGTCCGGCCAGGCGGTGGAGAGCGACCTCGACGCCTGGGTGACGCCGCAGCCCGAGGACGTCGCCGGGGCGGTTGCCGAGTCCCGGTGGGCGCCTTCGTGGAGTGACGAGATCGATATCGAGACCGCTGCCCAGCGTGACCCGCTCGAGGAGGCACTCGCCGAGGCGACCTTCGCCGACTTGGAAGGGGCCGACCTGGAAGGGGCCGACGAGGTCGATCTCGAGGTCGATCTCGAGGTCGAAGTCGAAATCGAAGAGGTGGTCGAGGTGGCGGAGGAGGAGATCGCCACTGCCGACGCCCTTCAGACCGACGATGTGGAGGCCGGTGAGGCCTGGGAGCGGGCGGGGTTGGAGGGCTGGGGAGAAACCAACCCATCCCCCGACGACGATCGTCCCCGACGCCCCTGGGAGTGAGACGGTCGGGCTTCAGCCCGCCCGGCTCACGGCAAGTCCCACGCTCACACCTTCGTCGGAGTCGCCGTCGGTGGTCGCGGTCGACGTGACCTCCAGCGACGGATCGACCACGATCTGATCCGCCAGCACCTCCGAGGCGATGAACGGAGCGTGTTCGGCGAAGGCGGCAACCACGGTGGCGTCCGGAGAGTTCCAGGCGAGCGTGATGTGGTCCGTCATTGCCAACCCTGCCTCCCTCCGCAGCGTCTGCACGCGGCTCACCAGTTCCCGGGCGGCGCCCTCCACGGCCAGCTCCTCGTCGATCGAGGTGTCCAGCGACACCGCCAGCGCACCGGCGGTTTCCACCACGGTCCCGGGGCGGGGGGTCCGACCAACGATTACATCCTCGGAGCCGAGGACTTCACCGGCGACCTCGACGGTCCCGCCTTCGAGCAGTCGCTTGATATCGGATTCCGTCAGAGCGCTCACCGCCGCCGCCACTTCCTTCATGCGCGGGCCGAGACGTTTGCCGAGCCGCTTGAAGTCGCATTTGGCGCTCAGCTCGACGAGATCGCTCTCGTCGGTCTCGACGCCCACCGTCTTGACGTTCAGCTCTCCGGCGATGAGGTCGGCGTGTGCCGCCACCGCCGCCGCCACGAGAGGGTCGTGGCTCAGCACCGCCGCCCGGCGGAGCGGCTGGCGCACCTTGACCTGGCTCTGCTTGCGCAGCGAGTGACCGAGGGCGACCACCTCCCGCACCACCGCCATCTCGGTCTCGAGCCGGGCGTCGATGAGGTTTGCGTCGGCCACCGGAAACTCGCAGTGGTGCACGCTGCGTGGCGCAGAGTGGTCGAGGCCGGCCACCAGGCCCTGGTAGATCCGCTCGGTCACGAAGGGCAGCACCGGCGCCAACACTTTCGAGAAGGTCGAGAGCACTTCGTAGAGGGTGGCGAAGGCGGCCAGCTTGTCGGAGTCCGAAGATTCCGAGTCACCGCGTCGGGCCCAGAAGCGTCGACGGGAGCGCCGCACGTACCAGTTGGTGAGATCGTCGATGAAGCCGAGCGTGGGGGGCACCACGTTGTACAGGTAGTAGCCCTCCATCTGGGTGTTGACCTCGGAGATGAGGGTCTGGAGCACCGACAGGATCCAGCGATCGATCTCGGGTCGCTCGCTCACGGGTGGGGCGTCGGCCAGGTCGGCCAGCGTGATCCCGTCCGCCTCGGCGTAGGTGGTGAAGAAGCTGTAGGTGTTCCACAGCGGTAGCAGGACGGTGCGGACCACTTCCCTCACACCGTCCTTGGAGAACCGGAGCGGTTCGGCCCGAAGCACCGGCGAGTTGATCAGGAACGCCCGAAGGGCGTCGGCGCCCAGATCGTCGAAGATCTCGTTGGGGTCAGGATAGTTCTTGAGGCTCTTGGACATCTTGCGTCCGTCCTCGGCCAGGATCATCCCGTTGACGACACAGTTCTGGAACGAAGGCCGGTCGAAGAGCGAGGTGGCCAGCACATGGAGCGTGTAGAACCATCCGCGGGTCTGGTCGAGGCCTTCTGCGATGAACTGGGCCGGGAAGGTGGCTTCGAACCGTTCGCGGTTCTCGAAGGGGTAGTGCACCTGTCCGTAGGGCATCGAGCCCGACTCGAACCAGCAGTCGAGCACCTCGGGTACCCGGACCATGACACCGGCGCACTGCCGGCACGGGAAGGTGACGGGGTCGACGATGTGCTTGTGCAGGTCGTCGAGGCGGACGCCGCTGCGGCGTTCCAGGTCTTCGATCGAACCCATGCACTCCGTCTCGTCGCAGCTGTCGCAGCTCCATACCGGGATGCACGATCCCCAGTACCGGTTGCGGCTGATCGCCCAGTCCCGGGCTCCGCCCAGCCAGTTGCCGAAGCGGCGGGAGCCGACGTACTCGGGCACCCAGTGGATCGACTCGTTCTGGGAGGTCATCTTCTCGGGGTCCACCTTCACGAACCAGGTGGGGATGGCCTTGTAGATGAGCGGGGTCCCGGTGCGGTAACAGAACGGATATGAGTGGCGAATCCGGTCCTGGCGGACCAGCACCCCCATCTCCTTGAGGAGTGTCATGAGGACCTTGTCGGCGTCCTTGATGTTCATGCCGGCGACCTCGGGCACCTCGTCGGTGAAGCGGCCTTCGGCGTCGACCGGGTCGACCAGCACATCGAGGCCCGCCGCCTGCAACGCCAGGAAGTCGGCCTCGCCGTAGGCGGGGGCCATGTGGACCAGCCCGGTGCCGTCCTCGATGGTCACGTCATCTGACATGATCACCCGGAACGCACCCCGATCCCGCTCGGTCTCGAAGTGGTTGAAGGGCTGGCGGTACGACACACCCGCCAGCTCCGAGCCACGCACGGTGGCCACCGGGTCGGGGCCGTCCTTCCAGTAGGCCGACACCCGATCGGCGGCGATCCAGAACCGCCCGGTCTCGTCGTCGATGCGGACGTAGTCGATGTCCTCGCCGGCAGCCACGGCGAGGTTGCCGAGGAGCGTCCATGGGGTGGTGGTCCAGATGAGCAGGAAGTCGCCGGCGGCGACATCGCCCCGGCCTTCCACCACTTCGAGCCGGACGGTGATGGAAGGGTCGTCGGTCTCCCGGTAGTCCAGGTTGGCCTCGAAGTTCGAGAGCGGCGTGGTGGCTCCCCACGAGTATGGGAGCACCTTGAAGTCCTGATAGACCAGGCCCTTGTCCCAGAGCTGCTTGAAGACCCACCACACCGACTCCATGAAGTCGGTGTCCATGGTCTTGTAGTCGTTTTCCATGTCCACCCAGCGCCCCAGCCGGCGCGTCACCGTCTGCCATGACTCGGTGTTGGCCTGCACCAGCGATCGGCACGCCTCGTTGAACTCGGCGATGCCGTACTCGGCGATCTGACGCGGACCGGAGATGCCGAGCAGCTTCTCGACCTCCATCTCCACCGGAAGCCCGTGGGTGTCCCATCCGAAGCGTCGCTCCACCCGGTAGCCACGCATCGTCCAGTAGCGGGGCACCACGTCCTTGATGACCCCGGCCAACAGATTGCCGTAATGGGGGTTGCCGGTGGGGAACGGCGGCCCGTCGTAGAAGACGTACTCGTTGTCGGCGGGGCGCATCCGGACCGACTCGGCGAAGGCGTCGATCTCGTCCCACAGGTCCAGCACCTCGTGCTCGAGGCCGGGGAAGTCGACGCGGGGGTCGACCCGTGGGAAGTCGGACGTACTCACCTACTGCTCCAGGTCGGGGGCCAGGGATGGTAACGGCTCGGGCGGGCAGGGTTCACCCGGTCACGCGCGTCCGACAGGTCTTTCGGCACTCCCGGTAACCCGGCGACTACTGGTACGCTCCCCGCTCCCCGCAGTAGGTGAATCAATGGCCAAGGCGCTCGCCAAGGCGAAACTCAAGGAATTCCAGGCTCAGCTCGAGGAGGAGCGGCAACGACTCTCCGATCTCATTGCTGAACACGAGCATGAGCTCGAAGAAGCGCGACTCACCGAGACTTCGGCGGACCGCAGCCCCGACCCGGGTAGTGCCGATGCCGGCTCGATGAAGTTCGAGTACGAGAAGGAGCTGTCGCTCGAGCGCAACAGCATGGACCTGCTCCACAAGGTGGAACGGGCGCTCGTCCGGGTGGGGGAAGGCACCTACGGATTCTGTGAATCCTGCGGCGTGGAGATCCCGATGGCTCGGCTCGAGGTCCTGCCCTACGCCACCATGTGTGTGAATTGCGCCTCCAAGAAGGGGTGAAGCCCTATCTGCTGGCGGTCCCGGTGGCGATCGCCGTCATCGCCGCCGACCTCTGGACCAAACGGATCGCGGCGGCGTCGTTCGCCGACGGGCCACTGACGGTCATACCCGGAGTTCTCGCCTTCACCTTCGGAGAGAATCCCGGCGCATCGTTCTCGATGTTCCAGGACGGCGGCTCGTATCTGGCGTTGGCTGCGGTGGTTGCTGTGGTGGTCGTGCTGGTGGCGTTGCGCCAGCCCCGCCCCACGGCGGAGGTGGTCGCCTTCGGTCTCATCATGGGGGGCGCCGTCGGCAACCTGACCGATCGGATCTTCCGGGCGGATGGATTCCTCGACGGTCACGTGATCGACTGGATCCAGTTCCCCAACTTCCCGATCTTCAACCTCGCCGACTCGGCCATCACGATCTCGGTGGTGCTCCTGTTCATCGTTGCGTGGGTCCAGTCGAGATCCGAAAAGGTGGAGGCCTGACCATGGAACGCCACGCCGTCCCGGTCTTCCTCGACGGCGAGCGGGCCGACAAGGTGGTCGCCGTGCTGGGCGGCCTGAGCCGGGCGCTCGCCCGGCGGGTCGTCGACGACGGTGGGGTGCTGGTCGATGGCGAACCGATCACTCCTCGCCGGCGGTTGTCCGCCGGGGACACGATCGAGTTCGAGCTCCCCGACATCGCCGAGTTGCTGTGGGCCGAGGACGTCGACTTCACAGTCCGCTACGAGGACGACCACCTCCTGGTGGTCGACAAGCCGGCAGGTCTGGTGGTACATCCCGGTGCGGGTCTTGCCGTGGCCACGCTGGCGTCGGGTCTGCTGCACCGTTACCCCGAGATTCGTGGGGTCGGTGAGGATCCCCGGTGGGGGATCGTCCATCGGCTCGACAAGGACACGTCCGGCCTCTTGGTGGTGGCCAGGACCCAGCCCACTCACGACGCTCTCTCGAAGATGATCGCTGCTCACGCGGTGGAGCGGGGCTATATCGCCCTGGTGGATGGCATCTTCGATGCTCCCCGGGGGACGATCGACGCCCCGATCGGCCCCGACCCCGCCAAACCGACCCGGCGGATGGTGACGCCTTTCGGGCGGCCCGCACGCACCCACTACCGGCGGGTTCAGGAGTCTGCCAGCGAGGGTGTGTCGTTGCTCGAGGTGCAGCTCGAGACCGGCCGAACCCATCAGATCCGGGTGCATCTGTCGGCCATCGGCCATCCCGTCATCGGTGATCGCTGGTATGGCAAACCGGCCCGGGTCGACTCGCCCCGGGTGTTCCTGCATGCGGCCCGCTTGGCGTTCGATCATCCGATGACCGGTGCCCGGGTCGAGGTGGAGAGCCTGCTGCCCGCCGATCTGCAGACCGTGCTCGACGCCCTCTGAGCGTTCGTTGCGTTCTTCTGTCTGATTCGTTGGTCTCATTTGTGACGCTTCGTGGTGATTGATCATTGACAAACGTCTGATACCCGACAATCCTTGAGGGTGTGATGGAGTCCGGATGGGGCCGGCCCATCGGAACCGTTGTGGGTGGTGGCCGTGAGGCCCGAGTGGGGAGGTTTCGGATGGAAGACACGACTTCGGTCGATCGACGCACGTTTCTCAAGTTGAGCGGTGCCGCCGTCGGCGCAGCCGCATTCGGGGGCCTGTCCGCTCCCACCGCCTGGGCGGCCACGTCCAACACCGTGCTCGACTTCGACCACGAGGTGGCCACGGCGTGGTTCGATCGGGCCCTCCAATTGGTGAAGGCCACCCCGGGCTTCACGCCTCCGGTGGCCTCACGGGCACTGGGGTATGCCGGCGTCACGCTCTATCAGGCACTGGTGGTGGGGATGCCCGGGTACCGGTCGCTGACCCGCACCAACTCCGCCATCCCCCACATCAACGGCGCTCCTTCGGGACTGGCGTGGGGTCTGGTGGCCAACTCGGCGATGGCGACGATCCTGTCGTTGCTGTTCCCGAACGCCCCGCTCCCCGAACGTAAGGCCAACGCCCTACTCCGCAAGTCCTTCGAGGACCGTTACCGCGTGGGGCTGTCGTCGACGATGTTCAGCCGCTCGGTCCGACGAGGGACGCTGATGGCCAAGTCGGTGTATACGTGGTCGACGACGGATGGTGGCCATCAGGGGCAGTTGAACAACTTTCCCGCCTACTCGATGCCGGTGGGGCCGGAGTACTGGGTGCCGACCCCTCCCAATTTTCCGCCGACTCCGCTGCAGGCCTACTGGGGGGAGAACCGGTGTTTTGTGATCGGACACGGAGAAGGTGTGGTCATCGACCCACCGATCCCGTACTCCGAGGAGCCGGGATCGCCGTTCCACAGCGCGGGCCTCGAGGTGTACGAGGTGAAGGCCAACCTGACCGCCGATCAGGAGCTCATCGCCCGCTTCTGGGGCGACGGTGCCGGCACGATCACCCCTCCCGGGCATTCCGTCTCGACCGCCTCCCAGGTGATCCGCGAGAAGAACCTGAGCCTGGGCGAGGCCGCCGAGGCCTACGCCAAAGTGGGCATGGCGGTGGCCGATGCCTTCATCCAGTGCTGGTACGCCAAGTACAAGTGGAACCTCCTGCGACCGGTAACCTACATCCAACGGGTCATCGACCCCGGGTGGCTGTCGCTGCTGGTGACTCCACCGTTCCCCGAGCACGGTTCGGGTCACTCCACCCAGTCGGGGGCGGCGGCCCAGGTCCTCACCGACCTGTTCGGCGACGACTACGCCTACACCGATGACACCCACCATGGCGTGTATCCGGCGCGGTCGTTCTCGTCGTTCCTCGAGGGTGCCGAAGAAGCGGCCATCTCCCGGCTCTACGGGGGCATCCACTACTCCTGGGGCAACGACACCGCCTTGGCGGCGGGCCGCGACATCGGTCGGATGGTGTCGGCGATGCGCACCAGGGCGTGAGTCCGGCTGGGTCCCCGACCGGGCCCTATGTCATGAACCAGCGGGCCTCGTCCCAGCGGGAGGGTGGGACGAGGCGCGGTTCGGCGCATGCTTCCGCCAGCTCGACGGTGACGATCGACTGGCCGCGCAGGGCCACCATCACGCCACTCCTGCCTGCCAGGGCCGCCTCGGCGGCGGCGATCCCGAACCGGGTGGCGAGGATCCGGTCGTAGGCGGTCGGCGTTCCACCGCGCTGTAGGTGGCCCAGCACGGTGACCCGGGTCTCGAACCCGGTGAGAGATTCGAGCATGGGGCCGATCACGTTGGCAACGCCGCCCAGCCGGGCGAACCCAAAAGCGTCGACACTCGAATGAACGGCGACGCCCGCCGGTGGCTCGACTCCTTCGGCGACTACCACGATCGAGTAGGAACGCCCCCGCTCGTGGCGCTCTCTGATGTGATCGGCCAGGGCATTGAGGTCGTAGGGGACCTCCGGGATGAGAATGGCCTCAGCCCCGCCCGCCACGCCGGCGGCGATGGCGATCCAGCCGGCGGTGCGGCCCATCACCTCGACCACCATGATCCGGTTATGGGCCTCGGCGGTGGTGGTGAGCCGGTCGATGGCGTCGGTGACGATCTGCACGGCGGTGTCGAATCCGAAGGTGACGTCAGTGGCGCCGATGTCGTTGTCGATGGTCTTGGGCACGCCGATCACGCCCATGCCTTCGCCGGCGAGCAGCGAGGCGGTGCGCAGTGAGCCGTCCCCGCCGATCACCACCACGGTGTCGATCCCGGCAGCTTCCAGGGCGGGCCGCACGCTGGCGTAACCGTTGCCGTGCACGTAGGGGTCCTTACGCGAGGTCCCGAGGATGGTGCCGCCCCGGCTCAGGATCCCCCGCACGTCGTCGCGTGTGAGCGGGCGGGTGTCGCCGTCCATCAGGCCCTCCCAGCCGTTCATGATGCCCACCGCCCGGCTTCCCGTGCCCACCACCCGGGCCACCACCGCCCGGATGACGGCGTTGAGCCCGGGGCAGTCGCCCCCGGCGGTGAGGAGCCCGATCGTCTTCGTGGAGTTGGTCGTCTCGGTCACAGGTGCAACGTATCAGGTTGGACTCGATTACCCGGCCGTTGCGGGTACGGTGACGATGTGACCGACACCGTCGAGACCTTCTGTTACCGGCATCCCGACCGGCCCACCGGCCTGGCCTGCACCGAATGCGACCGTCCGATCTGCCCGTCGTGCTCGATCGACGCCGCTGTCGGGCAACGATGCCCGGAGTGCCTACGCCAGGCGGGGCCCCAGAAGGTCATCACCGCCCGGGATCTGGTGGCGCCAAAGGCCTCGTTCGCCACCGCCCCGGTCACCTTCTCGATCATCACGGTGGCCGCCGCCATCCAGGTGCTGTCGTTCGTGGCGGCACCACTGTGGAACCAGCTGTTCACGGCGCTGGCCATGTGGCCGCCCGGGGTGGAGGCGGGGGAGTGGTGGCGGGTGGTGACGGTGGTGACGCTGCACGCCGGTCTCATCCACGTCGGCTTCAACATGCTCATCACCTATCAGCTCGGTCCGCAGCTCGAACGCCAGTTGGGAAGCCTGTCGTTCCTGAGCCTGTTCCTGGCATCGGCCGCGGTCGGTTCGACCTTCGCCTACTTCATCGGACCCGTCGCTCCCGGGGTGGGGGCCTCGGGTGCGGTGTTCGGGCTGGTGGGCGCCTGGCTGGCGCCGGCGGTGCGCCGTCGTGGCACGGCCTGGGGTCGTCAGTTGCTCAATCAACTCGGTGGTCTGCTGATCCTCAACGCCGCCATCCCGTTCTTCCTGCCGAGGGTGTCGTGGCAGGCTCATCTCGGCGGTCTCATCGCCGGATTCGTGATCGGCTGGGCGTGGACGTCGCAGCCGTTGCTCAAGAACCCCCCGGCCCGCATCGCCGTCGGGTTGGCGGTGCTGCTGGCGGCGATCCTCTCGACCCAGCTGTAGAAGCCGGGTGATCAGAGGAATTCGCGCTGTCGACCGCCGGGGTCTCCGGTGCTAAGTTCTCGGTCTAGGGAAATCACACCTGTGTAACTCGGACCCCATGCGGAAATGACCAGCTCATACTCCTTCGCCCACCTGCATCTGCACACCGAGTTCTCGATGCTCGACGGTGCCGCACGGGTCAAGGACGTGGTGGCTGCTGCTGCGGCCGACGGCCAGCCGGCGGTGGCGATCACCGACCACGGCGTCATGTACGGCGTCATCGACTTCTACCGGGCCGCCGAGAAGGCCGGGATCAAACCGATCATCGGGATCGAGGCCTACACCACGCCCGGCTCCCGGGTCGACCGACCCGCCCGCAGCCAGAACGTGCGCCATCACATGCTGCTGTACGCCGAGAACGACGAGGGCTACCGCAACCTGATGCAGCTCTCCTCCCGGGCCTACCTCGAGGGGTACTACTACAAGCCGCGCATGGACCGCGAGATCCTGTCCCAGCACGCCAAGGGCCTCATCGCCACCTCCGGGTGTCTCGGTGGAGAGGTACCCCAGTTGTTGGCCCCCGACGCCTCCCGTGAGGAGGGCAACGCCGGTTCGGTGCGCGACTTCGACGCCGCCCTGCGGGTGGCGGCCGAATACCAGGACATCTTCGGCAAGGACAACTACTTCATCGAGATCCAGGACCACGGCATCGAGGCGCAGCGCCGCATCATGCCCGACCTGCTGGAGATCTCGCGCCGTCTCGGTGCCCCGCTGCTGGCCACCAACGACGCCCACTACACCCGCAAGGAGGAGGCGGAGGCGCACGACGTGCTGCTCTGCATCCAGACCGGTGCCACCATCGACGAGCCCAACCGGTTCAAGTTCGACGGCAAGGATTTCTACCTGAAGTCCGCCGCCGAGATGCGTGCCCTGTTCCCCGGCGACGACTACGAGGGGGCGTGCGACAACACGCTGCTCATTGCCGAACGCTGTGACGTGAAGTTCGAGTTTGGCAACATCCTGCTGCCCGCCTTCCCGGTGCCGGCGGGTGAAACCGAGACCAGCTATCTGGAACGCCTGGTGTACGAGGGTGCCAAGGAGCGCTACGGGGACCCGCTCCCCGAGGACGTCATCGAGCGGGTCCAGTTCGAGCTCAAGGTGATCGGCGAGATGGGCTTCCCCGCCTACTTCCTCATCGTGTGGGACCTGATCCGCTACGCCAAGGAGCAGGGCATCCGCACCGGACCCGGCCGTGGGTCGGCCGCCGGGTCGATCATCGCCTACTGCCTGCGCATCACCGACCTCGACCCGCTCCGCTACGGAATGTTGTTCGAGCGTTTCCTCAACCCGGGCCGTAAGTCCATGCCCGACATCGACATGGACTTCGACGAGCGCTACCGGGCCGACGTCATCAAGTACGCCGCCGAGAAGTACGGGTCCGACCACGTCGCCCAGATCATCACCTTCTCCACCATCAAGGGGAAGCAGGCCATCCGCGACGCCTCCCGGGTGTTCGGGCTGCCGTACTCGCTGGGCGACCGGGTGGCCAAGCTGATGCCGCAGGCCATCCTCGGCAAGGAGCCGTCGCTGACCCAGTGCCTGGAGCAGCCCTCCTCGGATGCCGACTCCGACGTCAAGGACTGGTACTCCAACGCCGCCGGACTGCGCGAGGAGTACAACAACGATCCCGAGGTGCGCCGGGTGGTCGACGCCGCCAAGGGTCTCGAAGGGCTGCGTCGCCAGGACTCGATCCACGCCGCCGCCGTCGTCATCGCCCCCAGGCCGCTGGTCGAGGTGATCCCCATCCAGCAGAAGGGCGACGGCTCCGAGATCGTCACCCAGTACGAAATGGGGGCGGTCGAGGCGCTCGGGTTGCTCAAGATGGACTTCCTGGGTCTGCGCAACCTGTCGACCATCGAGCGCTGCCTGGAGCTGGTCGACATGGGCCACGGCGTCACGGTCGACATCGACAACGTGGATCTGACCGACGTCAAGACCTTCGAGCTGTTGCAGCGGGCCGACACCATCGGTGTGTTCCAGCTGGAAGGCACCGCCATGCGGGCGCTGATCCGGCTGCTCCGTCCCGAGACCTTCGACCACATCATTGCCGTCAACGCCCTCTACCGCCCCGGTCCGATGGGCATGAACATGCACACCGAGTACGCCGAACGCAAGAACGGTCGCAAACCGGTGGCCTATCCGCATCCGGCCACCCAGCCGTTCCTCGAATCGACGTTCGGCATCATCACCTATCAGGAGCAGGTGATGCGGCTGGCCCGGGAGATGGCCGGCTACTCGATGTCCGAAGCCGACGACCTGCGTAAGGCGATGGGCAAGAAGATCAAGGCGGTGATGGACGCCCAGAAGGAGAAGTTCGTCGCCGGCTGTGTCGCCCAGGGCCACCCCGAGAAGCTCGGCAAGGAACTGTGGGACTCGGTCGAGCCGTTCGCCGGGTACGGCTTCAACCTGAGCCATTCGGCCTGTTACGCCTATGTGGCGTTCCAGACCGCCTACCTCAAGGCGCACTACCCGGCCGAATACATGGCGGCGTTGCTCACCTCAACCAAGCGCGACAAGGACCGCACCGCCCTGTACCTGTCGGAGTGCCGTTCGATCGGCGTCGAAGTGCAGGTACCCGACGTCAACGAGTCACTGGTCGACTTCAACGTCGCCGACGGCAAGATCCGCTTCGGCATGTCGGCGGTGCGCAACGTCGGTGAGGCGGTGGTGGAGAGAATCATCGAGGCCCGCACCGCCACCGGACGTTTCGCCGATTTCCCCGACTTCTGTGAGCGGGTCGACATCGACGTCCTCAACAAACGCACCATCGAGTCGCTCATCAAGGCCGGTGCGTTCGACTCGCTCGGATACTCCCGCAAGGGCCTGTTCACCAAGTACGAGGAGATCGTCGACGCCATCGTCGACCGGCGCCGCAACGAGGAGCAGGGCCAGTATTCGCTGTTCGGTGGCGAGGTTTCCGAGGTCCAGGCCGGCTCCTACGAGGTGCCTGAAGACGAGTGGGGTCAGAAGACAAAACTCGCCTTCGAGAAGGAGATGCTCGGCCTGTTCATCTCCGACCATCCGCTGCTTTCGATGGCGTCGACGCTGCGGGCTGCTGGTGCCACCCCGGTGCTGGCGCTGTGGGATTCCTCCGACGGCGCCAACGTGACGGTGGGCGGCATGATCACCGGCATCACCCGTCGCTACACCAAGAAGGGCGACGCCATGATGTTCTTCCGGCTCGAGGATCTCGAGTCGGGGGTCGAGGTGGCCTGTTTCCCCAAGACGGTCGCCGAGTACGCCTCGATGGTGCAGGAGGACGGGATCGTGCTGATCTCGGGTCGCCTCGACCACCGGGGCGAGGACATCAAGCTGATGGCCCGCGAGATCAAAGAGCTTCACATCAAGGCCGACGGTGTCCTCAAGCTGGAGATCCCCGCCACCCGCCTGTCACCCGACCTGGTGGGTCGCCTCAAAGAGGTGCTGGCCAGCCACCCCGGCACCACCCCGGTGATGCTGCACATGGTGAACGGCTCCAGCCACAAGGTGTTGAAACTCTCCGACGAGTTCCGGGTCGAACTCCGTTCGGCGCTCTACGCCGAGTTGCGCGAACTGCTGGGGCCCCGCGCGGTCGCCTGACCGGGAAATCGTGGAACCGGGCCCCCGGCTCGGGCGTTCATGGACATGCAGGACTCCGCCGACCCGGTTCGGCTCAGGGCTACGACGTTCGAGGCGTTCTACGCCTCCGCCTGGGAGGGTGTCTACCGGCCGGTGGTGATCGTCCTCGGTGATCCCGGTCTGGCCGCCGAGGCCGTCGACGAGGCGATGACCCGTGCGTTCGAACGTTGGTCGTCGGTGTCCCGGATGGAGAACCCGGAGGGCTGGGTCTATCGGGTCGCCGTCAACTGGGCGAGGTCGTGGCTGCGGCGTATCGGCCGGCAACGGACACTTCACGGTGACACACCGTCGGCTGAACACCCGGTGTTCGAGCCGGGCCTGGCGCCGGCGTTGCGGCGGTTGTCACCCGAGCACCGCGAGGTCGTGGTCCTCCGCTACCTCCAGGACTGGTCCGAGGCCGAGATCGCCACCGCCCTCGGCCTGCGTCCCGGCACCGTGAAGAGCCGCCTGCACCGGGCCATGGCCCAACTGCGACAGGAGATGACATGAACATGGAATCCGCAGTCAGAGAGTCACTGGAGGTGATGGCCGGCGAGCTCGCCACGCCTCGGCGGAGGGGCCATCACGCTGCGATGCAGCGCGGACGGCGGCGTCGAACCGTCCGCCGGCTGGGGGGAGTGGTGCTCGGATTGGGCGTCGCCTACGGCTTGCTACTGGTACCGGCTGCGGTCACGCCGTCGATCGTGGCCGATGGCGGAGTGACCGAGGTCGCCGTGGCGATGATCCCCGCCAGCGTTTCGGGGCAGGCACCCGGAAGCGAGGTGGTGTGGCTGGGGGAGATCGGTCCCGAGCCGCAGTTCGACACCTCCGCTCTAGGCCCCGATCTGTCCTTCGAGCCGGTGGATCCCGATGTGGCAGCGCTCGAGGCACTCGAAGGCCTCGGCGCGTGGTCCGAGCGTTCCCCGGACAAAGTCGTCTACCTGGGCGAGTTCGACGGTGAGCCGATGTTCCTGTTTTCTGTCGCTCCACCGTCGGTGTTGGATCTCGTCTTCGAGTACGCATTCGGGAACTGGAGCGGACGCATATACGGAACTCCGCTCAACTGCTGCGGGTCGATTACGGATGTCCCGCCAGAGGGTCTTCCGACATTCGGATCGTGGAGGGAGACCATCGAGGGCGGCGTGGTCGAGAGCGGAGGGTATCTCGAGTGGCTCGCCCTGCCGCCTGAGACGTCCGTGGTCTCGCTATCGGCAGCGGGCATCGATCTGGGGTGGCAACGCCCGGTCGGCAGGGCGGCGATGCTGCCCCTGGACAAGAGCTTCCTCGACGACAACGGTCTGGTGGAGGACCCGAAGCTGGTTGCGTACGCCGCCGACGGGACCGTGCTGGCATCGTACGGAGAGAACGGGACGCCGGCCGAGCGAGACGAGCCAGCGCAGGTCTTGCCGGCGTTGGGTGATCTTTCCGTCACCCATCAGTGCAACTATGGGTTCTGGCTGGGCAATGAAGATGGCACGATCGCTCTTCGGCTCGAGTACGACCGGCGGGCCGCACTCGACGCGGCCTTCCCGCCCGAAGAGGCCGTGGCGCTTCCGCATCCGGACTGGGATGGCTACCTCTTGTTCGGTGAGAACCTCTACGCCAACTGGTGCAGTGACACCTCCACCGACGAGGATCCAACACCGGTCGAGCTCGATCGTATCCCAGTCACTGGCGGAACGATCACCTGGGTCGAGGCTCCGCGCGATGACTTCGCAGCCGGCCCTTCAACGATCAGCATCGCTGGGCTGGAGGTAACCACGTCCGAAGGCGAAGTGGTGGTACTCGGCGACCTGACGATCACCAATGACAACTTCGGACTGAGGGCCAATTGAAGAGACGGTCATCGGTGTCCACAGGTTCGGCCGTGAGGGAACTCCACCCCGTCTCCGCATACGTAGGTAAGATACGTACGTGCCCAACAAGACGATCAGTCTGCCGGATGATGTCGTGCCGATCATCGAAAGCCTCGACGTCCCGTTCTCGACGTGGGTGGCTGACCAACTTCGGCGTCACGCCGCCACGCGCACCGGCATGACCTTCGCCCAACAGTTGCTCGCCGACGCCGCCCTGGCCCAGGTCGAGCCGCCGACGGAAGCCGAATCGCGCGAGGCGTTGGCCCGGATGGACAGGTCAGCGCCGTGGTGAGACGAGGCGGGGTCTACTGGATCGACCTGGACAAGCGCCGACCCTGTGTCGTCGTCTCCTCCGATGACGTTCTCGGGGTCTCGGTGTGGCAGACCCACGTCGTCCCGGTGACGTCGAACCTCGACAGGGCGGGATTGGGAGGCAATGTGCTCCTCCCGGCGAAGGCCACGGGGCTGCCGAAGGACTCGGTTGCGGTGCCTCTCGGTCTGGAACTCGTCGCTCGGGCGCTGCTGGCTGAAGAGGCGGGCCTCCTGCCACCGCTGCTCGTCGACGACATCGACGACGGGCTCCGGGCCGTCCTCGGGCTGTGACCCTTTGGCGGATTGCCCGCCTCCCGGGTCACGGTGTCAGTCGAACCCCGGTGGACGCCCCGCCGGTGGAGAACGCCGAGTTCCACGTCGACTGGTCGACTCCCGCCAGTGATGACGGTGCACTTCCGGTCTGCACCGACGGCGTGATGTTCCATGCCGTCGAAGGTGGTGCAACCCTCAGGCTTCCGGAGATGGTGGGGGTGGCGGGGATCGTCGTGGTCGACGATGCCACCGTGGTGGACGTGGTGGACGTGGTGGACGTGGAGCTCGTGCTGGTCGCACCGCCGCCCTGACCGCCGCCGGACGCCAGCGTCGTGGAGGTGGTCACAGGGATGGTCGTGGTCGAGGTGGTGCCGGCTCCACCTCCGGTCGAGCCTCCTCCTGAGCCTCCCGGGGCCGTCGTTGTCGTGGTTGTGGTCGTGGTCGACGGCACGTTTGGACCCGTGGGTGCATCCACGTACTGGAACGCATTGGTGAGGGTGGCGATGTCGGAGCTGTCGGCGATTGGATGAACCGAGATCGACGTCCACCCAGGCCCGCTCTGGCGTACCGCCACCACCAACTGTTGGCTCGTCAGGCGTTGGGTGACCGTCGCCGGCGACCCGCCCACGGAGACGATCGGATACTCCGGGAAGTTCTCCCCGCGGACCACGACCGTTCCGCCCGATGTGGGTACGGCCGACGGTGACACCGATGTCACTCGTATGCCCGACGGTGACGGGGTGGACACCGTGCCGGGGCCCGGTGGAACGGTTTCGGGCGGGGACCCGGCCGTGGTGGTGGTCGTCTGACGGATCGTGGTGGTGGTCGTTGCGGGTGGGGCAGGCGGGTTGACGGGCGGAGTTGTCGTGGTGGTGGTCGGCGATGTCCCCGCCGAGCCACGATCTGGTTGCGCGGTCGTGCTGCTGGAGGCAGTGGTCGTGGTGGTTGTGCTGGCTGGTTCGTTCGATGATCCGCCACTGCCTGGTCCGCCGCCCCCACCCCCGGAAGGCGCCGTGGTCGTGGTGGTGGGCGCCGAGGGCAGTGTCGCCGGGGTGCCCGGGGGATTGGTGGTCGTGGTGGCGGCGATGGTGGTTGTTGTGGGTGCGGTGTCGGGCGGCAGCATGGTGGATGACGGTGCCGCCGGGAGTGTGGTCGAGGTCGCTATCGGAGCGCTGGTGCTCGGCGCTTCCGCAGCCACCGTGGTGCTGCTGGTGACCGGGGTCGGAACACCGATCGTGAACACCGACAGCACAGGTACGTCGACGGGAGACCCAGCGGACTTCACCTGGGCGGCGACACCGTAGGCGCCGTCGGGAAGGTCCGGAATGGCGAAGTCCGATTCCACGCCCGAAACGACGTCGGCGGCGAACGTCACGGTGCCCGAGGCGTCGGTCGTGGCCGTCTGGCCGTTCCAGGCGATCTGCCGGTCGGGAACCGACATCACCTGATCGTCGACCATGGTGGCGAGCGTGAACGACACCTGGTCGCCGGCCGGTGCCTCCACCGCCACCCGGGCGGTGGAGGGAAGTCCGGTCAGGTTGGTGAAGGTGAAGTTGGAGAGTTGCGCGCCTGCCAGATAGTCGAGGGAGCGGTCGATGTTGAGACGACGGCCCTCGGGGACGTAGGAGGCGAGGGCTGGGACCCGGTCGGCGCCCTCCTTGATGGCGGTGACCAGGTCGGCGGCCGAGGCATTCGGATACGCCGACGCCAACACCGCTACCGCACCAACGGTGATAGGCGACGCATATGAGGTGCCATTGGCGCGCTTGGGGTAGTTGTTCGGGTAGTTCGTCACCACCGAAGCACCCGGAGCAAACAACGCGACCGTGTCGCCATAACTCGAAAACGATGCCCTCTTATCGGTGAACGTGGAAGCAGCAACCGACAGGCCGTTGGGCCGCTGGGCAACAAAGGTTGCGGGGGTCACCGGAGATGAAGTCTGGTAGTTACCGGCCGCAGCCACCACGACCACACCTGCGGCTGCGGCCTCATTGAGAACCGGGGCCCAGTAGGCTTCATTCAGTGGGTAGGTGAAGTCGGTCATGGTCGCACCGAATGACATGTTGATGGCGTCAGCGCCGTTGGCAATCGCGTAACGCACTGCGCTTATAGCTGCCGACCCGATGTTTCCGGTTCCAGTCACCGACGCTCCGAGCAGCATCAACTTCGAGTCGGGGGCCACACCAACAACACCACCGTTGTTGTCAGGAGCGGCGGCGATAGAGGCTACCGAGACGCCATGAGCCGTAGCGCTATACATGGTGGAAGTGCCGTCAAAGGGGCGGAGCGGCTGGTTGCGGGCGAAGTCCCAACCACCGCAGTCGTCGACATACCCGTTCCCGTCGTCGTCGATACCGTTCCCACACACCTCCCCGGGAGGCGACCACAGGTTGGGGACCAGCTCGGGAAGATCGGTGGTGAACCCACCATCGATAACAGCGATGACAACACCGTCACCTTTCGCCGTGTCCCACGCCTCGGGAGCATCGACATCGATGTCGCGGACAAAGGTCTGGCCTCCGGAAACCTGACCTTCGGAATGAAGATGCCAGGCCGCGTCGAAAAGTTCGTCGGTGGCGGCGGAAGCGGTAGGGAACAACATGTCCTCCATCAGGGCCTCAACCCCGGGAAGATCGTCAACATCTTCCATGGAGATCGTCTCGTCGACCAGAACCACTGCCATGTCCGCACCCAGGTACTCCACCGAGGCGACACCAGGGAGGTCTGCCAGATAGGAGACCACTTCACCGGAATCGACGGCGCTGGTCTCGACGAGGTCGTCGGCGGGGAGGAGACCCTGCTCTATGAGGGCCTGAGCCAGGGCCGGGTCCATCTCCCGCAGGTCGGCGGGGGTAATGTCCTCACCGGACTCGTAACGCTCCAAGTCGATACGAAGGCGCTCGTCGGCCTCCCCAGATGACCCCTCGGAGGCGGCCGCCCGGAACGAAGGCAGCACCGAAGGATCCACCCGCACCACGAAGTGGTTGAACCCGTCGTCGTAAGGGATCATCTCTGAGCCCTCGGAGGCGGGAACCTCGTCGAGGAACATCTCCGAGGCGACCGCACCATCAGAAGGGGCTGACGGAGCGAGAGTTACCCACATGACAGCACCAACGAAGGTGGCCAGGGCGGTAGCAGCGGTGTACAGGCGTGGGCTCAGCATCGACGGGGCGTCCGTGCTCGGTCGGGGGATATCCGGTCAGATACTTCATCGGCGGCCACGCCGGCCGATCTTGAATGGCCCGCTCACGGAGACGCACCTCTCGACCGCCGCCATCTGCCGAACCAACGCTTGCGTGGGCCGCTCTCATCCGAGCGGCCCGGCAGAAGACCTGCTCCGATCGCCTCGCGGACACACTCGATGTGGGCGTGGCGTCGGCGGTTCGGGTTGCCCTCGGGCGTGATCAGCATGTGCTCGGTGGCCGCATGGATCGGACCGTCACACAACGGGCAGGTGTAGATCGACCCGGAAGGGTTCCGGGCCATGCGTACGTCCCACCATTCGGTGCTTTCATCCACCGGCACAGTTTGGCGTCATTCGGGCCGTCAAGGGGGCTGACCGCTTTCGCCCAAGCGATGACGCGTCGATGCCCCGGTGGTTCCGGGGTGGCGCTGTCTGGGTCGTTGGTCAGGTGATGGGTGTGGGTGGGGGTCGTTTGAGTCGTCTGCGGCCGGGTGGAGTGTCGGGGTCGATGG